>NZ_JBBKBR010000003.1:0-291041 GCF_037890265.1 Streptococcus sp. HCA-5024
TTGTCCCAGCCTCCTCGCTCTTGTTTCTAACCTCTAAGAGACAATTGCTGCTTATTTTTTAAGTTTCTCGCTCACTTCTTTTGCAAGGACAAAGTTCCCCAAGGTCGCTGAACCATTGCCAGCAACTGCAGGTGTCACAATATAATCTCTCACATCAGGTACAGGGAGGTAACCGTTCAAGAGGGCAGTAAATTTCGTGCGAACACGATCTAACATATGTTGTTGAGCCATTACTCCTCCTCCAAAGACAATGACGTCTGGGCGGAAGGTAACTGTCGCATTCACTGCTGCTTGTGCGATGTAGTAGGCTTGAATATCCCATACATTGCTGTTGAGTTCAATGTTTTCCCCACGAATACCTGTACGAGCTTCCAGACTAGGACCAGCCGCAAGGCCTTCCAAACAGCCATTGTGGAAAGGACAAACACCCTTGAATTCTTTTTCCACATCCATTGGGTGTTGGGCCACATAGTAGTGCCCCATTTCTGGGTGCCCAGCTCCCCCGATAAACTCGCCACGTTGGATGACACCAGCTCCGATTCCTGTTCCGATTGTATAGTAAACCAAGTTTTCGATATGGCCACCCGCATTATTGCGTGCGACCACTTCGCCATAGGCAGAGCTATTCACATCTGTCGTGAAATAGATAGGTACATTCAAGGCACGACGGAAAGCCCCAACGATATCTACATTGGCCCAATTCGGTTTTGGAGTCGTTGTGATGAAACCATAAGTGTTTGAATTTGGATCGATATCAATTGGTCCAAATGAACCAATCGCAAGCCCAACTAAATCCTCAAATTTTGAGAAAAATTCAATACACTTATCAATCGTCTCAATTGGCTTGGTTGTTGGAAATTGTACTTTTTCCACAACATTATAGTTTTCATCACCAACCGCACAAACAAATTTTGTACCGCCAGCTTCCAAACTTCCATATAATTTTGTCATGTTGGCTCCTTTTTTATTATGAAAAATATCCTGTATTTATTATAGCATATTTTGTAGTCAATCTTTTTCTCTTCTCTAAAGAAAAAACACACCTTTTTTTGAGAAATAAAATTCAAGGACTGGAGATGATAGACCAGTCCTTGAGAACTTATTATTTCGATTAAGCTTTGACTTCGATGATCGCATCACCCTTCGCAACAGATCCAGTTGCAACAGGTGTGACAGAAGCAAAGTCAGCCGTGTTAGTGACGATCACCATAGTTGTGTCTTCAAGACCAGCTGCGGCAATTTTCGCTGCATCAAATGTACCAAGGACATCACCAGCTTTGACTTTATCGCCTTGAGCTACTTTTTGATCAAATCCTTCACCGTTCATTGATACTGTATCAATACCAACGTGGATCAAGATTTCAGCACCATTAGCTGTCTTCAAACCGTAAGCATGACCAGTTGCGAAAGCAATAGTTACTTCAGCATCTGCTGGTGCATAGACAACGCCTTCAGTTGGTTTGATGGCAATTCCTTGTCCCATCGCTCCACTTGAGAAGACAGGATCATTCACATCAGCAAGTGCTACAGCACTACCAACGATAGGAGAGATGATGGTTTCGTCTTGAAGAGATGCTGGAATAACTCCAGTTGTTTCTTCTTCAATAATTGCACCAGCTTCTTTGTCCTCTGCAGGAACTGATGAAGCTTCATCTTCATAACCAAACATATAAGTCAAACCGAAACTTAGTGCAGTTGTAAATACAACCATAAATACATATTTCAATAATTGACCATTTAGATAGAGAAGTGTACCTGGAATAATTGTAATACCAAATCCTGTACCAGCCAGATTTAACATAGATGCAATCCAACCACCTACAGCACCTGCTCCCAAAGCAATAACGAATGGTTTCACATAACGCAAGTTCACCCCGAAGATTGCAGGCTCAGTAATACCTAGCAAAGCAGAAATAGTTGCTGGGAATGCTAAAGCTTTCACTTTTTGAGATTTAGATTTTACTGCCACTGCTAAAGTAGCACCAGCTTGCGCAGTCATAGCTGCTGTAATGATTGCATTAAATGGATCTTTTTTATCTGCAGTAATTAATTGTGATTCAAGAAGATTAAAGATATGATGGACGCCAGTAACGACAATCAACTGATGAACCCCACCGATAAGAAGCCCTGCAAGTCCGAATGGTAAATTTAAAATAAACTTAGTTGCATTCAGTACATATTCTTCAATGCTGTGGAAGAATGGACCAATAATAAACAAAGCGAGGAATGACATGATTGTTAATGTGAATAATGGAACCAATAACAAATCTAAGACATCTGGAATTTTCTTATGGAGCCACTTTTCAAGTTTCGCACCAATTAGACCAACGAAGAAAGCGGGAAGAACTGAGTTCTGGAATCCAACCACATGATGGAAGATACCAAAGTATGTTGCTGCCTTAGAAGGATCTTCCGCTACAACCCACGCATTTGGAAGTGTCGGACTAACCATCATCAAACCAATTACAATCCCAAGAACAGGATTTCCTCCGAATACTCGGAACGCAGACCATGAAATCAAGGCTGGGAAGAAGGCAAACGCGGTATCAGTTAAAATTGTTGAATATGTATAAAAATCAGTAGATTTAAATGCGTCTGCTGTTGTACCAAACAAAGCCAAAACCTGGTCTTGAGCAATAGCACCGCGAATCCCCATAAACAATCCAGTTGCAACGATCGCTGGTAAAATTGGCACAAAAACGTCTCCAAAGGTACGGATCGCACGTTGGAACCAGTTTCCTTGTTTAGCAGCTTCAGCTTTCATTTCATCTTTTGATGATGTTGGTAAGCCAAGAGCTACTACTTCATCATAGATCTTGTTTACAGTACCAGTACCAAAGATGATTTGGTATTGACCTGAGTTAAAGAAAGCACCTTGTACTTTTTCAATGTTCTCAACAACATCTTTGTTGATTTTTGATTCATCTTTTACCATCACGCGAAGACGAGTCGCACAGTGAGCAACACTGCTAACGTTCTCAACCCCACCGATTGCATCTATGACTTTTTTTGCAATTTCTGTATTTGACATTTGCAAAAATCTCCTTATTTTTTATTGTTTTGAAAACGGTTCACCCGCCTCTACGTTTTTAATTGTACCACGTATTGAAAATATGTCAACCGTTTTGCAGGATTTTTTTGAAACTTTTTTGGACTTTTTGACACATTTTGATAGCATGAAACTATTTTCATTTTAAGACAGGCCTATACTACGCTTTTTAGCACTTTAAACCAGTCTTTTATTTTCATTTTCTTTCATTTTTTCATAGATTTCCAACTTCTCCTCTTTTCTTCAAGCTACAAAATAGATGTCAATCGTTTGACATTTTTTGCCGTTTTTTTCATTTATCGCTTGCATTTTTAATAGGAAATCGGTACTATGGAAGTAAGAAAAAATTCGGAGGAATAAAATGGAATGGACAACTGAACGTCGTTACAGACGTTACGAAGACTGGACAAAAGAAGAAAAGCAAGCCATCCAAGAAAACATGGCGAAATCTCCTTGGCATACACATTATCATGTAGAGCCAAAAGCTGGTCTCTTAAATGATCCTAACGGTTTTTCCTACTTTGATGGAAAATGGATCTTGTTTTACCAAAATTTCCCATTTGGTGCAGCCCATGGGTTAAAATCATGGGTACAAACAGAAAGTGAAGACTTGGTTCATTTCAAAGAAACTGGTGTAACGCTTCTTCCAGACACAGATCTGGATAGCCATGGAGCTTATTCCGGATCAGCCATGCAGTTTGGTGACAAACTATTCCTATTCTACACTGGAAATGTTCGTGATGCAGAATGGGTTCGTCATCCTTACCAAGTCGGTGCTTTGATGGATAAAGACGGCAAGATTGAAAAAATTGACAAAATCTTGATTGATCAACCTGCTGACTCTACGGATCACTTTCGTGACCCACAGATTTTTAATTTCAAAGGTCAATTCTACGCTATCGTTGGTGGTCAAGACCTTGAGAAGAAAGGATTCATCCGTCTCTATAAGGCTGTAGATAATGACTATTCCAACTGGGTTACAGTCGGTGACTTGGATTTTGCAAACGATCGGACAGCTTATATGATGGAATGTCCCAACCTAGTCTTTGTAGGAGACCAACCCGTTCTCCTATACTGCCCTCAAGGCTTAGATAAAGCCGTTCTCGATTATGACAATATCTATCCAAATATGTACAAGATTGGGGCAAGCTTTGACCCAGAAAAGGCCAAAATGGTTGATGTATCTGAATTGCATAATCTCGACTATGGTTTTGAAGCCTATGCGACTCAAGGATTTAATGCTCCCGATGGACGTGCCTATACTGTTAGCTGGCTAGGTCTTCCAGACGTTTCTTATCCAACGGATTCCTATGACTACCAAGGAGCTCTCTCACTGGTCAAAGAATTAACCATCAAAGATGGCAAGCTCTACCAATACCCAGTTGAAGCCATCAAAGACTTGCGCGCTGAGAGTGAGGAATTTGCCAACAAGGCACAAACCAAGAACTGCTATGAATTGGAATTGCAGTTTGAAAAGGATAGCCAGAACGAAATCGTCCTCTTTGCCGATGCAGAAGGGAAGGGCTTAGATCTCACATTTGATCTGGCTAAAGGATTGGTCACAGTCGATCGAAGCCAGGCTGGTGAGCAATATGCCCAAGAATTCGGTGCGAGCCGTAGCTGCACAATCGCTAACCAAGCAACAACCGCTAATATTTTCATTGACAATTCGATTTTTGAAATCTTTATCAATAAAGGAGAAAAAGTATTTTCTGGTCGGGTCTACCCACATGCAGATCAAAATGGAATCTTGATCAAGTCTGGAACCCCTACTGGAACATACTACGAACTTGATTATGGTCGCAAAGCTAACTGATGTCGCCAAACTCGCCGGTGTCAGCCCTACTACTGTCTCACGGGTTATCAATAAAAAAGGATACCTGTCTGAAAAAACGATCCAAAAAGTCCAAGAAGCCATGCGAGAATTGGGCTATAAACCTAACAATGTTGCTCGTAGCCTCCAAGGAAAATCAGCCAAGTTAGTCGGCTTGATCTTTCCCAACATCAGTAATGTTTTCTATGCTGAATTAATCGACAAACTAGAGCACCAACTCTTCAAACACGGCTATAAAACCATCATCTGCAATAGTGAACACGACTCCGAAAAAGAGCGCGAATACATTGAGATGTTGGAGGCCAACCAGGTAGATGGCATCATTTCAGGAAGCCATAATTTGGGCATTGAAGATTACAACCGGGTAACTGCTCCTATCATTGCTTTTGACCGCAACCTCTCCCCAGAAATTCCGGTTGTCTCTTCAGACAACTACGCTGGCGGGGTGCTTGCAGCAGAAACTTTAGTAAAAACCGGAGCCCGAAAGATTATCATGATCACAGGTAATGACAACTCTAACTCCCCAACTGGCTTGCGTCATGCGGGATTTGCATCAGTTCTACCTGAGTCCATGATCATTAATGTTTCCAGTGATTTCTCCCCTATTCGCAAAGAAATGGAAATCAAACAGATTTTAACCCACCACAAACCAGATGCCATTTTTGCCTCCGATGATTTGACGGCGATCTTGATCATGAAAGTCGCTAGAGAATTAGATATTCAGATTCCTCAGGATTTGAAAGTGATTGGTTATGATGGAACCCAGTTCATCGAGACCTATACACCTGAACTGACAACCATCCAACAACCCCTCGAAGACATTGCTATCCTCATGGTGGATCTTTTACTCCAAAAGATAGAAGGAAAAAAAGTAGCAACTACCGGTTATTTCTTGCCCGTTAGTCTCCACTCTGGAAAAAGTGTCTAAAACAACCCCTACAGTTCTATACTGTAGGGGTTATTATTCGTCAAAAAAAGGCTGGGCAAAAATTGTCTAGCCTTTTATATTTATTTTATATTTAATAGAAATAACTGTATGACGCAGTGGTTGATTGGCATCTTTGTTCGCCTTTTAAGCTCCAAAGATGACCTAATCAACTGTGCGGGGGTGGGAAAACGAACTCTTTTAACTAGTTGGAGTTCTTTCCCACTCCCTTTTTACTTATTCTTCTGCCACAAATTGACTGAGGACACCATTGACAAATCGTGAAGAGGTTTCATCTGAAAAGGCCTTGGCCAATTCCACCGCTTCATTGACTGCGACGATCTGTGGTGTATCAAACTCTGTCATTTCATAAATTCCCAGACGAAGGATATTTTTCTCTACCAAGGTCAAGCGCTCAACAGTCCAGCCGGTTTTCAAATGTTGACCGATTTGTTGGTCTAGTTGATCTTTTGACTGATAGACACCCGTCACGAGATTCATGAGAAAGGCAGGTAGATCGACTTCTTTGTCTTCTGCTAGGTCCTTGTCATGTAGATAAGCAAAGCGACAAGCTTCAACAATGTCTCCATCGTATTCCAAGGCCATCAAGGCTTGGAAGGCGCGCTCGCGCAAATCTCGACGTGATTCTAATAAAATTTCATCAGTCATTGAGGAAGTCCTCATTAAACAAGTCTTTCAAGTCTGGTTTTGGAGATTTTTCCGTTGCGATACCGACAACGTGAATGTTGACAGCATCCAAGGTTACATCTGCCATATCATAAACTGCAGACTTGACCGCTTTTTGAATGGCTACAGCGACAGATGGTACAGCCACTCCATATTCTAAATAGAGATAGATGTCTACTGAAACTTGACCATCTTCTTCTGTATGAAGGTAGACGCCACGTCCAAGGGAGCGTTTGGATAAGCTATCTGAAACACTCTTGTTTTCAAGCGAATAGACACCCTCTACTTTTGCTGTCGCAATCGCAATAATTTTTTCTAATACACGTGGTGCAATAACGATGTCACCAAATTGTTCAGTTGCCATAGAAGTTCCTTTCTATTTGACACCCTGAGATGTCTCTTATGCACGAGAAACGTAAGTTCCTTCAGTAGTGTTAATGACCAATTTTTGTCCAGCTTCGATGAAGTCAGGAACGTTTACGACCAAACCAGTTTCCATTGTAGCAGGTTTACCAGAACCAGTCACTGTAGCACCTTTGATAGATGGTTGAGTTTCTGCAACAGTCAATTCAACAGTTGTAGGAACTGTTACACCGATGACTTCGCTTCCGTAGAATTGAATTTTTACTTCTGAGTTTTCAAGGATATAAAGCAATTCTTGTTCTACATTCACAACTGGAATTTCATATTGGTCATATGTTTCAGTGTTCATGAAGTAGGCTGTATCATCCATTTTGTACAAGTATTGAGCTGGAACAGTTTCGATAATCGCTTGTTCAAATTTTTCTTCTGGACGGTAGCTTGTATCAAATGTTGAACCAGTACGGACATCACGCAATTTCATACGCATGATAGTATTTCCTTTACCTGGTTTGTGGTGGCTAGCTTCCAAAACGCGGATCAATTTTCCGTCAGCTGTTTCAAAAGTCATACCAGCTTTCAATTTACTTGCTTCGATCATGTTTTATTACCTCTTTTTTAAAAATAGATTACTCTTTATTGTAACACACTATTTGATTTTTCTCAAACAGCAATTACCTCTTTTGGAGAAGAAAGGATTGCTATGGACCGCCCCTGATCCATCCACATCCAAATTACCCTTTGCTTCTTTCGTGTTTTGTTCTGTTAGTTCCTATACCAAAATGGATAGGGCTCCAAATAAGATGTCAGGGAGAAGAACTCCTCTACAATTCATTTCATAGTCTTCTCTTCACATCTCTGTCTAAACAGAAGTTAAGAGAAACGTATATTTTAAAGGACAATCAATTCTTTAGGAGCAAGAGTCAAGACTTCACAACCTGTTTCTGTGATCAAAAGGTCATCTTCGATCCGCACACCAGAGAGACCTTCAATATAAATACCTGGCTCATCTGTTAAGACCATCCCTGCTTGAATCGCTTCTTTAGACGTTTGGCTGAAGTATGGTTCTTCGTGGATATCTAGCCCAATTCCATGACCGATTCCATGAGTAAAGTATTGACCATAGCCGGCTGCCTCGATCACATCCCGAGGGATTTTATCAAAATCACGGAAGCCAAGTCCATCTTTAGCCGCATCAATCAAGGCTTGATTGGCCTTCAAAACTGTTTCGTAAATTTCTCTTTCCTTGTCGCTGACATGTCCTGCATAGATAGTCCGTGTCATATCGCTGACATAGTGATCATACAAGCAACCAAAATCAAGGGTCAAGGCATCTCCTGCTGAAATCACCCGATCACTTGGAGTCGCGTGAGGCATGGCAGAGCGTTCACCAGCTGCTGAAATAATATCAAATGATACACCAGAAGCTCCCAACTCCCGCATTCTAAAGTCGAGGAAAGTCGCTGCTTCCAACTCTGTCGTTTTCCCTACCTTGATATAGTCTAAAATATCATGGAAGGCTTGGTCAGAGATGCTACAAGCTTTTTTAATGGCCGCAATCTCAGTTTCATCCTTAATTAAGCGCAATTCCATTACAAAATTCGCTAGGGATTGAAGGCTAATGCCACTGAAAACAGAAGCCATACGGGCATGGTAGGCCACCGTCACTTCATCCTCAAAACCAAGTTCTTTGATTCCAAGGTCCTTAACGATCTCTGCAGCTGCAGTCAACTCATCGCGGGTTTCAACAATCTCTACAAAGGGGAAACAAGTCGCATGGGCATGGATGGTGTAGCGCGAATCTGTAAAGAGTACCACGCGTTCTTCTGTCACCAAAGCGGTCCCGTTTGAACCCCAGAAATTAGTCAAATAATAAACATTTTTCAAATTGTTAATCAATATCGCTTTGAGGTTTTGGGCTTTCATTTTGTTTCTTAAGTTGCTGATCCGTTGATTCATTGTAATTTTCCTTTCAAATATTGTCCTGTGTAGCTAGCAGGATTGGCTGCTACTTCTTCTGGCGTTCCGGTCGCAATAATGGTTCCGCCACCGATACCACCTTCCGGTCCTAAATCAATGATATGGTCTGCTGTCTTAATGACATCCAAATTGTGCTCAATCACAAGGACCGTATTGCCATCATCCACAAATCGCTCTAAGACTTTGATCAAGCGAGAAATGTCTTCGGTATGAAGTCCAGTCGTTGGTTCATCCAAGATATAGAAGGATTTTCCTGTAGAGCGCTTGTGCAATTCAGAAGCCAACTTCATCCGCTGCGCTTCCCCACCTGAAAGGGTGGTCGCTGGTTGCCCCAGTGTTACATAGCCCAAGCCCACATCTTGGATGGTCTTGAGTTTGCGTTCAATTTTTGGAATGTGCTTGAAGAATTCAACTGCCTTATTGACCGTCATATCCAGCACTTCTGCAATATTTTTTTCCTTGTAGTGGACTTCAAGGGTCTCACTATTGTAACGACGTCCATGGCAGACCTCACAAGGGACGAAGACATCTGGCAAGAAGTGCATTTCAATCTTGATGATCCCATCTCCTGAGCAGGCTTCACAACGCCCACCCTTGACATTGAAACTAAAGCGGCCTTTTTTATAGCCCCGAATTTTGGCTTCATTGGTCTGAGCAAAGAGATCGCGAATATCATCAAAGACGCCTGTATAGGTCGCTGGATTGGAACGAGGAGTCCGACCAATCGGGCTTTGATCAATGTCGATCAAGCGATCGATATGCTCAATCCCCTGAATGGTCTTGTATTTCCCTGGTTTTTCCGAATTGCGGTTGAGCTTTTGAGCGATGGCTTTTTTCAAGATGCTATTGATCAAGGTCGATTTCCCAGAACCGGAAACTCCAGTGACTGCGATAAATTTGCCCAAAGGAAAACGCGCCGTGATATCTTGCAAGTTGTTCTCACTGGCCCCTGTAATTTCAATAGAACGACCATTTCCTGAACGGCGCTCTGTTGGAACCGGAATCTTGCGCTTGCCGGACAAATATTGGCCGGTAATGGATTTACTATTACGAGCCACCTGCTTTGGAGTTCCCGCAGCAACGATCTCTCCACCAAAGACACCGGCACCTGGGCCGACGTCGATCAGGTAGTCTGCCTCCCTCATAGTATCTTCGTCGTGTTCGACGACGATCAAGGTGTTGCCTAAATCTCGCATCTTCTTGAGACTGGCAATCAAGCGGTCATTGTCCCTTTGATGGAGGCCGATAGACGGCTCATCCAAAATATAAAGGACACCAGAGAGGTTGGAACCGATCTGGGTTGCCAAACGAATGCGCTGGCTTTCTCCACCTGATAAGGTCCCAGCCGATCGTGACAGGGTCAAGTAATTGAGACCCACATTGTTTAAGAAGGTCAATCGATCCTTAATCTCTTTTAAGATCGGTCTTGCAATCGTGGCTTCATTGTCTGTTAAGACCAACTGATCCACGGCTTTTAAGTGGTCCGCAATCGATAGATCTGACACTTCCCCGATATGCATCCCCTTTTCTCCTCCGACACGAACAGAAAGAGCTTGGTCATTGAGACGGTAGCCATGGCAGGTCGCACAGGTCAATTCGTTCATATAAGAGCGCATTTGGTTGCGGGTGAAATCACTATTGGTCTCACGGAAACGACGGTGAATATTGTTTACGACCCCTTCAAAAGGAATCTCAATATCTCGAACCCCACCAAACTCATTTTCATAGTGGAAGTGGAATTCCTTGCCATTTGACCCATAGAGGACCAAGTCCTTTTCTTCTTGAGAAAGATTGGAAAAAGGCTGGTCCATATCAACGCCAAAGTGGATCATGGCCTGTTCTAACATCTGTGGATAGTAGTTGGAGGAGATCGGATTCCAAGGAGCAAGTGCTCCTTCGCGAAGGGTTAAGCGATCATCTGGCACCACCAAATCCAAGTCCACCTCTAGCTTAATACCCAGCCCATCACAGTCTGGACAAGATCCGAAAGGTGCATTGAAAGAAAAGAGGCGGGGCTCTAATTCAGGAACGGTAAAGCCACAGACTGGGCAAGCATAATGCTCAGAAAAGAGTAGCTCCTTGCCGTCCATGGTATCAATCACCACATAACCATCCGCAATCCGAAGAGCTGCTTCAATCGAATCAAAGAGCCGCGAGCGAATGCCCTCTTTGATCACGATTCGGTCCACAACCACTTCAATCGTGTGCTGCTTGCTTTTAGATAGTTCTGGAACCTCTGTCACATCATAGATCTCACCATCGACCCGCACCCGGACATAGCCGTCTTTTTGCACCTTTTCAATGATATTCTTGTGCTGGCCTTTTTTCTTGCGAATAATAGGAGCTAGAATTTGCAGGCGTTGGCGCTCTGGTAATTCCAAAACTTGATCGACAATTTGCTCAACCGAAGAAGCGGTAATAGCGCCATGTCCATTGATACAATAAGGCGTCCCTACACGCGCATAGAGCAGGCGCAGGTAGTCATTGATCTCTGTCGCCGTCCCCACTGTAGAACGGGGGTTTTTACTGGTCGTTTTTTGGTCGATGGAAATGGCTGGACTCAAGCCGTCAATGGAGTCCACATCTGGTTTTTCCATATTTCCCAAGAACTGACGGGCATAGGCCGATAAGCTCTCCACGTAGCGGCGCTGACCTTCTGCATAGAGGGTATCAAAGGCCAGACTGGACTTTCCAGAACCAGACAACCCCGTCACCACGACTAATTTGTCCCGTGGAATTTCCACGTCTATATTTTTTAAATTATGGGCGCGTGCCCCATGAATGACAATTTTATCTTGCATGTTCTTACTCTAATCACCTTTTTGTTAACCTCCATTATAACAAATTTTTTAGTATTCTTTTATCCAAAACCGTCCTTTTTCTGATATAATGTTAAGGTGTAAAAAAACAAGGGGAGGCACCATGAAACAGGTCTTTTTATCGACAACGACTGAATTTAAAGAAATAGAGACGCTGGAACCCGGTAGCTGGATCAACCTTGTTAACCCTTCTCAAAGTGAATCGATGGAAATCGCCTCTGCTTTTAATATCGATATTGCAGACTTGCGGGCACCACTCGATGCGGAAGAAATGTCCCGTATGACCATCGAAGATGAGTATACCTTGATCATCGTCGACGTCCCCATCAAGGAAGAGCGGAACAATCAGACCTACTACGTAACCATTCCGCTAGGGATTATCCTAACAGAAGAGGCTATCATCACGACTTGCTTGGAGAAATTGCCACTTCTCGATATCTTTATCAACCGACGCTTGCGGAATTTCTATACCTTTATGCGGTCGCGCTTTATCTTTCAGATCCTCTATCGTAACGCTGAACTCTACTTGTCAGCGCTTCGTACCTTGGATCGCAAAAGCGAGCAGATTGAAAGCCAATTGCACAAATCAACGCGTAATGAAGAGCTGATTGAGTTGATGGAGTTGGAAAAAACCATCGTCTACTTTAAGGCCTCTCTGAAAACCAATGAGCGCGTGATCAAGAAATTGACCAGTGCCACCAGTAACATCAAGAAATACCTAGAAGACGAGGATCTGTTGGAAGATACCTTGATCGAAACCCAGCAGGCCATTGAGATGGCAGATATTTATGGAAATATCCTGCACTCCATGACCGATACCTTCGCATCAATCATCTCCAACAACCAGAACAACATCATGAAGACCCTGGCCCTCGTCACCATTGTCATGTCCATTCCGACCATGATCTTTTCGGCCTACGGGATGAACTTCAAGGACAATGAGCTTCCGCTCAATGGCGAACCCCATGCTTTCTGGCTGATTATTTTCATCGCCTTTGCCCTGACCGGGTCTCTCGTCGTCTACCTCATCCATAAAAAATGGTTCTAACCAAACTTGTACATCAAAGGAGTAACTATGTCTCAAACCGACCTTCATCAACTTAGTAAGAAAAATCAAGAATTTATCCGGATCGCCAAACACCAATTGCTTGAAAACGGGAAATCAGAGGAAGAAGCAGAAAGCCTCATCCAAGAAATCCTTCCAGCTATCCATGAAAACCAAGGAAAAGGAATTCCAGCACGGACCCTTTTTGGAGCTCCAACTGTTTGGGCGAATTCTTTCAGCGAGAAAGAACGCTATGAAAAAGAGCATCCGAAATTAAACGATGCTCCCTCTCTTATGATTTTGGATTCCTTCCTCTTTATTTTTGGTGTCTTTGCTGCGATTAGCGCCTTTATGAACTTGGTCGCACCGCGTCGTACTGGCTATGGGTTGATCACCTTGATCCTTGGAAGTTTGACAGGGGCTTTGCTCTTATACCTTATGTACTACTTCTTCTATCAGTATATGGATGGCACCAAAGATCGTAGCGAGCGTCCTTCTCTTTGGAAATCCATGCCGATTCTTGTTGGAGTCATGTTCCTTTGGGTCATTGTCTTGTCCTTTACTTCCTTACTCCCACAAGTTCTCAACCCAACTATTCCAGATGTTTTTGCCATCGTTTTAGGAGCTCTAGCGCTTGTCCTTCGCTTCTACCTCAAGAAACGCTTTAATATTAAAAGTTCGAGCACAGCACCTGCAACTCGACGTTAAGAAAACGGATGAAGTTTAAACTGCACCCCAAAAGTTAGACAGAAAAAATCTAATTTTTGGGGTGTTTTTATTATGAAATCGACTTATGAGAATAATGTTTAGCTCTATGAACCTATAAAACCAGGATATGTAAAACAACTCTCAAAAAATTTTGGATAAACATTTCCAATTTAAGCCACATAATAAAGAAAAGAAACTTCACTATTCTCCTGATTATGGAGGATAAAAAAACTCACTGCTGTTATCCAGCAGTGAGCCATTCATCCTATCTAACCATAAGAAATTCTAAAAATCTAGAGAATAATAATGCTGACCTCCCCACAGGTTAACAGCTCCCCACGGAGAGTTTACTCCTACACCGATTAGGACAGATCCGTTGGCTCGTTGTCCATAAGGAATATGTGACTTCCATGTTGAGCGATTGCTTATTGTATTCGGCCACCATGCCCAATCCGTGAAATACATGTTACTTACACTTCCACTATTCGTGTATGAATATCCTGAAGCATGAAATGTTACATTTAGTACGTTTAATCCCACTAAACTATAACCATTAGTACCAGTTGATTGACTTATATATCCTGCATTTACTTTTCCGGTGAAAAGAAGAATTATCATTCCAGTTAACATCACAAGAGTTATTTTAATTTTTTTTGCCATGTTCAATCACCTCATCTGTTTTTACGAATGGCATCAACAATGGACTGTTTCCCTGTCATATAGATAGGAATGAGCCCACTAGTCATTAATACAGCAAACGTAAGTAAAATTAATGAAACTATAGAAGTTAGATAGAAATGAATGATATCAACTACTTCTAATTGAAGCATTTGAATAGCTAATATAGTTAGTATAAAAATCAGAATACTTGATAAAGTAATTATTTTCTTTCCATAATTTAATAACTCGAGAATAAATAATCTAAAAACATGTTTTGTACTGTATCCCATAGCCTTTAATACGCCAACTTCGTATTTTCTCGTTCGATTTATTAAAAAGAAGACAAAAGATAAGATTGCAACTACAAGTAAAAGCATGACAAACGAAATAATTAGCAAAAAGTTTTTTATGTATTTTAAACCTTTATTAAATTCTTTATAATTCTCGAAAGACGAAACAATCGAAAATTTATCCGAAATTTTTTTAATACGATTAATTTCTTGAGGGACATCTTTGCTATCCTTTACAGTAACATGTACTGCACTTGGTGCCCATTCTTTTACAGGAAGATCATCAATTGTTTCTCTCTGTTTGCTTTCTGCACCTATATATTTGCTCTGTATTTTCAGCATCTCATCACTCGCCATGAACAAGGTGTTATCATTTACAGAATAGTTAAACGGATACTCCTCTTTTACGATCCCAAGTATTTTAAACGTTTGTTCCTCTTTCACATACAGGTCTCCGTCAGATTTATAATAAGTTCCTTCTTTATCTATATGAGATTCATAAATATTAATGGGGACATAATATGTAAGTGTCATCTCGGACCCAGCTACAATGTCTTCTAATTTTTGTTCTTTGATAAATGATTCCGAAACAAATATTCCCCTATTCGTAGTCCTATCAAAGTATTTAATCTGTCTCTGAGTCGTATTCGTATCAAATAACGGTTGCACACTGTAATTCTTGGATAAATTAATATTCTTACCATTAATAGATAGATTCGGTGAAAAATCTCGACTCATTTTTAAATAGTTTTCAGCATTTTCAAAAGTCATTCCAATACTAGGAAATTCAATATATGGTTCTAATTTGTATACATTCGTACTATCAGAAATTTGATGTATTTCCTTATTCGAAAGCGATTGGAAATCATCAATCACCTTGCTCGTTCCAAGTCCTATTGAATCATTAATAACCAAGAAACCATTTTCTAATGAATCACTGATTAATCTTTGATACTTAGAAGAAAATAATGATTGAATATTCATAGAACCAACTGCAAGCGAAACTGTGAAGGAAATTAGTATTAATAAAAGTACAGGTAAAGGAGGTACCTTCCTTTTCTTTTGGATCTTTAATCTAATATGTTTCTTTAGTTTACTAGCATGCCACTCTTCTTGAAAATTACACTCTATGTCTTCTTTCATTCCAATTAATTTTTTGTCTTCGAAATGTAGCTTTATATCTCCTTTGTTAATCACATATTCATCGTGTGAAACTACAATAACGATTTTATTATATTTATTTGCTAGTTTTAACAGTAAAGATGAGACAATTTCTCTATTTTCAGAATCCAAAGAATTTGTAGGTTCATCTGCTAAAATAATATTCTTATCTGTTATCATCCCTCTAGCAATGGCAACACGTTGTTCTTCTCCTCCAGATAAATCCTCAGGATATACATCCTTCAACTCTAAAATTCCTAACTCACTTAGAATATTATCTATTTTATTTTCTATTTCTCTAGTTGATAATTTGAAAAAATTTAACGAAATTTTTAAATTGTCGTACACAGTTAGGTCTTTAATTAGATTATGATTTTGAAATATAAAAGCAATATTTTGCGCAATAAAGGATGAAACAATCTTCTTGTTACTCGTATCAATTTTAGAGCCATCGTAAATATAAGTTACTTTGGGGTCATACTCTGAAATCAGTCCAATTTTATTCAGTAACGAAGATTTTCCAACACCTGATTTTCCATAAATTGTATATAATTTTCCCTCTTTGAACTTTAGAGATGTTGGAAGCAACAATGTTTTCTTGCCATACTTAATGGACAAGTTATGAATTTCAAACATAAATGGACACCTCCTTGTGATAGCGCTTACTTTTTGATGATATTATAACTCTTTTTTTATTCGTTGTCAATTTAAATGAGTAAAATACTTTTATATCAAATAAAATTAAACCTCTAGTTGATATCTCTATCTAGAAAATTGACTTTCAACATCAACTATAGTTAAAAGACAAACAAAAAACCTACCCAAAGGCAGGTCTGACAAATTAATCTTGTTTTATAATTTCTGTGGTTGGTAAAAGCACTGCAATAATTATGGAGCATTATTTTACTGCATATCATTGTTCAATCTTTTTGAAAAATAGAGGACTAAGTCATCATTGTTTTCACAAGAACTGTAAGGGGCCAAGGGGTGATCCCTAAACCAAACCCCAGATCCATCTGGGATATAGCCCCGTTTGACATACATTCTTTGAGCTGGGCCATAACCCGAGTGTAAACCAACCCCTAAAGTAACAATCTCTGATAGTAGCCAGACTCTTTTTTCTGCCTCCTCTAAGAGTTGATTCCCAATCCCTCGATTTCTAAATGGCTCAAAAACATTAAAATCAGATAGTTCAGGATAGACTCCTACGAAAGGGCCGTGCTTGGCAGCAGGCAATATAGTGATATAACCTGCCACAAATCCATCCGACTCAGCTACTAATACGTCCCTCTCTCTATTCTCCTGCTCCTGAAAATAGCTAGTCAAGATATCCTCTCTACCCGGCCACCCTTGGTGAATAAAGGCTTGAGAGATATGCTCAATATCTGCCTTTATCATCCTCCTGATGATTACACCTTCCTTCATAATTCCCTCCTTGATACATTTCTTCCCACATTATAACACGATTAGAGCTAGGGAAAAGTCAAAGAGGTCCACCCAGACCTGAAAAAAGACCCGTAAGGGTCTTAATTCGCTCTCTTATTTTCAAACTCATGAAAAAGAGGTCCACCGGACCTGAAAAAAAGACCCAGCAGGGGGTCTTTTCTTTAATCTTCGTTTACGAAAGGCATCAAAGCCATTACGCGAGCGCGTTTGATAGCTGTTGTTACTTTACGTTGGTTCTTCGCTGAAGTTCCAGTTACACGACGAGGAAGGATTTTCCCACGTTCTGAAACGAAACGGCTAAGAAGCTCAGTATCTTTGTAATCGACATATTCGATTTTGTTTGCTGCGATGTAATCAACTTTTTTACGGCGTTTGAATCCGCCACGACGTTGTTGAGCCATGTTTAATTCTCCTTTATAGTTTTAATTCGTTAAACCCATTCTTAGAATGGAAGATCGTCGTCTGAGATATCCATTGGATTGGCTCCAAATGGATTTTCTTCACGACCAAAGTTTGGCGCTGCATTGCTTGGTTCAGATCCACCAAAACTTGGGGTTGCATTTCCAGCAAAACCACCATTGCCCGATGAATAGCCACCACCTGCATGCCCTTCGCGTGCTGCACGGCTTTCCAATAGTTGGAAGCTGTCTGCTACGACTTCAGTGACATAAACACGTTGACCTTGCTGGTTTTCGTAATTACGTGTTTGAATGCGACCGGTAATCCCAATCAAAGCACCTTTCTTAGCCCAGTTGGCTAAGTTTTCTGCTTGCTGACGCCAGATCACACAGTTGATGAAATCGGCTTCGCGCTCTCCATTTTGACTCTTGAAGTTGCGATTGACAGCTAGGCTGAAAGTAGCAACTGCTTGATTGCTTGGAGTGTAGCGAAGTTCAGCATCACGGGTCATACGACCGACAAGTACAACATTGTTAATCATAAGTCACCTCGGATGATTTCTTACGCGTCAACTTTTACGATCATGTGACGAAGAATGTCACCGTTGATTTTTGAAAGACGGTCGAACTCGTTAAGAGCTACAGCGTCGTTCGCTTCAACGTTCACGATGTGGTAAAGTCCTTCACGGAAATCTTGGATTTCGTATGCAAGACGACGTTTTTCCCAATCTTTTGATTCAACAACAGTTGCACCGTTGTCAGTCAAGATAGAATCGAAACGTGCTACCAAAGCGTTTTTAGCTTCTTCTTCAATGTTTGGACGAATAATATAAAGAATTTCGTATTTAGCCATTGATAATGTTCCTCCTTTTGGACTAATGACCCCCTGTCTTTGCAAGGGGTAAGTGAGGTTTACTCACAAGAAACTATTATACCAGACTTTTCGAACAAAGGCAAGAATTATCTTTAGGATTTAAAAAATGATTTCTGGACGTCCCCTTCGAGAAAAAAGAAAGAAATGTCCTAAAAAATGATATTTTATAGAAGAAACCCTCCCCTTCTTTCTCCTCTTTCCTTAAAGAAAACTGATATCAGTTAGCTTTAAGCTTGAGTCTTTATACTAGCTACAACAAATCTCAAGAAACGAGGAACGATTATGAATTATCTTATCATCCCCGCCTATCAACCGGATCTGAATCTTGTCAAACTGGTTCGCCTGGTTCACGCTAAGAGCGATCTCCACATCATCGTGGTCGACGATGGGAGTGACGCTGACAAGAAAGCGATTTTTGACAAATTAGAGGGTCTTGCGACAGTTCTGACCCATGAGCACAACCAAGGAAAAGGGCAAGCTCTCAAAACTGCTTATGCCTACATCCTAGAAAGAGGCACCTATGGAAGCATTGTTACAGCTGATGCAGACGGTCAGCACAAAATTTGGGATATTTTCAGGGTTGTTAACCAATCTCAAGAGCATCCTGGAACACTTATTCTAGGAGCACGCGCCTTTTCTGGAAAAGTTCCTTTACGTTCTGCTTTCGGGAATAAATTGACTCGCTTCTTGTTTAAACAACAAACGGGAGTGGCAGTCAGCGATACTCAGACTGGCTTACGGGCCTTCACTACAAATATGTTACCTTTCATGCTTGAGGTTGACGGACAGCGTTATGAATATGAGATGAATGTTCTCCTTGCAGCAAGCAAGTCCTTCCCCATTCTAGAAGTTCCGATTGAAACAGTCTACATCAATGACAATGAAGGTTCCCACTTCCGACCTATCCGAGATGGCCTCATGATCTACAAGGACATGTTTAAGTTTGCCCTCTCCTCTCTGAGTAGTTTTATCGTTGACTATCTGGTCTACGCTTTCTTCCTTTTCGTGATGATGGCTGTGCCCATTAGTCTTCGCATTCTCCTAGCGAACGGGATCGCTCGTGTGACGAGTTCCATTTTTAACTACTCGACTAACAAGCACCTGGTCTTTAAGAATAAAGACAGCGTCGCTAAAACAGGAAGTGGCTACTTTGGTCTAGCCCTCGGCCTCTTTATTCTCGATACGCTCTTGATTCGACTCTTCTATACTGCTTTCGGGCTCAATCTCCTGATCAGTAAAATTGTCGTTGGCTTCCTCCTCTTTCTGGTCTCATGGGTGATCCAGAAAAAAGTAATCTTCAAAGAAAGGACAGCTCCCCACCATGAAATTCTTTAAAAAATCCTATACCTATGCTGCCTGCTTTGGCCTTCTTTTGACCAGTAGTTTTAGCTACTCGATGCTCAAGACCTTTGTCTTATCCGATGCCATCCAAACCGTAAAAGCTACTACTACGGACACTAAGGCAGCCAAAAAAGCAGCTGCTTCAGCTACAACGACTGATACTAGCTATTCAGATGACAATATCCAGGTGAGCCTAACAGAAAAAACGATTGAAAATACCCAGGTTTACATTGCAGATATCACAGTCAGCTCGGCAGATTATCTCAAAACAGCCTTTGCACAAAACACCTACGGGACAAATGTAACGGCTAAGACTTCCGTCACTGCAGCTGAGAACAATGCTATTCTAGCCGTCAATGGAGACTACTACGGAGCTAATAGCACCGGCTATGTCATCCGAAACGGAGTGGTCTACCGCGATACGGTTCGGGAAGATTCAAGCAATGGTGACCTAGCCATTTACAAGGATGGATCCTTCAAAATTATCTATGAAGATGAGATCTCTGCAGATCAATTGGTCAAAGATGGGGTCGTCAATCTCCTTGCCTTCGGACCTTCCTTGGTTGAAAATGGTGAGATTACGGTCGATACGAACTCAGAAGTTGGACAATCCATGGCGTCAAATCCACGGACAGCGATTGGGATCATCGATGAAAACCACTACATTATCGTCGTGTCAGACGGACGGACTTCAGAGAGTGAAGGCCTGTCTCTCTACCAATTAGCAGAAGTGATGAAGTCTTATGGCGTTAAAACAGCCTACAACCTGGACGGGGGTGGATCTTCTACCCTTTACTTCAATGGCCAAGTTATTAATAAACCAACAACAAATGGTACTATCTCAGAAAGGGCGGTGAGTGACATTGTCTACATCGGTTACTAATCCTATTAAACAACGCTTGAAAAAGACCATCCTATGGTACATTCTTATCTCGGCTTTCTTCTTTGTCGGAAGTCGCATCTACGAACACTTTAGTTTTGGCGAAACCTCTGCCTTCATGCACTACCTCTTCTTGATTCCTTTGATCGGTGGCGCCTTACTAGTGCTTCTACAGTTGATGGTGAAAGGCTTCTCTCGCCTGAGCCTCAATCTTTGGAATTCAGGAGTGGCTACGCTCACAGCCGGGGCCCTCTACCGAGGGATTGTCAACCTCTCTGGTCGATCTACTACAATGGATCAACCCTATTATTACCTTGGAGTTGCCTTTCTAGCACTAGCTCTGATCAGCCTCTTCTTTGTCCGCAGTGTCTGGGTAGAGAAAACAGCCTAAGATCAAAAACGTCCGTTTCTTTATAGAACGGACGTTTTTTTGGAGTAAGTTAACGGATGAGCGACTTAGCCTTCACGTTTTTTGCTGGCTACAAATCCTGCTAAAGCTAGTGAGGTCATGCCAAAGAGGCTAAGGACGGTCGAAGCCAATTCTTCTTGACCTGTTTTTGGAAGACCAGTTGCTGGTGTAGCAGCTACTTCTGTTTGTCCACCCGTATGATAAGTGACAGCAACTGGTTTGTTTGTTGCCACTTCTTTTGTTTCGCTTGCAGCTGGTTGAGCTGGAGTTACTGAGCTTTCAGGTTGTGGAGTTGGGGTAACAGGAGTTACTGGAGCTACAGGATGAACTGGACTTACTGGATCAACTGGCGCTGGCTGTGGTTGTGGAGTTGGTTCTGGAGTTGGTTGAGGGGTTGGTTGTGGTTCTGGAGTAGGTGTTTCTTCTTCCACTTTTTCCACAAAGGTCTTATTGCCCAAGATTGAAGCAGACAACTTCTTCCCTGCCTTATTCACATCTTCGATGTATTGGATAAAGACTTCAGTATCTGGATTAATGGCACCGATCAATTTTGTATCACGGAAGACTGAGAAGCCATCTCCGCCACCATACAAGAAGTCGTTGATAATTGCCTTGTAGGTCTTGTTGCGATCAATTTCGGTTCCGTCTGCCTTGTAAGCTTTCACGACCTTATATGGATTTTCTTCTGTTGCATCAGCCGGTTTTGTATAGGTGTACTTGATCCCTGCCATTTGCAAGAAGTAAAGCTCTTTCTCATCATATTGTTGGTCCAAAGCTTTGTAGATTTGGTCCCCAGTGATTTCTACTACTTGGAGGATATTTCCAAATGGTTGCACTGCTTGAGCTGCACCCCAAGTGACTGTTCCGTCTGGTTTCACCACGAGGTCTGCACGGATTCCTCCATTATTGGTGAAGGCAAAGTCAACATCTGGATAACCTGATTTTTTGGCAATATCTAGTTGCGCTGCT
This sequence comes from Streptococcus sp. HCA-5024, assembly GCF_037890265.1. NCBI lineage: Bacteria > Bacillati > Bacillota > Bacilli > Lactobacillales > Streptococcaceae > Streptococcus > Streptococcus sp. HCA-5024. The sequence goes on from NZ_JBBKBR010000003.1 coordinate 21,836, forward strand.
GTGACCAAATCTCCAACAGCACTTTCTTTTTGCGCATTCAATTCACGGGTAATATTTTCAGCTTTTTCTGCTGTACCGATTTCTGCTTCTGTTACTTTTTTAACCGTCGCATTGGCATCATCGATGATCGCTTGAACCTTGGCATCTTTTGCTTTGCCTTTCGATGGATCTACCGCAATAATTTTAGCAGTTGGAGCTTTGACAAAGTCAGCTGTATCTGTATCTAGGACTCCACGGACATCAGAGTAGGCTTTCCCTTGAGACGTACCTTGAACGATCAAGGTATTTCCGACCATTCCATTTGTATATTGGTGGTTATGACCTGCAAATACGATATCCACTGAGTTTTCAGGATAGATTTGATTTAATTTTTTGATCATGTCTGCAGCCGGACCTTCTGCTACACCGTTTTTGCTGGTAGCAGCAACGTGGGCCAAGACAGCGATAGCATGAACCCCTTGGTCATTTAATTCACGCGCATATTTAGCAATCGATTCTGCTTCATCCAAAACACGGTATTGTTCATGATTTTTACGCAAAACAAGATTTGGGAATTCTGTCGTAACAACCCCGATAAATCCGACTTTAACAGTCTTGTCATTGACTGGGATTTCTTTGATGGTATAAGGCTTCCAGTCAAATGGGATTTTGTTAGTATCCTTGTCGACCAAGTTGGCAATTACAACTTCTTGTTTGGAAGCTTCATGAGGATACTCATCGACGATCTTATTGAATTGACCAGGTGTTGGGGCTTCTCCCTTCATGATCCGGTTGAATTCACCAAGTCCTTCGTCAAACTCGTGATTACCAAGAGTTCCGTATTCAAAGTTCATTTCATTGAAGACTTTTACAGTTGGTTCATCTTGAAGGAGGGCAGAATTGGCTGGACTAGCTCCGACCATATCTCCAGCTTGCACACGGATGCTGGCATTTGGCGTTCCGGCATTCTCCGTTTCAAAGTCCTTTTGCGAATCGTTCAAATAGGTTGCCAAAAGTGGGGCTGTTCCTGCGTTTTTCACAGTTTCGCCTTCTAAACGAGCTGTCCCCGTTTGTTCCAAGGCACCGTGGAAGTCATTGACTCCCATGAACTGCACTGGCAATTCATCTGCGAAAACGCTATTGATCGCAAAAACACTGAGACCGGCAGCGACTGCTAGGATACTGCTTTTCAAGATAACTTTTTTCTTCATTGAATACTCCATTTTCTAATGTCGGACACTTCTCCAAAGAGGAGAAAGCAGAAAAGTTGATTTGCTGCAATCAGCTCTTCCATTTTACTATTTTTTCGGTTTTTCTTCAATATTTCTTTGAAAACTCTTCCATCTTTCTCTAGAAAACGCTTGATTCCCGAACATCTCTCCCCGTATTTTTATTCTCTACTGTATTCAAATCACAAAAAAGCCGGATTACTCCGGCTATTTAGAATGTAGACAAACTATTTTAAAGTAAAATAAGTAAAGTTATTCTGCAAAGAAATAAAAATGAGTTCCATTTTTTAAATCGATTCCAAAAAATGCCGAAACTTTCCGCTGTGAGAAAAGTGCCTGAAACAATAACGTTTCAGGCACTCGGAATTATTGAGACCCTAGGCTCAATAATTAGTCATGGAACTTCGAAGAAGTTCGCTGACGTCCGTACTCACCTAAGGAAAGTTTTTAATATGACTTTGTCTTAAATCTAAAAAGCCGGATTACTCCGGCTCTTTCTATTATTTATTCACGTTTTCCCATTTCCAGTTTTGAACTTCTGGAATGTCGTCTCCGTTTTCACGGATGTAGTCATGGTGGAAGGCGATTGTTTCATCCATTTGAGCTGCGAATTCAGCTGCTTCTGCTCCAAGAGCTGCATTAGCTGCATCTTGTGCCAAGTGGAAGCGATCCAACTCAGACATCACACGCATATCAAATGGTGTGGTGATATCCCCGTTTTCACGGTAACCATGCACGCGCAAGTTATGGTTGTGACGGTTGAAGAAGATATCACGGATCATGCCTTCGTAACCATGGAAGGCAAAGATGACTGGTTTATCAGTTGTGAAGACTTTGTCAAATTCTTCATCTGAAAGCCCACGCGCATCAACGGATGGGTGACGCAATTTCAAGATGTCGATAACGTTGACAAAGCGGATCTTCAATTCTGGGAAGGCCTTGTGCAAGATTGTGATGGCTGCAAGAGCTTCTAAGTTTGGCTCTGTACCTGCAGCTGCAATAACAAGATCTGGCTCTTCATCTGCTGAAACAGTTGATGCCCAATCGATCACCTTGTATCCTTCACGAACCAATTCTTCTGCTTCAGCTGCTGAGTAGAATTGAGGACGTGGGTGTTTAGAAGAAACGATCAAGTTGATCACATCTTCTCCCTTGAAGGCTTCATCCATTACCGCAAGCAAGCTATTGGTATCTGCTGGCAAGTACTCACGGATATATTCAGGAGTTTTCTCAGCCAAGTGAGTCAAGATACCTGGATCTTGGTGAGTGTAACCATTGTGGTCTTGTTGGAAGACAGTTGAAGTTGCAATCAAGTTCAAGGCTGGGTAGTTTTTACGCCATGTTGTATGGGTCTTAGACTTACGCAACCATTTGAAGTGTTGAGTGATCATAGAATCCACAACACGAAGGAATGATTCGTAAGAAGCGAAGAAGCCATGACGACCTGTCAAGACATATCCTTCAAGCATTCCTTCTGCTTGGTGCTCTGACAATTGAGAGTCAATGACACGACCAGCAGGGCTCAACGCTTCATCGTAGTCTGGTTTCATACGTCCTAACCATTGACGGCTTGTACGAGTAAAGACTTCTTGAAGACGGTTTGATTTGGTTTCATCCGGTCCAAAGATACGGAAGTTGTGTGGGTTCGCATCCACAAGATCTGCTGCATACTTACCAAATTCGATCATATCTTGCGCCATGATAGCACCTGGTGTTTCGATCTTGAAGGCATGTTTCTTCCAATCAGCTGTGTTCATTGGTTTGATCACACCAGCATTTGTGATTGGGTTCATCGCCATGCGACGGTCACCTTTTGGTGCAATTTCCGCAATTTCCGGAACTAGTTTACCAGTTTCGTCGAACAATTCAGCTGGACGGTAAGATTCCAACCATGAAAGAAGAGCATCGACATGCTCCATGTGGTGAGCATCTACTGGGATTGGAACTTGGTGCGCACGGAATCCACCTTCGATTGGTGTTCCTTCCCATGCTTTTGGACCAGTCCAACCTTTAGGAATACGAGCAATCAAGACAGGGTATACTGGTTGAGTTGCTTCTTCAGCAGAACCTTTACGAGCTTCTGCTTGGACTTTCTTGATTTCTTCAATTGCTTCGTCCAATTTTTCAGCGAACAAAGCGTGTGCAGCTTCGTGGTCTTCTGAAATCGCAGTGACGTTCGCAAAAATTGGTTTCCAACCAAGACCTTCAAAGAAGAGGGCCAATTCTTCGTCTGTTTTGCGTTCGAAGATGGTTGGGTTGTGGATCTTCCCACCATTGAGGTAGAAGATTGGAAGGATAGCCCCATCGTTGACTGGGTTCAAGAAGGTATTTGACAACCAACCAGCCATCAATGGACCTGTTTCACCTTCACCATCACCGATAACTGTGGCAGCAATCACATCTGGATTATCCAATACAGCACCTGCAGCGTGAGAAAGGGCATAACCAAGTTCTCCACCTTCGTGGATAGATCCTGGTGTTTCAGGCGCAGCGTGAGAAGCGATTCCTCCTGGGAATGAGAAGATCTTACACAAGTGTTTGAAACCTTCTTCATTTTGTGGGATGTTTGGATTCAATTCAGTATAAGAACCATCTAAGTATGAGTTCGATACCATTACTTGTCCACCGTGACCTGGTCCTTCAATGTAGAACATATCCAAGTCGTATTTGTTGATGGCCCGGTTCAAGTGTGCGTAAATAAAGTTTTGTCCTGGTACAGTTCCCCAGTGTCCGATTGGGTGAGCCTTCAAGTCGTTTTCAACCACTTCACGTTTCAACAATGGGTTGTCTTTCAAGTACATTTGAGCAGCTGAAATGTAGTTGGCTGCACGCCACCAAGCGTCTACTTTATCCAAGTAAGCTTTGCTGTTATAATCGACAGTCATCTTGTCTCCTCACAATTTCTAGACAGGTCTGTTGAATAACCTGTTCGTTTGATCAATAGTTTAAACAATCTGTTTTCAATCAAACAGATGATATTGAAGAAAATATTCAATATTACTTCTATTCTATCAAGAATTTCCCTTTTTGTACATCAGAAAGTAAGAAAAATATTCTTTGAACGTCAAATTTTAATTTCCTACTAAAGTGGTTCCATTCCCTACAGGGATAGGTTTTAAAAAAAGACTTTGCTGATTTTTGCAAACCAGCAAAGTCCCAAATGAAATGGAGTCAGTTAAATGACTTTTTGACCTTTCTTGTAGACATCTGTCACGAGATTTGTCGCAAAGAAATAGAAGAGATAATCTAGATTTGGTGCATCAAAGATGGTAATGTCGGCCTGTTTGCCAACATCGAAAGAGCCGATTGTTTTAGCACGATCAACTGAATAGGCCGCATTGATGGTCACTGCATTGAGAATTTCTACTGGAGTTAGGCGCATCATGAAGCAACCTAGATGCATGGCAAACTGGAGATTGGCTGTTGGACAAGACCCTGGGTTGCTGTCCGTTGTTAGGGTAATGGCCATCCCAGTGTCCAACATCTTACGAGCCGGTGCATAAGTATCTTCCATCAAGCTAAAGGTTGTGGCTGGTAATAGATTGCCAATCACTTTTGCTGCAGCTAGTTTTTGAATACCTTCATCGGTAATCACCATCAAGTGTTCTGCGCTGGTAGATTTCAATTCAGCCGCAACATCCACACCACCGATAGACTCGATTTCATCCGCATGAATCCGCAGTTTGAATCCCATCTCCTTAGCTTTTGAAAGAAGATAGCGAGATTCATCTGCTGTAAAGACACCTTTTTCACAGAAGATATCACAGAACTCAGCTAGTTTTTCTTCCTTCACTTTGGGAAGCATTTGTTCCACAATGAGATCTAAATATTCTTGGGAACGGCCCTTGTACTCTGTTGGGATCGCATGGGCTGCCATAAAGGTCGAAACCAAGTCTATTTGATGATCACGGTCCAGTGCAGCCACAACATCCAACTGGCGTTTTTCAGTTTCCCAATCCAAACCATAGCCACTCTTGGCTTCGACAGTAGTCACCCCATGACGCAACATGTAATCCAACAGTCGTTTGGACTTGTCATAGAGATTTTCAAAAGAAGCTTCCCGTGTCGCCCGAACCGTGCTCAGAATTCCACCGCCTTGGGCGAGGATGTCTAAGTAAGAAACACCCGCTAATTTTTTCGCAAATTCATGCTCCCGACTACCTCCATAGACCAAGTGAGTATGGCAGTCAATCAGGCCAGGAGTCGCAACTTTTCCTTCACAGGATTTCACTTCCGTATGGTCATCAATCAGTTCTGGTTCTGGTTGACCTGTCCCAACTGCAAGAATTTTTCCATCCTTAATAGCGATATAAGCATCGGAAAGGATTTGCGCTTCTGCCATCTCTTTTCCATAGAGAGGATGGCCTAGATCATTCGGACAAAACAATTGGTTAAAGTGGGTTAATAGGATATCAGCAGACATATGAAACATTCCTTTCTATTTCCATTGTTATTCATTTTACAATTCTACAGAAAAAGCGTCAAAAAAAAGTCAAAAAGTTTTTCCCTCATTTTTTTTTGCTTTATTAAAAATTATATTTTTTTTTGACTCTTTATTGACGTTTCTTGGATACAATAAAGAAAATATAAATTCACAGTCCAACTATAAGGAGGGTTCTGCTATGTCATTTATAGACGAGAAAGAAATTGCAGCTGCTATGTCTGTCAAACTTGACTTTGATGTCCTACCTGAAAAGGCGACTTTTCAAGAAGGCATCCGTCGTGCACCTGATAGAGGCTTCCGCTTAACGCAAGCTCAGACTGAAATTGCCCTTAAAAATGCTTTGCGTTACATTCCTAAAAAATTCCACCAAGAGTTGATCCCAGAATTTCTGGAAGAACTGAGAACTCGCGGTCGGATCTATGGCTATCGCTTCCGTCCAAAAGATCGGATCTACGGAAAACCAATCGATGAGTACAAAGGAAAATGCACTGCTGCTAAGGCTATGCAGGTCATGATTGACAACAACTTGAGCTTTGAAATTGCCCTTTATCCATATGAATTGGTCACTTATGGGGAAACAGGATCTGTCTGTGCCAACTGGATGCAATACAACTTGATCAAGAAATACTTGGAAGTCATGACAGAAGACCAAACCTTGGTGGTTGAATCTGGTCACCCTCTTGGCCTCTTCAAATCGAAACCAGAAGCTCCTCGTGTCGTCATTACTAACGGTCTCTTGATCGGTGAGTATGACAATATGCGCGACTGGGAAATCGCTGAAGAAATGGGAGTTACCAACTACGGTCAGATGACGGCTGGTGGCTGGATGTACATCGGTCCTCAAGGGATCGTTCACGGTACTTTCAACACCCTTCTTAATGCCGGTCGTCTCAAACTCGGTGTGCCTGATGACGGCGACTTAACTGGTAAACTCTTCATTTCATCTGGTCTCGGTGGTATGAGTGGAGCTCAAGGGAAAGCAGCTGAAATCGCAAAAGCGGTTGCCATCGTTGCAGAAGTGGACCGCTCTCGGATTGAAACCCGTCACTCTCAAGGCTGGATTAGTCAAGTGACAGACAGTGCCGAAGAAGCTGTGAAATTGGCTCAAGCAGCCCTTGAAGCTGGTGAATCAACTTCGATTGCCTACCATGGTAATATCGTAGACTTGCTCGAATATGTCAACGAACACCAAGTCCATGTTCATCTCTTATCTGACCAAACCTCTTGTCACAACGTTTATGATGGTGGCTATTGCCCAGTTGGCATTAGCTTTGAAGAACGGACACGTTTGCTGGCAGAAGACAAAGAAACCTTCCGCCGTTTGGTTGATGAAACCTTGGCTCGTCACTTTGCAGTGATCAAAGCCTTGACAGCTAAAGGTACCTACTTCTTCGACTATGGTAATGCCTTCATGAAATCTGTTTACGACTCAGGCATCAAGGAAATTTCTAAGAATGGCTTGGATGACAAGGATGGCTTCATTTGGCCATCTTATGTAGAAGATATCATGGGACCTATGCTCTTTGACTATGGTTATGGTCCATTCCGTTGGGTCTGCCTCAGCGGTAAACACAAAGACTTGATTGCAACCGACCATGCAGCTATGGAAGCGATCGATCCAACTCGTCGCTACCAAGACCGCGACAACTACAACTGGATTCGCGATGCTGAAAAGAACCAACTGGTGGTTGGTACACAAGCTCGTATTCTCTATCAAGATTGCATGGGCCGTGTCAACATTGCTTTGAAATTCAATGAACTCATTCGCCAAGGCAAGATTGGACCTGTCATGATTGGACGTGACCACCATGACGTATCTGGTACGGATGCTCCATTCCGTGAAACATCAAACATCAAAGATGGTTCGAACGTCACTTGTGACATGGCGGTTCAATGTTACGCTGGTAACGCTGCTCGCGGTATGAGTCTCGTTGCCCTCCACAACGGTGGTGGTACTGGTATCGGTAAAGCCATCAACGGTGGATTTGGTCTCGTTCTAGACGGTAGCCACCGGATCGATGAAATCATCAAGTCTGCCATTGCCTGGGATACCATGGGCGGGGTTGCTCGTCGGAACTGGGCACGGAACGATCATGCTATCGAAACAGCGATCGAGTACAACCGTCTCCATGCAGGAACAGACCACATCACCATTCCTTATCTGGCAGATGAAGATTTGGTCAAAGAAGCCGTTCAAAAATTGTTTTAACATCAAAAAATAAAAACTGAGAAAGGGGAGGAAAATACAAAGACTCCTCCTCCCCAACTTCTCCTATAAAAAGAGGTAATCATATGGCAAAAATTGTTGAGTGTATTCCAAATTTCTCTGAAGGACGCAATCAGGCTGTGATCGACGGATTAGCAGCTACAGCAAAAAGTATTCCAGGTGTTACGTTACTAGACTACTCGTCCGATGCCAGCCACAACCGTAGCGTCTTTACACTCGTTGGGGATGAAGAAAGCATTCAAGAAGTGGCTTTCCAATTGGTGAAATACGCTTCTGAAAACATTGATATGACCAAGCACGAAGGCGAACACCCTCGTATGGGGGCAACAGACGTTTGTCCATTCGTTCCGGTTAAGGATATCACTACAGCTGAATGCGTTGAGATTGCTAACAAAGTAGCCGAACGCATCAATCGCGAATTAAGTATTCCAATCTTCCTTTACGAAGATGCCGCAACTCGCCCAGAACGGAAGAACTTGGCGAAAGTGCGTAAAGGACAATTTGAAGGAATGCCAGAAAAATTGTTGGAAGAAGACTGGAAGCCAGACTACGGTGAACGCAAGATTCACCCAACTGCAGGGGTTACAGCTGTCGGTGTCCGGATGCCACTCGTTGCTTTCAATATCAACCTTGACACAGACGACCTAGAGATTGCCAATAAGATTTCTAAAATCATTCGTGGATCAAGCGGTGGATACAAGTACTGTAAAGCGATCGGCGTCATGCTAGAAGATCGCAACATCGCCCAAGTCTCCATCAACATGGTCAACTTGGAACAATTCCCATTGTATCGTGTCGTTGAAACCGTTCGTTTCGAAGCACAACGCTATGGTGTTCGCATCATCGGAACAGAACTTATCGGACTGGCTCCTGCTAAGGCTTTGATCGACTCTGCTGAATACTACTTACAATTAGAAGACTTTGACTACAGCAAACAAGTCTTGGAAAATCACTTGTTGGGTTAGAAAGGGAGTTCTATGAAACTAGTTGACTTAAGTATTACGGAGTTTGCCAAGGTCCTTGGTTCAGATGCTCCAGCTCCAGGTGGTGGTTCTGCAGCTGCTCTATCTGCTGCGAATGGGATTTCCCTTACAAAAATGGTCTGTGAACTGACCATTGGAAAGAAAAAATACGCAGAATTTGAAGACCACATCAAAGGGGTTCATGAAAAAAGCGCTCAACTCCAAGACCAATTACTAGAAGCCATCGACAAGGATACAGAAGCCTTCAACGTCGTATCAGCTGTCTTTGATCTTCCAAAAGAAACGGAAGAAGAGAAAGCTGCTCGTCGTGAAGCCATGCAAAAAGCTTTGAAACATGCGACAGTATCTCCTTTCTCTATGATGGAGCTCATCGTTGAAGCTCTTGAAACCACCAAAGAAGCTGTTGGCAAGTCCAACACCAATGCGGCTAGTGACCTAGGGGTAGCTGCTCTGAATCTTAAAGCTGGCCTTCAAGGTGCTTGGCTCAATGTCTTGATCAACATTTCAGGAATCAAGGACCAAGACTTCGTCCAAGAATACCACGGCAAGGGACTCAAACTTCTCCAAACCGGTTCTGATCTTGCAGATAATATTTACCAAACCATTTTAGAAAGTCTATCTTAAACCTAGCAAATAAAAATAAAGAAAGAAGGGATTCTATGGTTTTATCGGATATTGAAATTGCCAATTCTGTCCAAATGAAGCCCATCACCGATATCGCTGCTGAACTTGGATTGACCGAAGACGATATTTCGCTCTACGGAAAATACAAGGCAAAAATTGATAGCAACCAACTGGAACAACTCAAGGATAAGGAAGATGGAAAGCTGATCCTCGTGACAGCCATCTCCCCAACACCTGCTGGAGAAGGAAAGACAACCACCTCTGTTGGCTTGGTCGATGCTCTTTCAGCTATTGGTGAAAAAGCCGTCATTGCCCTGCGCGAACCTTCTCTTGGCCCTGTCTTTGGGATCAAGGGTGGAGCTGCCGGTGGCGGGTACGCCCAAGTGGTTCCAATGGAAGATATCAACCTTCACTTTACCGGAGACTTCCATGCCATTGGGATTGCCAACAACCTCCTTGCAGCCTTGATTGACAACCATATCCATCACGGCAATGAGTTGGGCATCGATTCTCGTCGCATTACCTGGAAACGGGTGGTCGATATGAACGACCGTCAGCTCCGTCATATTGTCGATGGCCTTCAAGGAAAAACAAACGGGGTTCCTCGTGAAGATGGCTTTGACATCACCGTGGCTTCTGAAATCATGGCCATTCTCTGTCTCTCAGAAAATATCCTTGATCTCAAAGAACGTCTTGATCGCATCATTATCGGGTACAACTACCAAGGACAACCGGTCACAGCCAAAGACCTCAAGGCTGGAGGGGCCATGGCAGCTGTCCTCAAAGATGCCATCCATCCGAACTTGGTGCAGACTTTAGAACATACTCCTGCCATCATCCACGGTGGACCATTTGCCAATATCGCCCACGGCTGTAACAGTGTGCTGGCTACTAAACTAGCCCTCAAATATGCAGACTATGTCGTGACAGAAGCTGGTTTTGGAGCAGACCTCGGTGCTGAAAAATTCATCGATATCAAGTGCCGTATGGCTGGACTCAAACCTGCTGCCGTTGTCCTCGTCGCAACCATCCGTGCCCTCAAAATGCATGGTGGGGTTGCCAAAGCGGACTTGGCTACTGAAAATGTCCAAGCCGTTATCGATGGTCTACCAAACCTAGACAAACACTTGGCCAACATCCAAGAAGTCTATGGACTACCTGTGGTCGTTGCCATTAACAAATTCCCACTGGATACAGAAGCCGAACTAGAAGCTGTCTATGAATCTTGTAAGAAACGCCATGTAGATGTGGTCATTTCAGATGTCTGGGCACATGGTGGAGCTGGTGGTCGTGACTTGGCTGAAAAAGTCATTCAACTGGCTCAAGAAGAAAACCACTTCTCTTATGTCTATGACGAAGAAGACAGCATTGAAACAAAATTGACCAAGATCGTCACAAAAGTCTATGGTGGTAAAGGCATCAGCTTAACACCAGCAGCCAAACGCGAACTGAAAGAATTGGAAGCTCTTGGCTTCTCAAACTACCCAATCTGTATGGCCAAAACCCAATACTCCTTCTCAGATGATGCGAAGAAGATGGGAGCACCTAAAGACTTCACTGTTAAAATCAGTAATCTCAAGGTAGCTGCCGGAGCTGGCTTTATCGTAGCTCTCACCGGTACCATTATGACCATGCCTGGCCTACCAAAAGCACCTGCCAGTGAAAAGATTGATATCGATGCCCACGGCAATATCACTGGTCTCTTTTAAGAAAGAAGGCGTCCTATGGTGACTCTCCTTCATCTTACCCCCGCAGATTATCAAATTTCTACTTGGTCCGGTGGCCAAACCACCCAACTCTTTCTCTCCCCAGAGGGAGGAAGCTATCCAGATCGGACATTTGACTTCCGCCTCTCTACTGCAACAGTAGAGGTTGAAAAAAGTAACTTTACCGATCTCACGGGCTACCACCGAATCTTGATGCCCTTAAATGCCTCCATTAGGCTCACCCATCACCATAAAGAAGTGGTTTTGAACCCCTTTCAAAGCTACTTCTTTGATGGGGGAGATCCTGTATCTAGCCAAGGGACTTGTCAAGACTTTAATTTGATTTACAAACCTTCTTATCAGGGGCATATGAGTGCTATATCCCCAAAAGAGAGTGTCAAAAGTCAGAGTCGCTATCAATTGATCTATGCTCTCTGTCCACTAACACTCAAATGGGGAACCAATCATTCTCAAACTCTCCAAACTCACGAGCTCCTGGTGATCGAACAAGCATCTCCTTTTCAAGAGATGACAATCACGTTTTTACCCCATCAGTCTGGGGAGCAACCGATTGCTATCTGGACTGGACTACAATAATGTTCACAAAGGAGAAACATTATGAACGGAGCACATAAACAGTCGATTGAGGAACAAGAAAAAGCGAAATTCAGCTTTAGTGGTGCCACTCTATACGGTATCAACGCCGTAATCGGATCTGGTATCTTCCTCCTCCCTCAAAAAATATATTCTGGCCTTGGACCAGCTTCTCTAGCTGTCATGTTCGGAGTAGCCATTCTCGTCATGCTACTATCAGCCTGTCTGGCTGAAACGGCTGGCTACTTCGATAAAAACGGTGGAGCTATGCAATACTCAAAAGCCGCTTTTGGAGATTTCGTTGGCTTTAACGTTGGGATTCTCGGTTGGGCCGTTACTGTTATCGCCTGGGCTGCCATGTTAGCCGGCTTTGCTAAGATCTTCATTATTACCTTCCCAGCATTTGAAGGCTACAACCTTCCGATCAGTATCGGTATGCTGATTCTCTTGAGTCTGATGAACATCGCCGGTCTGAAAACCTCTAAGATGTTCACTCTGACAGCTACTGTTGCAAAATTAATTCCCATTGTCCTCTTCTCACTCTTTGCCATCTTCTTCATTTCTGGCGGGATAAGCAAGGGCAACTTCACACCTTTCCTTCAATTGGAAAGTGGAACAAGTCTCTTCAGTTCTATTTCTAGTACAGCCGTCTACATCTTCTACGGTTTCATCGGATTTGAAACCATGTCTATCGTTGCAGGGGAAATGCGCAACCCTGAAAAGAACGTTCCCCGCGCTATTCTAGGTTCTATCAGTATTGTATCTGTTCTCTACATGTTGATCATCGCAGGAACAATCGCCATGCTTGGTGGTCGCATTATGCAAACTGGTGCACCAGTACAAGACGCATTTGTCGAAATGATTGGCCCTATCGGAGCTCCACTCGTTTCTTACGGAGCCCTCATTTCAATCGCCGGTCTAAACATCGGTGAATCCATCATGGTCCCTCGTTTTGGTGCCGCATTAGCAACTGAAAAACTCTTGCCAGAAGGGCTTGGAAAAACAAACTCTAAGAATGCCCCTGTCATTGCCATTATCATTTCTGGTATCTTCGCCTTCTTACTCTTGTTATCTGGCTCTTTCGAAACATTAGCAACCTTCAGTGTTGTCTTCCGTTTCTTCCAATACATTCCAACTGCTTTGGCAGCCATCAAACTCAGAAAAATGTACCCAGACAAAAAGGTTACCTTCCGAGTACCATTTGGTCCTGTTATCCCAGTTCTAGCTGTTGTGATCAGTATCTTGATGATTGCAGGGGACAACCTAATGAACTTTGTTTGGGGTGCCATCGGTCTCGTGATCGCAAGTGGACTCTACTTTGTTTTCCACGGCGATAAACTACATAAATCGAAAACCCTTCCTCACTAATTTTCTTTACACACTAGATGGGAACAGAGACGGGAGTGAAGCTCGGTTTTGCTCCCTAACCCATCTAGGACTCCACGAATGTCAAACCTGAGCCCTTTTCTCTATGACTCCTTTCAATTTTTTTAGATCAATAGACAATGGGCCCATGTTTGGTATTCAAACCGAAGTAAACAACACTACTTCCACAGAACAACTATTCATAATCGGAGGTTTTATATGACTCAATTGATTCATTTAGATGGTAATAGCTTAACACTCGAAGAAGTCATCGCTGTCGCTCGGCACGGTGCCCAATGTGAGCTTGATGAACAAGCCAAAGAAGCCGTTATCGCATCCCGTAAAATCGTTGATGACATTGTCCGCGAAAAACGAGTCGTCTATGGTGTAACCACTGGCTTTGGTTCCCTCTGTAATGTCAGCATCTCTCCAGAAGATACTGTTCAACTGCAAGAAAACCTGATCCGAACTCACTCATCTGGCTTCGGTGATCCACTTCCTGAAGATGCTGTTCGTGCCATCATGCTGATCCGTATCAACTCACTCTTGAAAGGTTATTCTGGCATTCGTCTGTCAACCGTTGAAAAACTGTTAGAATTGCTCAACAAAGGAGTCACTCCTTATATCCCTGAAAAAGGCTCTCTCGGAGCTTCTGGAGACCTTGCTCCTCTTTCTCATATGGTTTTACCAATGTTGGGCCTTGGACGTGCCTACTACAAAGGAGAACTTCTCAGTGGTCAAGAAGCCTTAGATCGTGCTGGAATTGAAAAGATCCAATTAGCTGCCAAAGAAGGGCTTGCCTTGATCAATGGTACGACTGTCCTAACCGGTATCGGTGCTCTTGCGACTTATGATGGTATCCAATTGCTCAAACTCTCTGATATCGCTGGTGCTCTCTCAATGGAAGTTCACAATGGAATTACCAGTCCATTCGAAGAAGACCTTCATTCCATCCGCCCACAAAGTGGACAATTGGCAACTGCTCGCAACATCCGTAACCTTCTTGAAGGAAGTAAGAATACCACTGTTGCGACTCAACAACGGGTACAAGATCCTTATACACTTCGCTGTATCCCTCAAATACATGGAGCCAGCAAGGATTCTATTGCTTACGTAAAAGAAAAAGTTGAAATCGAAATCAACTCTGTCACAGATAACCCAATCATTACCAAAGAAGGACACGTCATCTCAGGAGGTAACTTCCACGGTGAACCAATGGCGCAACCATTTGACTTCTTAGGCATTGCCCTTTCTGAAATTGGGAACGTATCTGAACGTCGGGTGGAACGCTTGGTCAACAGCCAACTCAGTAAATTACCATCCTTCTTGGTCAAACACCCTGGACTCAACTCAGGCTTCATGATTACCCAGTATGCTTGTGCATCCCTTGCATCGGAAAATAAAATTTTGGCTCACCCTGCTAGTGTCGATTCTATTCCATCTTGCGAAAACCAAGAAGATTTCGTCAGCATGGGAACGACTGCCGCTCGTAAAGCAGCAGAAATTCTTAAAAACTCACGTCGCATCGTTGCTACTGAAATCATGGCAGCTTGCCAAGCCTTGGATCTCAAGCCAGAAAATCATGAACTTGGTAAAGGTACAAAACCAGCTTATGAGCTGATTCGTCAAAAACTGAACTTCATTGAATTTGACAAAGATATCGAAATCTTTGAAGAACTCAATAAAGCATCTGCTGTTGTCGAAAGCGAAGAATTCTTAGCAACCATCGAAAAAGCAGTTGACTTAAGCATTCAATACTGATACAGTAAGAATAAAGCAAAACAGAGGCTGGCGATCTTCTCAGCCTCTGCCTGCTTTCAGAAAAATAAGGGAGGCGACAAGCTTGCTCACAAACTACTATCCAATGACCTACAGCTACTACCAAGGTAGCATCGAGGACAATCCCTACACGGCCAAATGGGGAATGGTCACCAAATTTTTAGACCTAAACGACGAGACCCTCACTCCATTTGAGGGGATGACCTTTGGGATCATCGGCTTTAAGAGCGACAAAGGAGTCTATATCAATAATGGGCGCGTAGGAGCGGTCGAGGGTCCTACAGCCATCCGTTCTCAAATCGCTAAACTTCCATGGCACTGGGGAACCAATGTGACAGTGTATGATGTGGGAAATATTGACGGGCCCAACCATTCACTAGAAGAACTCCAAGAAAGTCTCTCACAAGCGATCCAGCGCATGTACCAATTAGGGATCCAACCCATTGTCCTAGGAGGCGGTCACGGAACTGCTTACGGCCACTATCTAGGGATTCAATCCAGTTTAGAAAAAGATGAACAACTGGCTGTGATCAATCTGGATGCCCACTTTGATTTGCGACCTTACGACCAAACCGGTCCCAATTCTGGAACAGGTTTTCGTCAAATGGCTGATCATGCGAAAGAAAAAGGTCAGGACTTCCCTTACCTCATCCTGGGGATCCAAGAGCATAATAACAACCTTTTCCTCTTTAATTACGTTGCTAAAACACCTAGCATTGATTTTTTAACTGGCCAAGATCTCTTCCAGATGAGCCACCAAGCCATTCTGGATCGAATCGATCAATTTTTAGAAAACCAAACCGCGATCTATCTGTCTATTGATATGGATTGCTTTGCAGTCGGCTCTGCTCCTGGTGTTAGCGCCATCCAATCACTTGGTGTCGATCCTAAACTAGCCCTCCTGCTTCTCCAACACATTGCTGCCAGTGGTAAACTAATCGGATTTGATGTCGTGGAAGTTTCTCCTCCTCATGACATTGACAACCATACTTCAAACCTTGCTGCGACCTTTATCTTTTACTTGACACAAATATTGGCGCAACAAAAACTGAACTAAGAAGATTTCTACACACATAAAAAGCATAGAAACACCCATTGCTAGGGTATTTCTATGCTTTTTCTTCATTTTCAGGCACAATGATCTTTGCCTGAAAGGAGGACAGCCCACTTAGCCTTCTCTTATGATTTAGGCAAGAGACACTAAAGGTCTTTTAATTTCTTAAGAAACTGACGATCTCTGTAGGGATTCAAGTGTTGCTCTGCCACCTTCTTGTAGTAATTCTTATCTTCTTTCAAGAAGGTGATCAGGGCAGGAGCGAGCTCTTCTCCTTTCTCCTTTTGATCAGATAAGAAAGCTAATAGATAATGAACCATCCCCTTATCCCGCGAATTGGCAGATGGATTCATCGTCCTTTCTTTCCGAGCCAGATAAGCCGCAACCTTCTCCTGATCCCCTTGCTGACAAGCAATCAAGGATTGGTAAAATTCGAGCAATTCTTCCTTCCAAGGGAAACGAACACTGGACAAAATCTTCTGAGCTCTGTCAAAACAGCGGCGAGCTTGGATCAAATCTCCCTTCCAATAATAGGCGATCCCAAGATCAATATCAAAGACGACACGGACGGAATCAACAGCTTGATCTCCCACTAAACGCAGAACCTCTTCTAAGTGTGTGACCGCTACTTGGAAATGGCCTCTCACTTGCTCGATTTCAGCGAGGTAGGCCAAAGAAGCTGCAATTTGAATGGCATACTTGGCCTGCATGCTATTGGTCAAACTAAAGCAATCAATGGAGCGATACAAATGCCGGGTCGCCTGCTCCTCATCCCCAACCATCAGGTGATACAAGCCTTTCAAACGCAACTGGATCGCGATGACCTCATGATTATTGGCTTGGATAGCATCTTCCAGAGCCAAATCTGTATAATAGGCCATCTCAGAGATATTCTCCGTTTGAATGCAATAATAAATAATTTGCCGATAACCCTCTAAGAGGAAGTCTGACTGTTTGAGTTCCCGCGCATAGGAGATGACTTTTTGGATATCATGAATCCCCTTTTGATACTCCCCACTTCGAATAAAATAGCGACCTTCTAGGTACAAGTAACGCAGTTGCAAATACTTGTATTCTCTATCTCTTTGGTGCCTTGAAAAGAGGTTATCTAATTCTTGGCGAATGCGGGATAGCTCTCCAAAAATGTCCAAATGGCTATTTGTACCATCTGATAGGAACCCCTCATCTACCTTGGAATAAATCGGAAACAGCTCATGCTCCAGCTGAAGGATTTCTTCTAAATAGGTCAACTCAAAAGATAAGGAACGCAAAAGATTTTGCGATCGCTTGTATTGGTAGGCAATTTCCTTATAAAGAAGAAGGTCCGTCGAATCTTCTAAAGTTTCTTCCAATTTTTGCGCAATTTGTTGGTGGAAGAGCCGCCGTCTAGCTGGCGAAAGAAGATGGTAAAAGTACATGGCTACCAATTGCTTGCAAAATTGAACCAAGAGAGCCTCTCCTTCTTCTACAATTGAGACGATCGCTCTTTCAGATAAAGGCTCAATTAATTCTGTCAAAACAGGAAGCTCTGTAGCCGTCAATTCTGCCAAGATAGACAGAGAAATTGGCTTATGAAAACAAGATAGGTAGTGTAGAAGGGCCTCTTCCTCACTGCTCATGTCCCCGAGTTCCTGAGAAAGATAAGCTTGAATGATATCCGGCAAGGGCTCTAAATTTTCATTTTCTTTCCACTCTTCGATATAGCTGGACAGCAAGAACGGACTGCCTTCACTCCATTCGACCATCTGCTCCATCACTGCCGGCTCTATTGCTCCCAGTTCCCCTTTCAAGAGAGCACGACTTTCACTAGGATCAAAATTGGTCAACTCTAGTTGAGACAGCCGTTTCTCTACCTTTAAGCTCCCCAAGAAGTTGACGAAGAAAGCTGGCAGAGGCTCTTCAGCTGTAAAAATCAGTTGCCATTTCTCCTGGTTTCTTCGCTCCTCTAGTTGTTTCACTTTTTCTAGAGACACTGCATCGAACCACTGGGCGTTTTCAAGCAGGATCAGGAGCGGTTTTTCTTTGCTAAGGCTCTGAAGCTGATTCCATACCGAAATGAGATCATCCTCCTCTTCCAGAAGGGAAATTCCCATCTCATCCCCCATTTTCTCTAGCGCTTGTCTGAGATCATTCCAGGCGCTTCCTTCATAGCGCTGACTGGTAGCTTTTCCTTCCACCTTGATAAAGTTAAAACTGCGATTGGACATCAAGACCAACTGCCGCAACAGACGTTTTTTACCTGTTCCAGATTGCCCCATCACGAGAAAAGGACCTACCGCCTCACCCGTCTCGACTAAGGAAAGGTATTCCTCGAGTTGCGAGAGTTCTTGTTTCCGACCAAAAAAGGAAAGTTCACGGATATTCAAGCGATTGGTCAGTTTATGAGTTCGTTTGGCTTCCAAAACGGAGTGATAAAGTTCCTCAATCGCTCGACTGGGACGCACACTAAGCTCGCGATCCAATAAATCGACTAGCTTATAATAGGTCTCAAAAAATTTTCCTAGCTGATGATGGAAGCTATAATACTCCATCAAGAGCTGGTAGTTTTTCTCTTCAAATTCATCCAGCTCTACCAAATGATGGAGCAAGAGTTCTATACTAGGATCTGCAAAACCGACCTGCTCAATTTTTTGATAGCAACTTTCGACATAGAGCTTCCTATAAGCATCTCGTTTGCGAGAAGCCCACTGATCAAAGTCTTCATCATCCTTGACATAGAAGCCCTCTAGAAAGTCTCCCTGATAGAGATCCAAGGCACTTAGTGGATCTCTTTCAAAGAGCTGAACATCCAGCGAAAGATTCAAGTCAGGATTAAGGGCCAAACTGCTCCGACTTGGCGAGACAATGATATCTCCTTCAAAGATTTTATTGGCTTGATAAACCGTATTTCGTAAGTTTTTGCGAGCTACTTGGTTTTCCTTATCTCCCCAAAGAATACCGGCGATTTCATCTCGGTTGACCTGGCCCATGACTGCCAAGTAATAAAGCAAGGCCTCCATCTTCGAGAAAGAAAACCGAATATCTTTCTGATTGAAAACAACCTTAGGGGGTCCAAATAACTTTAACGTGAGATCTTTCTTCATTGCAAGCGCCTCCAAAAACTTCATATTAATACTATAAAAAAAAAGTTGGCTTTTAGCAAGTAATTTATCCAAATAAAAAGAGACTGAGAACGATTCTTTCTCAATCTCTACACTTCCTACTAAAAGTGTTGATTAATTCACTTCAAAATTCGGTTGATGAGCAAATAAAGCCTTTGTTGCTTGGTAGACGTGGTAAGCGACATCTTCATTGTTCATGGTGTAAAGATGGACACCTGCCACATCTTGAGTGACCAAATCAACGATTTGATCGACTGCATAGGCAAGTCCTGCTGCTCTGAGTGACTTTGGATCATGCTCATACTTGTCTAAAATCGCTTTAAACTTCCGTGGGATATGAACATTTTCACAAGTCTTAAGGAGGCGAAGGGCCTGATTGCGATTGAGAATCGGCATCACTCCTGCATGAATAGGAACATTGATCCCAGCCAAGGTACACTTATCTTGAAAATCATAGAAACGCTCATTGTCAAAGAAAAGTTGAGTGACCAAGCTAGAGCACCCTGCATCTACCTTCTTTTTAAGATTTTGAATATCTGAAATTTGGTTTGGAGAATCTGGATGTCCCTCAGGATAGCAGGCACCAATTACCTCAAAATGGGGCGCTTCTGTTTTAATAAATTCAATCAGATCCGTTGCATAACGAAAGTCTTTTAAAGGTTCCACACCAGGGATAATATCCCCACGCAGAGCCAAAATCCGATGAACTCCTACTTCATCTAACTCATGAAGAGTATCGGCCACTTTTTCCTTGCTCAAATAGACGGCCGGCAAGTGAGCAATTGTCGGAATAGACAATTCATTTTGAATGTAATTGGCTAAAGCAACCGTCGTCTCTTTGATATTGTATTTATTATTGCTAGCGGTCACACTAATGAAGTGAGGGGCTAACTCCTGCATATTTGCCAAGGCACGTAAGAGCTTGGCATTGCCTACTTCAGGATTTGGAGGAAAAACTTCAAATGACAGAGACGGTGTGTGTTGTGACATATTCTATCCTTTTCTTTTGTTTCTTTGATCAAGAACTCTGAGCCACTATTTCTAGGATAAGGGAACGATTCGAAAACCCTCTACACGATGATAGAAGGTCCTCGAAACATTTCTTACAAGTGTTCACGCGCTTCTTTAGCGGCATTAACCAGCTTGATCAAGCTTTCTTTTGTTTCTTTAATTCCGCGAGTCTTCAAACCACAGTCAGGGTTGATCCAAACTTTGCCACTTGGTACTTTGGCCAAGATCGCTTCGATAGTGTGATCAATTTCACCGTCTTGTGGGACACGTGGTGAGTGGATATCGTAAACCCCAGGTCCAACTTCTGTTTGGAAGTTTTTCGCTTTGAGTTCGTCCAAGATTTCAAGGTTTGAACGGCTAGCCTCAAATGAGATAACGTCCGCATCCAAGTTGTCGATCGCTGGGATGATATCTGTAAATTCTGAGTAACACATGTGAGTGTGGATTTGGGTATCTGGAGCTACAGTTGAGTGTACCAAACGGAAGGCTGGAATCGCCCAGTCAAGGTAATCTTCGTACCAGTCGCTACGACGAAGTGGCAATTTTTCACGAAGAGCAGCTTCGTCGATTTGGATGATTTTCACGCCTGCAGCTTCAAGGTCAAGAACTTCATCCTTGATAGCAAGAGCGATTTGAAGAGTAGAATCCTTGATAGAGATGTCTTCACGTGGGAATGACCAGTTAAGAATGGT
The DNA here is from genome assembly GCF_037890265.1 of Streptococcus sp. HCA-5024. NCBI lineage: Bacteria > Bacillati > Bacillota > Bacilli > Lactobacillales > Streptococcaceae > Streptococcus > Streptococcus sp. HCA-5024. The sequence goes on from NZ_JBBKBR010000003.1 coordinate 42,624, forward strand.
CACAGGCCCAGTCAACATACCTTTAACAGGTTTGTCTGTACGGCTTTGTGCGTAGCTAGACCATTTCACTGTGATTGGGTTGAGACGAGTCACATCTCCCCAGATGATTGGTGGTTTCACCCCACGCATACCGTATGATTGTACCCAACCGTTTTTAGAGAAGAGGTAACCAGACAAGTTTTGACCGAAGTACTCAACCATGTCGTTCCGCTCGAATTCACCGTGTACAAGTACGTCAAATCCAACTTCTTCTTGCCATTTGATCCATTCGTCGATCGTTTCAGCAAGGAAGGCATCATATTCTTCTTGAGTCAATTCACCCTTACGGAAGGCCAAACGTTTGGCACGTACTTCCTTAGTTTGAGGGAATGAACCAATGGTAGTGGTTGGAAGTGCTGGAAGCTTGAAGGCTTCTTTTTGGATTTCTTCCCGTTCTGCAAAGGCTGGCAAGCGAGTGTAGTCTGCTTCTGTCAAAGCTGCGATGCGAGCATGAAGTTCAGCATTTGCTCCAACGCGTTCTGTTGCAAAGAGTTCTTTGTTGGCAGCAAGAGCTTCTGCTCCTTGACCATTGCGGATGGCATCCAAGTCACGTAATTCACCCAATTTTTCAACCGCAAAGGCGAAGTGGTTCAAAATAGCTGGTTCAAAATCTTCGTTAGCCGTTGTAAATGGCACATGAAGAAGGGAGCAAGAAGTCGTCAAGACAACCTTTTCAGCTGGAACTTGTTCAAGAATTGCAAGACTCTTCTCGTAGTTGTTACGCCAGATGTTTTTCCCATTGACAATACCAGCATAAAGGGTCTTATCAGCTGGGAAGCCACCTTTCACCAATTCAAGCGTTTTCTTCCCTTCAACAAAGTCAAGACCGATACCATCTACTGGCAAGTTTACAAGGTCTTTGTAGACATCACGAACATCACCAAAGTAAGTTTGGATCAAGACTTCAAGACCTTTCTTGTCAGCCAAGAGTTTGTTGTAGAGGTTCAAGAAGAGAGCTTTTTCTTCGGCTGTCAAATCTTTAACAAGAGCTGGCTCATCGAGTTGAATACGAGTCGCACCAAGCTCAGCCAATTTAGCAAAGACTTCTTGGTAAGCAGCAACCAGGCTGTCGACGAAGTCTTCAGCTTTCACACCATCTTCAAAGTCAGATAATTGAAGGAAAGTGAATGGTCCAACCACTACTGGACGAGTGTTGATCCCCAATTCTTTGGCTTCTTGATACTCATCAAAAATCTTGTGACCAGCCAATTTCACTTCTGTTGTTTTTTCAAATTTAGGAACGATGTAATGGTAGTTGGTGTTGAACCATTTTTTCATTGGAAGGGCACGGACATCCCCTTTTTCACCTTGGTAACCACGCGCCAAAGCGAAGTATTGTTCAAGGTCTGTCAAATCCAAGTTTTGAACAGATGCAGGCACGACGTTGAAAAGGAAGGCTGCATCAAGGAAATTGTCGTAATGTGAGAAGTCATTTGAAGGAATCTCTGAGATGCCTTGTTCTTTAACGATATTCCAATGTTTAGCACGCAAGTCTTTAGCAGCTGCCAAGAGCTCGTCTGCTGAGATTTCTTTTCTAAAGTATTTTTCAGTTGTAAATTTTAATTCACGGAATTCACCCAAACGTGGGAAACCGATAATTGTAGTTGACATGTTGTGTCCTCCAAAAATTCTAATTGACACTATCATATCAGAAGATAGCCGTCTTGTATAATTGCTTTTACACGAATTTTGATATAGCCAAAAACTATAACACGGATTTAATGGGCCTTGAGACCAGAGATTAAAAGCAAAAACTAGGACTTCTTATAAAGATTTCCTATAGCCCAAGCGTCCCTGAACCATTTCTGAGCGGATTTTGAGCGGATTCTGCTAGAAGAACAGCCCCTAAAAACTAAAGAAGGCCTTCTCTACTGAGAAAGACCTGTGCAAGCATAAACAAATTGCTTCTGTTTACAAATCTAAGAAATTCTATAAAAATGTATTCGTTAGAATGATTCTATCATCTAGTGAAACTTTCCGCCGTGAGAAAAGTGCTAGAAACACTATTGTTTCTAGCACTCGGAATTATTGAGAGTAAAACAGTTTGGGAAACTGTTTTAGCCTGAGCCCAGAAATTAAAGAGCGAAGGGGCTCAATAAAAATTGAACACGGGCTGCGGATTGTGTCAAAAAGATAAGTTTTTCTAGAATCAAAAGATTCTGCGTCAAACTTCCTATTTTGACTTTATCCGCAGACGCCCTTAGTATCTTGATTTAGTCTTGGAACTTCGTAGAAGTTCGCTGACGTCCGTACTCACCTAAGGAAAGTTTTTTAGATGACTTCGTCCTCATTCTGACAGGCCTTCTCTATCGAGAAAGACCTGCTTCTACGAGGAAGTAATTTCCCCTATTTTTTCATTTGCTTCATTAGGCTAATTTAACACAGAAGGCATCCCAAGGGGCCAACTTGCCTGATTCGAGGACTTGTTCTACCTTGGTATTGGCAATGAGAACCTCTTCAACCCCATTGACGAGCGGTAACTCTTGCTCTTGACTGGAGAGATTGACAACCACCAGATAGGCTTGCTCTCCTTCTACCCGCTTGTAGGCAAAAACCTTGTCTGTTGCGTCCACCAATTCATAATCAGCGGTCACAAGCCAAGGGTACTCTTTTCTCAAAGCAATGAGGGCTTGGTAGGTATAGAAAATAGAGTCTGGATCTGCTAGGGCAGCCTCTACATTGATCTCTTTGTAGTTTGGGTTGACCGCAAGCCATGGACGACCTGTCGTAAAGCCAGCTTCTGCTTCATCATTCCACTGCATCGGTGTCCGGGCATTGTCCCGACCAATATGGCGGATTTGATCCATGATCACTTCGAGCGGAACCCCTTTTTCTAAGGCTTCATGAGCATAGTTGATCGACTCAATATCTTCTACGTCCTCAAGGCTCTTAAATGGAAAATTGGTCATCCCGATTTCTTCCCCTTGATAGATATAAGGAGTTCCCTTCATCAAGTGAAGCAGAATCGCTAAAGCCTTGGCAGATTTGACACGGTAGTCGCCATCATCCCCCCAAGTTGACACAATCCGTGGCAAATCGTGGTTGTCCCAAAAGAGGGAATTCCAGCCTTCCTCTTCTCCTAATTCCGTCTGCCACTTGGTGAAAATTTCCTTCAATTTAGGCACATCCAATTCCTTCGCGTAGTGCCACTTTGGTTGACCCGGTTGGTATTGAAGGCCAATGTGTTCAAATTGGAAAACCATGGACAATTCTTGATTTTTTGGATTGGAGTATTGCTTGGCAATCTCTGGAGTTGCTCCCCAAGTTTCTCCCACTGTGAGCAGATCCTTATCGCCAAAGGTCGCTTGATTCATTTCCTTCAAGTAAGGATGGAGCATGGGACCATTGCTAATGATTTCCTGATCTGGGATCTTACCGATCATATCGATCACATCCATACGGAAGCCACCAATTCCCTTGTCAATCCAGAAATTCATCATGTCATAGATCTGATGGCGAAGCTCCTCATTTTCCCAGTTGAGGTCTGGTTGCTTCTTACTAAAGTTATGTAGGTAGTATTGGCCTGAAGCTTCATCGAACTCCCAAGCAGAGCCACTAAAAGCTGAAATAATGCCATTGGGCTCATCGCGCCAAATATAGAAATCCCGCTTTGGACTGTCTGGGTTTTCACGCGCCTCGATAAACCAAGCATGCTCATCAGAGGTATGGTTGACCACCAAGTCCATGATGATTTTGATCTTGCGTTTCTGACCTTCTGCGATCAATTCTTCCATATCTTCCATGGTACCAAAGATGGAGGCAATATCCTCGTAATCCGAGATGTCATAGCCGTTATCATCCATAGGACTCTTGTAGACTGGTGAGAGCCAGATGGCTGTAATCCCAAGCTTTTCCAGATAGTCTAGCTTGCTCGTGATCCCCTTGAGATCCCCGATGCCATCGCCCTTACTATCCTTGAAACTTTTTGGATAAACTTGGTAAATTACGGCATTATGCCACCATTTTTGTTCCATTTTTTCTTCTCCTTTATGATTGTGAAATCACTTTCATCATACAAAAATAGGGGTGAAATTGCAAGAATTTACAAGTCTTCATTCTCTTCACTGGAATAAATCACTTCAAAGAGACGTTGGCGCAAGCCTTCCTCCAAAGGCGTGATGACCTTCATCAACTGTTTCCAATCCTTGGCTCTTGAACAAGCCGCAAATAATTCATTTTTCCTATCGTAGGCCAGGTTGGCAGATTTTAAGAGCTCAAACATCCGATCTTCTTTGGCAATCGGACGCGATTGCAGCTCTCCCATCGCAATCTCCTGACTGTGATTGTCCACTATGATAGGGTCCGTCTCAAAGGTATGGAGCAAGAAACGGTGCTGTCTCTTTTCAGGAAGCAAGGCTAGATCACCTGTTAAATCCAGACTAATCTTTCTTTCATCCCAATCGACTGTTAGGCGGGTTTCAACCTTGCTAGCTCCTTCTCCTTCGACGAGTACGAAGGAACGATTGTCACCTGGGAAGAGATGCCAGTCCAGCATTTCTGGAAGGTCCACTCCTGTCTGTGCTTGTGCATCCATAGGGATGATAGCTCCCGCACGTGCAAAGACTGGAATATCCTGGCTGGTCCTAAAGACCGTGAGCTTGCCTCTTCCTTCATACTTCCAATCATGGAAGAAATCATACCAAACGCCGTCTGGGAACCAAACGCTCACAGAAGCACTATGAAAGACCGGATCCAGCGCTTCGGTAATTGGCGCCACCATGAGTTCACTGCCAAAGAAATATTGATTCTTCGCTTCATAAGCCTCTTCTTCATTTGGGTAGTGGTAATAGAGGGGTTGAACCAAGGGTAGCCCTTCTTCGTGCGTCGCAACATTCATGGTGTAGAGATAAGGCAGTAAGCTATGGCGCAGGCGCAAATACTGCTTCATCAAGCGACAGGTCTCAGACGAGTAAAACCACGGTTCCTTACTGTTAAAGGCATTACAAGAACTATGAAGACGATTGATCGGGCTAAAAACCCCAAACTGCAACCAGCGAAGAGCCAAGTCTTCATCATAGTAGCCCCGCATATGGCCACCGATATCGTGACTCCACCAGGTGTAGCCGATATTGGAAGCTGTGCTAGTAAAATAGGGTTGAAAGGCTAGGGATTCCCAAGTCACAATAGTGTCCCCTGAAAAACCGATCGGATACCGATGGCTACCAGGACCCCCATAACGCGATAAGATGAGACCAGCTTGGCCTTTTCGACAATTGTCTAGATAATGATAGTGATTTAACAACCAAAGGGGATCCATCTTGCCATGACTACCTTGCTGCCAATCAATCCACCAAAAGTCCACTCCTTGATCTTCCAAAGGATGGTGGACATCTTCAAAATAAGCTTCGCGAAAAGCTGGACTATAAAAGTCAAAGCTAGCCGCTTCTTCTTTTTCTGCATCCAGTCCCAAGCGTTTTGCGACCATGGGATAAGCATCTTCGAAGGCGCGAATGCCATCTGCTGGATGGACATTTAAGGTCACCTTTAAACCACGCTCATGAAGACCATGTAAGAAGGCAGCTGGATCAGGGATCAAGTCCCGGTTCCAACTATAGCCCGTCCAACCACTTCCAAAGCGAGCAGGAATCGCTGTCTTGTGCCAGTCCATATCGATCACACTAACAGCTAAAGGCACCCCTTCTGCTTTGAAACGATCCATCAAATCTGTGTACTCCTGACTAGTATAAGGCCAATACCGACTCCACCAGTTTCCCAGAGCATAACGTGGCAAGAGGGGTGGTTGTCCCGTCAGATGGTAAAAATCTTTCAAGGCACCTAGATAATCGCGCCCATAACCGAAGAAATACAGATCCACTTCTGGACATGGCCGTGCTCTAAATCCGCTTTCGACATCATACAAGTAGGAATTGGAATCGTCCAAAAGAGCATAGCCGGCCTTGCTCAAGATCCCATCTTCCAACTCCATAGCTCCATCGACCTCGTCAAGCGTCCGACTGGTCCCCTTTAAGGTCTCCGGCTGATCTCCATAGTGCCACCGGCTCCCATAGACTGCATACTGACCCTTGAGCTCGATAAAAAGCCGATCCGGTGTAAAAGGTCCCTTTTCAAAATGGAGGTGGAGATGCTCCGTATGAAGGTCGAGAACAGCTTCTGTCTCCACAACCTCACAGGCAACAGGTCCAAAATCACGATTTTGCACAACTTGCGTCTGGCCATCCTCAAAAACACCATCCTCTGAGTATTCCAAGCGCACCAAGGATTCCGTTAATACGGAGATTCGATAGTTTTCTCCCTCTATGACTGGTCCTGCCATTTGTCTGTCCTCCTCTTTTTATAGGGCATCTGACTCGCCCTCTTTTCATCTGCTTCGCCTCACTAGGTAAACGCTTACGTTTTTACTATAGCACTCAAAAAAAGGCCTGTCAACACTTGACAGAGCCTTTCCTAAAATTTTATAAGATCAACTTCCCCAATTGATCAAGAGATACATGAGACTCGAGCCAAACATATCTGCCAAGGCATGCATGAGGAAAAATGGCAAGAGATTCTTGACGACCTTCTTGTACATGACGTAATAAAAGAGTCCATAAATGACGCCAATCACAAAGGCCCAGAGAAGCCCTTGATAGGTGTGGAAAGAAAAACGGATCAGGGTTGAAAAGGCCAGTGCCTTCCACTTGTTCTTCTCACTTACCGAAGTCATTAAGCCCAAAAAGAAAAATTCTTCATAAAATCCATTGAGCAAACCATAAGCAATTGCCATGGGACTCAAAGCCATGAACTTATGGAGGATCTGCATAGGATCGATAAAAGGCCAAAGACTCGGACTTAGGTAATTGTATTCACCCGAAACCGTTGAGATCACATCTCCAAAAAGTCCCATCGCTGCAAAGAGCAGGGGCACCCAGATCAAGGTGGACCACTTGAAGCGGATCGGCAATTGTTTAAAATCAAAGCGACGGAGCAGCAAGTAAAGAAGGGCTAGAGCCAGCAAGATCAATTGCAGGGTCATATTGCTGGAATAAGCAGCTCCTTCACTTGCAGTACTGCTACTGCTTGTGGCTACTGCAGTCTGCGCGACTGGCTGAAAACTGGCTAAAAACAGCTGGGTCGAGCGGACAATGAATTGCCCAAAGAGAATGGCCGTCACAATGCCAATATCAAACCATTTGAGCTCTTTTAAGGGCTGTTTGGGTCGTATTCTGTTAAAAAATATCATCTTTCATCCTTCTATTCCCACAATGGAAGTGTTTTTGTTTCTCTTACTTTAGCAATCATTGCTTAAAGAAGAGTTAACCTAGAGAGGAAAAAAACGACCTTTCGGCCGTTTCCATTACACAATTAGTCTAACAAATCTTGGATTCTATCCAGATATTGGTTGTCCGTCACTGCCATCACGCGTACCTCCGCTGGCCATACAAAATCTGGTCCTAACTGGCTCCGCAGGGGCTGCTCTTCTGCATCTCGATAGCCAATGATATTGAGTTGATACTGGTCTCTGACCGCCAACTCTCGAATACTCTTTCCAACCCAGGCAGATGGAACGGTAAACTCAACCACGACCACCTCATCATCCAACTGGAAAACTTCAATCCGGTGTTGGAAAAGGATCATTTTAGCGAGGGACATGCCTGCTTCTACCTCCGGCAGGATGACCAGATCAGCCCCAATCTTCTCAAGAACTTCCTTGGTCACTTCATTCTTGACCTTAGCAATGACGTGCTCGACGCCCAATGCCTTACAGTGCATGACAGCTAGGACACTGGACTCCAGGTTTTCACCTGTCGCAATCACGACTGTGTCACAGTTTCCAATATCTGCCGCATCCAGGAGGTCCATTTCTGTAATGTCTCCAACAATTCCAGTCGTAATCATGGATTCATATTGGTTGATCACATCTGCGTGATCGTCAATTGCAATAATATCCACATCCTGATCCTGTAAGGTTTTCAGGACACTCTGTCCAAAAATTCCCAATCCTAAAATTCCAATGGTTCGATTCGCCATGAGTTTCTCCTATCCGATAATGATGTCTGCCTTGGCATACTGCAAGGTATCTGCTTTCTTGGCTTGGTAATTGTTCAAACTGACCATAAGGGTCAAAGGACCAATCCGTCCGATAAACATGAGGACCATAATAATGGCTAGTCCCGCCCCATTTAAGGTCGAGGTCACATTGGCTGTCACGCCTACTGTCGCTAGAGCGGATACCACCTCAAAGACCAAATAAATAAAGCGTTGGCCATCCGGCGTCACCAAACAGATTCCTAATAGACCCACTAAGAAGGTCAACTGGAAAATCACCGCCGTCCCAAAGGAACGTTGAACAATGTCTGGTGAAATGGTACGTTTTCCTAAATTGGTATGTGGTAGCCCCAATAGTTCCTTCCGAGCCAGGAGCAAGAGGACCAGGAAGGTGGTGATCTTCATGCCCCCTGCTGTCCCACCCGGTGCTCCACCTAAAAACATCTGCAAGAGATAGACGAAGAGCGTCACTGGCCGGACTGCTGTATAATCTAAGGATGCAAAACCAGCTGTCCGCATACTGACAGTTTGGAAGAAGCTGACCAAGATCTTCTCTCCTAATGGAAGGGACCCAATCGTTGCTGGATTATTAAACTCGGTCAAGAGACTGGTTACTGTCCCAAAGAGAAGGATCGCAGCTGTTAACCAGAGAACCACCTTGGTATGGAAGCGAAGAGTCCGCCGTCCTGATTGATTACGGGCCTTGGTAGCCAGGTCAAACCAGACCATGAAGCCCAAGCCCCCAGTAATAATAAGGGCAGATAAGGTCATATTGACCAACCAATCGGTCTGGAAGCTCATCATACTATCGCCCCCAAAATTATCAAAGCCCGCATTACAAAAGGCCGAGACCGCAACAAAGATAGAGTTAAAGATTCCATGGCCCCAACCAAATCGAGGAATGAAGCGAATCATGAGGAGCAAGGCCCCCAGTCCTTCGATGGTAAAGGTGGTAATGAAAATAGAACGGACAAAACGGGCCAAGCTCTGGTTATTGCTAAAGCTAAAGCTGTCCCGGATGGTCTGTCGGTCCTTGTAGCTAAGCTTTTGGCGACCTTCCATAAAGAAGAGACCGATAAAGGTCAAGATCCCCAGGCCACCAATCTGAATCAAGAGCATACAAATCAATTGCCCCCAACCATTATAGGTCGAAGCTACTGATTGGGTAAAGAGCCCTGTCACACAGACCATGGAGACTGCTGTAAAAAGGTGGTCGACATAACCTGCTTTTGAGATTGCTTGCTGGACAAAAGGCAGACTCAATAAGAGGGAGCCCACCAGGATAACCAAGGCAAAGCTGAGAAAGATTCGCCTTGCCGGAGACAGGCTTTTAATTTTGGCCTGCCATTGTTTAAAAAATAATTTGACTAACATAGCTTCATTGTATCATAAAAAGGTGAAAAGACCTACAAGTGATGAACCATCTCTAGGCACAATTCTAGGGCCTTCTCAAAAGCTTCAGCACCCCAGTCACGCTGGTCATAATTTTCCAGGTCTGCAAGAGAATCTGCGGTAAATAGGAGCAAGCCCCAAACTACATCACGAAGCTGGGCGACTGCTGCCAGTGAGGCGCACTCCATCTCCACAACACTACATTCTTCTTCGATCCGATAGGCTACCTTGTCAGGGGTTTCCCTATAAAAGCCATCCGTTGACCAGGTCATAACCTCTTGATAAGGAATGGACGCTTGTTTGAGAACTGTTTCAATAGCAGTCAGGGCACGGCCGTCCACCTCTATATAACGAGAAGGAGCGACATAATGGTAACTGGCTCCCTCATCTCGCAAGGCCTTGGTCGGGATTAAAAAAGCATTTTCTTCTATATCCACCAAGACCCCACAGCTACCCGCGGAAATGATCTTCTTCACTCCATAGCCGATCAACCAATCCATGAATTGCGCAGCAGCTGCAGATCCAACTGGCGCCTGGGCCAAGCAGATCTCCTCTCCTTTGTACTCCATAACATAGACCGGATAGACCTTGGTAGCTGAGACAAAGCTAGCTACTTGTTTGGCTCCAACAGCTTTGGCAAAGCGCTCAATCTCATCTTCCAAGAAAGCATACACACATTTTTCAGGTAGGTGCAGATTTAGTCCCTCATGAGTCGGCATAATGACCGCCTGCGGATTGTCATCAAACTCTAAAATAGGAATTTCATGTTTACGGATCATCGTTTCTCCTTTTTGACGGGTATTTCTTTAATGACACGGGCTGGGTTTCCAGCAAGGACCACATTGTCTCCAAAGGACTTGGTCACGACTGCCCCAGCACCAGCGACCACATTATCACCCAGCGTGACACCAGGAAGGATGGTGACCCCTCCTCCTGCCCAGAAGTTATCTCCTATCGTAATCGGCGCCCCGTACTCGAGACCAGAATTGCGCTCGCCTGGATCCAGTGGGTGCAAGGGCGTCAAAAATTGGCAATTAGGACCAATCATGGCATTCTTTCCAATCGTGATGGGACATACATCCAACATGGTCAAATTGTAATTGGCATAGAAATTTTCTCCCAGATGGATGTTGACCCCATAATCCACAAGAACCTGACGATTGAGATAGAGGTTTTCACCGGTTGATCCAAACCACTCTTTGATGATAGCTGCCCCTTTTTTAGGATCCACCTCTTGGTTAAAAGCTTCTTGTTTCTCCCGAGAGGCTTGGGCTAAAGCCCGTAATCCAGGGTCCGCAGGTCTATAGTAGCCACCCGCAATCATTTTTTCATATTCACTGGCCATAAGGAAACCTCCACGTTATTTTGACATATTATAGCAGAATTCCCCCTTTAAAACAAACGTCAGAATAAGGGTCCGCAAGAAAAAAGATCACAAACGCTTAAAAATGATTAAAAACACTTGCATCGACTTAATAGATAATGTAAAATATAGGCAAGAACAGAAATAAGGAGCAAGCTAATGTACCAGGAACAACGGCTCGAAAAAATCCTAGAACTTTTAAAAGAGCGAAAACAGTTATCCGCTAAAGAAATGGTTGATTACTTTAAGGTTTCAAAAGATACTATTCGCAGAGACTTTGCTCTTCTTAGCCAACGCCAGCTAGTCCGCAGGACACACGGTGGGCTCCTTCCCTTAAACAAAGAACCCGGCCCTTCTTACCTAGACCGTAGTCAGAAGGCTAACAAGGAAAAGACTGCCATGGCTCAAAAGGCCCTGCAATTGATCCAAGATGGACAAGTGATCTTTCTCGACGTTTCCACCTCGATGACCCTGCTTGCTGGCTTGCTTAATAAGGAAGCCACAGTCTATTCGCATTCCCTTGACAATGCCATCCAGCTCAGTAGCCATTCCCAGGTTGACTTTCATCTTTTAGGAGGAAAATTCTACCCTAAAAACCGCTTTTACTATGACGCGAATCAAGCACAAATACTGGACAATCTTCGTTTTGATCTCGCTTTTTTTGGAGCGAGTAGCTTAGCCAATGGCGAAGTCACCTTTGAAGATGCTGAAGACGTTGCCGTCAAATCCCTCGTCTTTGAACGGGCTCGTACCAAGGTGCTGGTGGCAGAAAGCAGCAAGTTCTCCCAAAATGCCAACTACTATCTTGCTCGTCTCAAGCAATTTGATTATTGGATTACCGACCAAAAACCAAGCCCTGAAATCCTTAAACAAGTCGGCAACGAAACCACTATTCTCTATTAGGAGGTAATCTTTATGTCTCACATTCGTCTCATCATCAGCGATATCGATGGCACCATCTTAAATGACCACCATCAGATCGATCCACAGTTAGCATCATTGATCCCGGATTTAAAGCGTGAAAAGATTCCTTTCGTGCTGGCCTCTGCTCGCTCTCCAAAAGGGATGGCACCCATTGCCAAAGAGCTCGACATAGAAGACTGTCCTATGGCCTGCTACAACGGGGCCTTGATTCAAAAAGGAGAACAAGTTCTTTTCGAGCATCCCTTGGACAAGACGGAGGCCCGGAACTTTATCGACTGGGCCAACCAACACTTCCCTCAAGTTTCGATCAACCTCTATAGTGGAAAAGACTGGATGACCGATCATCTCGACCAATGGAGCCAAGAGGAGGCCCGGATTACAGGGGAAAAACCTCATATTCTCCCCCTATTGGATCCTTTGCTGGATACGACAAAGCCCCTCCACAAATTGCTCTTAATTGGAAATGCAGAAGAGATCCAAGCCCTCTATCACACTATTTCTACCAACGACTTCCCTTCTACCGCCTTTTATCTCTCCAAAGCCAACTACCTAGAAGTTACGGCTAAGCACGTCTCTAAAGAGGATGCTCTGGTTGAGCTTGCCAATCACTACCACTTAAGCTTAGAAGAAGTCCTCACCCTGGGGGACAACTTCAATGACCTTCCTATGCTCAAAAAAGCAGGCATCGGTGTCGCTATGGGCAACGCTCCGCAAGAGGTGAAAGACGGAGCAGCAGTCGTGACAAAGACCAACAATGAAAACGGGGCTGGGCAAGCGGTTGAAACCTATGTGTTGATTTAGAAACATAAATAAAGTGACTAGCTAGTATTTTTTACGACTAAAAAATATAGTAGAAATGCCGATAAAATAAGGATTCCTGCAAATTTGTGGGAATCCTATTTTCTTTTGCACACTTTGTATATTTAAATTATTTTGTGTATATTTTTCTCACTCAGCTTTTTATCAATAATTAGGGATATAAAAGTCGGTAAAACCCTTGATTATTATACCGTTGACAAGTTTTTCAAAAACCTGTATGATAGAAAAAAGTTTATTAAAAAGGGGACGTATTTTGAAAAAATATACTATTTCACGTAAACAAACTTTAACTTTAGCTTCCGTTGTTTTAGGAACAGTCTTCACAGGAACGACTATTGCTTCTGCTGATGACGTTGCACCTGCAACAACCCAAGCTGCTCCTGCAGCTACTACAGCAGCAAAATCACCTATCACTGCTGCAACAGAAGAAATCAACGCCAAAGCCAATACACCAGTTGTTCCTGCTGATAAAGCAAAAACTGGGGATGTCATCGCTGTGGACGTTAAAAAAACTGGCCCATCTGCTAAAACAGACGGTGCAGATACAACCACTACCTCAACAGCAACCATCAAAACTACTAGCTTAGCAGATCCAAACACACCTGTTGGCACTTCAAAACCAGTCTCATCTACTAAGACAGCTACATCTACCAAAGAGACAGCTGACTACACTGAGACAACAACCGAAACAGTCAATAAAACAACTGTAGTCGAAGTGACAAAAGAAGCCGATGTGGTCAATAAAAAAGAAGTTCAAGCAACATCCGACATCGTCTTTGTCATTGACAAATCAACTTCAATGGATTCTCACATCAGGGATACGATGAAGAATGTCGAGACCTTCGTTCGCAATCTATCGGCCAAAAATATTCAAGCTCGTTTAGGATTGGTTGAATACGAAAGAGCTAGTGAAGTCAAATACCATGATTTCAATGGATCTAAGTTCACAAGTGATCCAGAAAGCTTCATTTCCGCCCTGAAAACCATCAAAACTGATGGCTACTATGAAAATGCTACTGTTCCATTGCATCATATCGCTACTTCAGGGGACTACAACTGGGGGACTGGGGCAAACAACCATCGCTTTGCTTTCCTGATTACAGACGAGGACATCGATCTTACAAAGGATACACCAACAAAAGAAGCGACACTGAAAGCCCTTCAAGATGCTGGTATCTCTTTGACAGTGGTTGGTGAAACACGTGAAAAAAAAGACTTTGATCCATTGGTCAATGGAACAAATGGTCTCTACCTAGATATCGACAAAAACTTTGCTAACTTGTTGAACGTTCAATTTGCCAATAAAGTCGTTGAAACTGTCCAAAAAGGTCGTGTCTTCAAAGTCCAAAAAGACAAGTATGAGTTGATCTCAAAAACTCATCGTGTGGCGAAAGCAAAACCACAAACACCTAGCATCCAAACGCCTGCAACACCGACTCCTACCCCTCAAAAACCGGCTGTTGTAACCCCTGCGAAACCGACTGTATTCACACCGGCTAAAAACGAGCCTGCCAAAACAGCAGTCTATATCGCACCTGCAGCTCTTCCTCAAAAAGAAGCAAGTCTTCCAAATACAGGAAGCAAGACCTCAATTGCCTTGACAACTCTTGGCCTTGGTCTTCTTAGCATGAGTGCTGCCTTTGGCCTCTCTCGTAAAACAAAGAAAGACTAACATGAAAAAGCCTAATCATCTGATTAGGCCTTTTTAGCTCTGTACGAATGATTCCTGTTTGCCATTTTCATTAGGAATGTTAGAATCTTCAGCTTCTACCAAGAGATTCTTGTCCTCCGCTATGATATAATGGGGACAGCACAAGGGAGGAAACCAATGTTACAAGAACTAGCCTTTACAGGCCAATGGAGACACTATCAAAAACGCGTTCTCGATAAGAGTGACGCTTTTATGGCGGATGGCCACCTGCATCTGGTAGCAGCTCCCGGCTCTGGAAAAACAACCCTGGGAATCGAATTTATCAGACGCTTTGGTCAGCCAACTCTGATTTTAGCTCCTACGGTCACCATTCGTCAGCAATGGGTGGACCGGATTATCCAGGCATTCTTGAGTGATGAAAGCCAAGCGGAGCAACTGATTTCTCAGGACCTCAAACATCCTAAGCTGATTACAGTGGCTACCTATCAGGCTCTACACAGCGCTATGAACCAAGTCGTCGGTCAATCACAAGCTGAGGATACCGATGACCAGGCAGAGATTGAAACATTTGATTTCAAAGGTTTTGATATCTTTACTACTTTCAAAGCCATCTCACTTGGGACTCTTTGTTTAGATGAGTGTCACCACCTGCGCAATGAATGGTGGAAGAGTTTGGAAGCCTTTCGTCAAGCCTTCCCTGACTTAAAGATGATCTCTCTTACCGCCACCCCACCCTATGAAGGGGATCCTGCCCTTTGGGATCGCTATATCCGCATGTGTGGTGAGATCGATGAGGAAATTACGGTACCCGAATTGGTCAAGGAAGAGACCCTTTGTCCCCACCAGGACTATGTTTGCTTCGCCTTTCCAACCAAGGAAGAGCAAGAGCAGTTGGACGCCTTTAGCCAACAAAAGAATGCTTTCTTGCAGCAACTGACTTCCGATCCCCTCTTTTGCCAATACCTCCAAAACTGCCAAGCCTTATCGGGTCAGATCAGCGATGATGAATTGCTCAATGATCCCAAGTATCTCTCTGCTACCCTGATCTTTCTTCGAAGCAAGGGAATCGCCTTTCCCAAACGTTTCCAGGAGCTTTTAGGAGCCAAGAAACTACCTGCTTTCACCATGGACTGGCTTGAAATTCTCCTGCAAGGTCTGCTCTTTCAGGTGCCTCACTGGTACAATCTACCAGAGGAATACGAGAAGCAAGTCCTCCATGAACTAAAAGCAGCCAGCTTGATCGATCGAAAACAAGTTAAACTAATCCGCAACAAAAAACAAGACCTACTGCTCAACCAATCCCTCGGAAAACTCAATGTGGTTCGAGAGATTTTCAAGGCGGAATACCAAGCTCTTGGAAACCGACTGCGCCAACTGGTCTTAACAGACTATATCCGCCAAGATTTTGAAGTTCATCTCGGGGATAAGGACGCCCAATTTACTCAATTGGGAGTACTCTCTTATTTCGAATCCATTCGCAGGGAAAGCTTAGAGCAAGCAACTCCTCCTGCCATTGCTGTCTTGACCGGTAGCATCGTCATCATCCCGACAGTTGCTAAGCCAAGACTAGAAGAGCTACTTGGAGGGAATCGACTGACTTACCAAAACGTCGGCCAATTATCTCCAGATGACTTTCTCAAGGTTCGCTTGGTTGGTTCTCAACATGATTTGGTGACAGCCGTGACCCAGCTCTTTCAAGAAGGGCTCATCCAAGTCGTCATTGGAACCAAGTCCCTTCTAGGAGAAGGCTGGGATGCTCCTTGCGTCAATTCCCTGATCCTAGCGAGCTTTGTCGGCAGTTTTATGCTCAGCAACCAAATGCGAGGTCGTGCCATCCGAGTGTGGCCTGAGGATCCAGAAAAGACTAGCAACATCTGGCACCTGGTCTCCATCAATCTTTCCCTAAAGAAATGGTATGAAAAGTCCGATCTTGAAAAGGAAGAAATCGAAGCCATCACTGATCAGTTGAAAGAATACAGTCCTGATCTGGAGCTCTTAGAAAGACGGATGAAGCAATTTTTAGGTCTCCATTACAAGGAGCCCTTCATCGAATCCGGTATTGAGCGTCTAGCCTTTGACAATATCCGCTATACCAAAAAACAGTTGCAAAAACTCAATGAAGAAACCTTAGAGCGCTCCACCCATCGTCAAGAACTCCGAGACGGCTGGCAAAAAGCCCTGCCTATTCTGGAGAATATGGAGATTGCAAACGAGGTCCAAGTGGATAAACACTTCCTGCCCCTGGCCCTATTTTTTGACGCCAGGAAGCTAGCTCGTTGGCTAACGGCCGCCACTTTGACCGATGCTTTCGCCAACTTTATTTACTATTCATATAGAGGAGGATGGAATAAAGGGTCTCTTATTCTTCTATTCTTCCTAGCTGTTCTCGCACTCCTTGCCTGGCTCCGCTACTATCTTTATAAGAGCCCTTATAAACGGCTAGAAGTCTTTGGTCAGGCTATCCACCAAGCTCTGCTCCTCTTTGGGCATATTCAGACTCAAGAGACCCGTATCCAAGTCGTACGAGACAGAAAGGATGCCATCAACACGCTAATCTATATGAAAGGCGGAACCATGCGGGAGAAGGAACTCTTCTCGCAAACCATGATCGAGTTTTTCGCTCCAATTGAAAATCAGCGCTATATCCTGAAAGCACAGGAAAAAGTGTCCGATCAGACAGAATATTTCGCAGTACCAAGCCTCTTTGACAAACGGAAAGAGGATGCCCAAGCCTTTGTGGAACAAATCCGAAAGAGTCTGGGCAAGTATGACCTCGTCTATACCCGAAGTGCCGAAGGCCGTGCCATTCTCCTTGATGCGCGCATCAAGGCCCTAGCCAACAAACAAGAGCGCACCTTCACCAAGAAACAAGTGATGTCGGATTTGAAATAAGATTTTATTTCACTACAAAAAATTCTAGTAGACAGCCTCTACTAGAATTTTTTTGTTAGTCAAGTACAATCATAGCCTTAATAGTCTTACGTTCATCCATGTCCTTATAAGCTTGGTCGATATCTTCCAGTTTATAGCTTGAGGTAAAGACACGACCCGGATTGATATCACCATCAAGGACCGCTTTTAACAAAACTTGTTTGTCATAAGTAGTAACTGAGGCTGCTCCACCTGCCACTGAGATATTTTGAGCAAAGGTCGAACCAAGGGCACGGTTATTGTAATGAGGAACGCCCACAAATCCCATGCGCCCTCCATTATGGAGGACTCCGAGAGCTTGCTCAACAGCTGCTTCTGTACCGACACATTCGAGAGCTGCATCTGCTCCGCCTCCAAGGATTTCACGGACCTTGGCAATCCCTTCTTCACCACGCTCAGCCACAACAGCTGTCGCACCTGACTCCAAGGCCATTTGTTGACGGTCTTGGTGGCGACTCATAAGGACGATTTGCGATGCACCACGCATCTTAGCTGCAATGACAGCACATTGGCCAACAGCACCGTCACCAATAACGACAACCTTGTCACCTTTTTGCACATTAGCTACACGCGCTGCATGATAGCCCGTCGGCATGACATCAGCCAGCGTCAAGAAGGATTTGAGCATGGCTTCTGTATAATCAGATGGTTGCCCTGGAATTTTGACAAGGGCCCAATTGGCAAAGTGGAAACGGATGTACTCTGCTTGCACCCCGTCAGACCAGTTGGTGCCGATATGGCGGTCACAAGTCCCATCATAACCAGCACGACAGGCATCACACTCCCCACAACCATGGGTGAAAGGCGCGATAACAAAGTCTCCTGGTTTAACCGTTGTAATGGCTTCTCCGATTTCTTCGACGATACCAATAGCTTCGTGACCACTATTTTGATGACCTGCTTCAATATCAGGATTGCGGTAGCTCCATAGATCGGATCCACAGACACAGGTGCGAACGATACGGAGAATGACATCATCTGGCGCTTCGATCTGTGGACGTTCCACTTCTACAAGGCCCACTTGCCCAGCTTCTGTATAGACTGTTTTCTTCATAGGGACGACCTACTTTCTATTGCTTACTTATCTATAGTATACACTTTTTATCGAGCTTCTGCTCATACCAAGTCGTCATTAATGGTGGTGATGATCATGCCCATGACCTTGATCAGTTTCCAGGTCTTCGATATTTCTCTTGTGAGCTCGGTGGGTTGCCAAGTCTTCATCTACCTCAATGGTGACGTTTTGAAAACCGCAGTCTTTGAGCAAGTCTCGGATAGACTCTTTACAAACCTCCATGTGGTTGACATGCTCTAGACAAACATGGACAATGGCGTTTTTTTCCAGGCCATCCATGGTCCAGAGGTTTAGCTGATTGATACTAGCGACATGGTCCAACTGCTCCAAATCCGTCTTGATCTTCTGGATGTTCACCCCTTCTGGCACGGCATCGAGGAAAATCTTGAGCGTGCTCCAAAAACGTGGAATGGCTTTTGATAGAATAAAGATGGAAATAGCAAGTGATAAGAGAGGATCCAGAATATACCAATCGGTAAATCGGAGAACAATGGCCATTAGGATGACAGCCACCCAGCCCAGAGTATCTTCCAGAAAATGCAGGCTAAGAATGGATTCGTTCTTGGTTTGCCCCTTGCGAATGACCAGACTCGCTAGCACATTGATGCTGACGGCAATAATTCCAAGCCAGAGGATGCCCTCATCGTTGACAGGTTGTGGATGAAAGAGTTTCGTTATATTTTCCAAAATGACTAAAACGGATCCTGTCATGAGAATCACAGCTGTTACCATGGCCCCTAAAAGGCTAAAACGCTTATAGCCCAAGGTATAGTGGCTATCTTCTTCACGATTGGAAATACTCTCCAAAAAGGCGGAGATCCCAATAGCAATCGCATCCCCCAAGTCATGGACCGAATCCGCCAAGACCGCACTGGATCCAAAAATCCCTCCTGCAATAAACTCAACAATGGCATAACTCAAATTCAAGAAAAAAGCGATCCAGACCGCATGTTTTGTCTTCATAATCCTATTTCCTTTGTTATAATAGATTCATGAACATCATGTTCATTATCATTATCTAACATTCACAACAGAAAGGATAGGGGCAAACCGTTTAGGGTGTACGTTACTGAACAGTTTGTTCTAAGTGTCCATATGACAGCACAGGATCGTCGCATCACCAAAACTCGAAAAGCTATCTATCAGGCTTTCTTACACTTACTCAACCAAAAAGACTACGAGGCCATCACGGTTCAAGAAATCATAGACCTTGCTGATGTGGGGCGCTCGACCTTTTACAGCCATTACGAGAGTAAGGAGTTACTACTGGATGAACTCTGTCAAAAACTCTTTCACCATCTCTTTGAGCGTGCTGAACACCTCTCACCACAAGACTACCTGGCCCATATCTTTCAGCATTTCAAAAAAAATCAAGACCATGTGACCAGTCTCTTGCTCTCTAAAAATGATTATTTTATCCGGCAACTGCGAAAAGAGCTAGAACATGATGTCTATCCAATGGTGGCTGATGAACTCATCAAGACCCATCCTACTATTCCTCATTCTTATCTCAAGCACCTTGTCGTTACTAACTTCATTGAAACCCTCAGCTGGTGGTTGAAAAAAGGCAAGTCCTACACCGAACAAGAAGTGACCCAGTTTTATTTGGAGATTTTAAAAGTGGGGTCGAACTAGAAGGGAGTATTTTCAATGACCAGCGTACAATTTTACTTTCTATTTCCATCACTCTTCATGCTTCACGAACTGGAAGAAATCGTTTGGATGCCATCCTTTGTCAAAAAAATATCAATCCAGTATCCAAACAATCGAATCCTATCTTATTACACTCCTTTTGCTTTCAATGCCATTGTCTTGGAGCAATTTCTGATCCTAATAACGTCGCTATATCTTAGTTACCAGTTTAACAACTATAGCATTTACGCAAGCATCATAATCGCTTATATCTACCATGTCTTAGGACATCTGATTCAGACAGTCGTTATTCGAAAATATGTGCCTGGATTGTTGACGGGCATTTTAACGAGTTTGTTTGCTCTTTGCAATCTCAAAAATGAATTTCCAATTAAACTTTATGGTTACTCTCTTTTTACCTTATTGGTTATTATTTTAAATCTTGTAGTATCATTTATGATTCTTCATAAAATCAGTCATAAAAAATAGTACTCAGGCAATCATATCTTAGAAAGGAAACCCTATGTTCTTCCCCATTCTTCTCGGCTTTTTTACAGCCCTCTTTGCCCTTGCTTTTGTTCTTCTTCACTTATTGGCCTCCCTTTCAGAATTTAAAAAGGGAAATCACACTCTAGGAAATACATTTCTCCTCATCGGAAGTAGCCTTGCGACCTTATCTCTCACCCTCTACTTCTTTTTACCGATTGTCTCTCTAGTCCTTTGGTTGATCGGCTGTGGTTTGATTTGCTACGGAGCCTATTGGAATGGGAAACACAAAGGAAACTTCCATCCAGCCCACCACCTGATTCGGGTGGGCATCGCTCTGGTCCTTACCATCTTGTTAGCCTTGTTATAAGAAAAGCTCAAGTTTTTAAAAAACTTGAGCTTTTGTAGTTTCTATTTGTTAAGCCATCAACAGCATGAGAATAGGGATCACCACCATGGTTGCGAGGGTCGTCTCTGTCACCATGACAGCTGCATAATCACTATCAGCTCCGTAGAGTCTGGCAACAACTGGCGCATTGGTCATCACAGGCATGGCAGACTGGATGATAAATACTTGCTTCATCAGGCTTGGAAGAGGCATCCAGTAAACGATAGTCGCCATCAAAAGAGGGGCAACCAGGAAGCGACCTAGTAGAATCAATAGCTGATCTTTTCCCAGAACCAACTGCTTCACGCCTACATGAGACACCGACAAGCCGATGAATATCATGGATAAAGGGGTTGTTAAATTGCCCAGATACTGCAAATCACTGGCTAAAAAGGTAGGGAGCTTGATATGAAGGATCACCAAGACTAGCCCTAAGAGAAAGCCCATGAGAGGAGGAGAAAAGACTTTTTTCAGACTCGTTTTGAGATCAAACTGCGCTTCTCCCTCACCATCCTGCTGGATGAGATAAGTTCCCAAAGTCCAGAAAAAGGTCGTATTACACATGTAATAGATCAAAACATAGGGAATGCTGGCTTCTCCAAAGAGGGCTTGGTTAATGGGAAGCCCCACGAAAATCGTATTGGAATTAAAAAACATGGAAATAAAGAGGCCACGACGGTCTTGTCTTACTGCAAAGATCCTTGCTACTGCTGTCGCGATGCCAAGCAAAATAACCATAGACAGGGCAGGAAACTGCAAGGCTGGCAACATTTTAAGTAGATCTGCTGCTGTGAAGCGCTGCGTGATGGTGTAAAGCATATAGCAGGGAAGAGCAACTTGAGTGACCAATTTAGCAAGTAGGCCACGCGACATGTCATCGAACCAGCCTTTTTCACCAATGACAAAGCCCACTAAAATCATGCCCAGGATGACGAGGATACCTGATATACTCCTCAAAAAGATCTCCATGTTTTCTCCTTTTACTTCTTTGAAATGAGAGTTTTTCCACAAGGTCTCAAAAACTACTCTAGTATATCACAAAAAGAGGTGAAGCAACATGCCCACCTCTTGTATTTTATTGATTGTTACTAGTAGCCTTTCTTAGCTGCCTTACTCCATTGGTACCAACCAACGAGACTGTTGATAAGGTAAATCAAGAAAAACCAATAAAATGGTGGGGACTATGGCGAAAATAGATGATTCAGGTAAAAAGAAAGTTCCAGAATTGCGATTTAAAGGATTCGCGGATGAATGGGAACAGCGTAAGTTGGGAGACGAAGTTCGAATAGTGATGGGACAGTCTCCTAATTCAGAAAATTATACTGATGATCCTAATGGGCGCTAAAAATGCGAAGACCTATGAAGACCTATTTTGTATTAGTCAAACAAAAGATCCAAAAGAAATGGTATATGATTATGACCATGAAACAAAGTAAAATCAAACCGAGTGATCTGAGGAAGCACCCGATGATCATGAAACGTTATTAAACACAAAAGTCACCCATGTGAGTTCTTGCCAGAAGCTGAAGTTAATCCTTCAACCTGGAAAACCCGCAGAGGTGACTTTTTCTATACATCTCGATTTTTCTGGCAATAATCATTAACCGATAAATATGTCTGTGAATCACCCAACGACTCCGCTATGTCCATAATCCGCGGTGGTAGTAATCCCACTCGCTGGACAAGTTCGTGATCGCTGAACAATTCCCGTGGACTGCCGGCGAAGCCAAACTTCCCGTGTTCCATAACATACACCGACTCAAACTCGGCGGCGACCCAATCCATGTCATGGGTGATGGTCACAACTTGGTGGCCCGAATCAGCCAACTGATGGAAAATTGCGGTCAACTTGCGCCGGCTTTCCCAATCAAGCGACATCATCGGCTCATCAAATAAATAAATCGCCGGATCCACTGCCAAAACTGTGGCAACGCTTAACAGCTTGCGTTCCGACAATGACAGGTCATATGGACTTTCAGCTGTTTTATCATCCAAGCCAACTCTTTTTAGAGCCGCTAAAGCCCGCCTCGTAATCGTGTCGCGGTCATCCATGACCTGCGCGACACTCCACTCCACCTCTCGTTGAACGGTCGGGTTGAAAAGCTGATCGTCAGGATTCTGAAAAGTAATCCCAACCTTCAGTAACTTTTCGACTGGTTTAAGATCATTAAAATTTTCTCCATCGATCTTAATCACACCGGTTTGTGGTGTCAGCAAGCCCGTCAACAATTTGAAGAGCGTTGATTTGCCGGCACCATTTTGGCCGACAATCGCCACCATCGGATCGGCGAAGTGTTTGTCTTCAACATCCAAGCTAAAGGACCGTTCCGGATAAGTGAACGTCAGGTGGTTCAGTTCAATTGTGGGCATAAAAAACCTCCTTCAGTTCAGCGTCATTCACCGGATACCGGCCATCAGCCAAGTGCCAATCCATTTTTTGAGCAAGTTGCTGGATTGTCGGGGCTGGAATCTGCCAGTCAGCTGCCAAATGATTAAACACCTCACCCGGCCTGCCCTGGGCTACCATTTGACCCTCATGCAGCACCCACACAACGTCGGCGACTTCGCACAAATCGTCAATTTCACTGGTGACAATGAAGACAGTCGTCTCTTTGACTTGGGCCAGCCATTGGAAAAATTGTCGGCGGCCAAGGGGATCCATCTGACTGGTCGGATCATCCATAATCAAAACAGCCGGGTTAGTCGCAATCGCCGTGGCAATTGCCAACCGCTGGCTCTGACCACCGGAAAGGCTCTCGGGACGCAAATTCAACTGTTCAATCAGCCCCATTTGCGTGGCAACTTCTTCAACCCGTTTTTGAATCAGTCCTTCAGCCATTCCCTGATTAATCAAGTCAAAGGCAATTTCATCGGCAACCGTGTCTGCCAACCCGCTTAGTTGGCCAGCTGGATTTTGCAGTACAACTCCATTCATGGCATTATAAACGGACCAATTGTCGGACACTCGCTGGCCAAACATGTGCCAGTCGCCCTCAATCTCAGCAGACACCATTTTGGGAATGACCCCTGCCAGCACACGGCACAAAGTCGATTTGCCGGAGTGGCTATTCCCGATAATCCCAACCACCTGGCCGGTATGAACCTCCGCGTTAATCTGACGCAGTTGTGGTTGCTCAGTACCCGGATAACGGGTGGTCAAATTTTCAATTACAATCCGTTTATCTTCGTCCATATCTTCCACCCAATCAATAAAATTGCCAATCCAGTCAGACCAATGTGCAGCGTCCGCGACAGGCGATACTCGCGCTGGGAGGTTCTGACAGTCCGGTTGAGATTATCAAAACCTCTCAGCTGGAGAGAAATCGACCGCGTCATCGATTGATCCAAGGTCTTAATCACCAATGGAATTAGAACCGGCAGGACTGACTTTAATTTCTGAATCAACGTTTTTTGCGGATTGGTTCCGCGAACTTTTTGTGCCTGCTGGATTTTCCGCATATTGCGCATCATTTCCGGCAAAATATAACACACCGACATCAGAACGTAGACTGTTTTATAAGACAATCCGGACAGTTCCAAATAGGCCGCGTTTTCTGAAATACTCGTGGTCACCATAAAAAAGCCACTGGTCAAAATAATCACCAATACTCGACAACCCAGAGTGGTGGCGTAAATCAGGCCTTCTTTGTAGAACGACACCCCAAGCACAGAAAACAGCACAGTTTGATTCCGACTGTAAAATAACCCTTGGATGATCAGCATGGTGCAAATCATAAACAGGCTGAATCCCAGCGCCTTAAAGATGGTAGAACTCAATTTGGAAAATAACAATAGCAGTGTTGCGACAAGAATTAATCCGGCCTGAAGCAATAAATTCATACTGGAAAAGCTCAACAACGTCATGTCCAAGATGAACAAGAGCTTAGTAATCGGATCGATCACCTGGTACCACTTGAACTTGAGCCGTGGCGCTCCAGAAATCAATGTTTGATCAGTCATCATTTATCACCGCTAAAGAAGTGCACCATCCGCTTCGGCAGCTGACGATAGATGAAGAATGCCAGGTAGGCCACACAGACTTTATCCAAAATATCCAAGACAAACTCATCGGTAAATGATGCCAGCCACTTTGGTGCATGATTGGCAGACATTACCGCAAACAATGAGTCACCCCAAGCGATACCGGTCTGACCACCCCAAAAGATGACGTTGAGTGGCGTTGAAATGACAGCTGAAACGATGGCAATAATAATAGCAGAAACAAATACTCGTCGCGCTGACGAGAACCACCCATTGGCGTGCAAAACTCCGACAGCAATCCCAATTCCGATGCTGGTAATCGCATACACGGTTGAAATTGGCGATAAGGTCAGCCCATAGATCACGTTGTTGATGAAACCACTGATGGCACCGGCAACCGGCCCAGCCAACATGCTGGCAAGAAAGGTTCCCAAAGACCCCAGCCAAACGGGCAACTTTAACCCCTCCGCCAAGGCTTTGGCAACATAGTTAATCCCCACGGCAGCGGGAATCAAAGTCATGGTGGCAGCACTTAACTTAAATTTCCACATACTGGTACGATGAATCGGTTCTGTTTTCATAATTTTCTCCTTTTGTTTTTAAAGAGCCGTGTCTGTTTAGACTTTCGGACGCAACGCTCTATAGATTTTCGATTTGAACCGCTTCTCCTTTCACAGATCCCTTAGTCGACATCAGGGATTTTCTTGAAAATGATTGTTCAACAGTTCACAACTAATCATACTCCGATTTTCATAGAAGTCAAGAATTTTCTGAATTTTTTTTGAAAACGTTCGGGAATTAAAAAATAGAGCAAGCGCCCATGAGAATGATCGCAAGACAATTATAAGAGGCCACTATAAAAAAACAAACACCATCTCTGGTGTTTGTTTCATTTTATAAAGGAAGCACTAGCTTATTTTTTCTTTTTCTTCAAAATATAAGCTGCAATGCTTGCCAAGACAAAGGCTAAAACTAGGCTAATAATAGAGATGGTCGTACCTGTATTTGGTAAGAATCCTAAGATCTTGCCTGGTTTCTTCGGCTCTGGTTGGCTTGGTTTTTTAGGTTCAGGTTGACCCGGTTTCTTTGGTTCAGATGAACTTGGAGGAGTTGGTTGTTTTGGAGTTTCTTTTGGAACATGCTTGTTAGTAATCACAACATTTCCTTTACCATCCTCGTCGTTACGAGCTTCATAGCCCTTTGGAACACTGACTTCTCTCACTGTATAAGTGATGGTGTTTCCATTTGCTTTTTCATCTAAATCTGCAAAGGTATGGGTCCACTTGTTTTCAGCTGACAATTCTACTTCTTGACCGACTTTTTGATCATTGGCATAGAGTTGAACGTGAATACTCTTCGGACGAATTCCATCCTTGTCATTCTCATCATCCCACTTCTTAGTGACCGTGACGCTTGTCTTACCAGGTGCATGGGTGTTGGTAATGGTATAAGCAGCCTGATCAATTGTAGTCGTATATTCAGCTACCTTCTCTTCTTGAAGAGTATAGACGATTTCTTTTCCATCCTTGAATTTTGGTAGTCCTGTGAAGCTTTCTTTCCAATCTGTCGCATTCGTGAGTTCTTTTTGAGCAACTTTTTCACCATTGGCAAGAAGATTCACAACGATACTTGCTGGACGAAGACCATCTTGATTGTCTTGGTCATTCCAAATCTTGGTCACTGGAATATCGATCACCGCTGGCGTATGCGTATTGGTCAAGATCGTGTGAGCAGCATCAGAGGTATCCACAGTGACTTGGTAGCCTTCAGGAACAGAGACTTCTTCCACACGATAGCTGATCGCTTGGCCAGCTTTCTTTTCAGGCAACTTGCTGAAGGTGTGAGTCCACTTATTATCCGCAGACAATTCAACTGGGTCTCCTACTTTTTCATCCCCAGCATAGAGTTGAACCTTAATGGATTTTGGACGAAGACCATCTTGGTTGTTGGCATCTTCCCATTTCTTCGTGACTTTCATCTCTGTCAAAGCTGGTTCATGCGTATTGGTCAAGACAACATTGGCCTTGTCCTTATCATTTACCGTTACTTTGTAACCATCTGGGACAGTTACTTCTTTGACTGTATATGCAATTGCTTTTCCAGCTGCCTTGGCATCAAGGTTTTCAAATGCACCTTTCCAGTCATTCGCAGCTGAAAGTTCTAATACTTGATCGGTCGCAAGACCATCTTTGTACAATTGAACTTGAATGCTGGCTGGACGAAGGCCGTCTTGGTTGTCTCCATCTTCCCACTTCTTGCTCACTTCTACTTTGGTCTTTTCTGGTTCGTGCGTGTTGGTCACGACTACTTGACCTGGATTGCTTGCTTCGACGGCTTGTGTGTAGCCTTCTGGAACATCGATTTCTTTGACTGTATAGTTGATAACTTGGCCAGCTTTCTTCTCATCTAGGTTTGAGAAGGTATGGGTCCATTTGTTATCTGCTGACAATTCAACAGCCTTACCAACCTTTTGATCACCAGCATACAATTGAACCTTGATTGTTTTTGGACGAAGGCCATCTTGGTTATTGGCATCCTTCCAGTTTTTCGTAACAGTCAGGCTTGTCTTACCTGGTTTGTAAGTATTGGTAATTGTAGTGCCATCAATCTTAGTGGTGTAATTGTCCACTTTGTCTTCTGTCACTGTGTAGACAACTTTTTGTCCATCTTTATAGACTGGTAGATCTGAGAAGGTATGAGTCCATTCATCTCCTTCACCAGTCAGATCAAGAGCTTGAACCTCTGTTCCATTTGCCAAGAGGTGAACTTTGATGGTAGATGGGCGAAGACCATCTTGGTTTTGTGCATCATCCCAGACTTTCTTGACTGTAACCGTCGTGGTCTCAGGAGTGCGCTTGTTAGTGATGGTGGCTTTTCCATCTGTGAAGCTAGCTTCTTCTGTATCGACCGTATAATGAGTCGGAACTTTCACTTCTTTAACAGTGTAGGTATTGAGTTTGCCATCACTGTCTTTATCTGGAAGATTCGTAAAGTGGGCTTTCCAGTCTGTTGCGGCTGAAACCGTGACTGGTTTTCCTTGAGCTTTGCCATTCTTGTAGAGTTGGAATTCCACACTTGCTGGGCGAAGCCCTTCTTGGTTGTCTTGGTCATCCCAAACTTTTGAAGCTTCAAGATCGATATACTTGATATCTGCTTCATTCGCGATTTCTAGAGGAAGAGCTTTTGAGCCGACAGCTTTTCCATCCACCGTGACGTGGTAGATTTGCTTGTCTGCATCATAGGTCACAACCACTGCATGTTCTGTTTCATCCAACTTGTAATTTGCAGGTGCCTGTGTTTCTTTGAGCGTATAGGTTCCTTCTGTCAAGGTACTGAATGAAAGTTCCCCTTTTTTATCAGAAGTTGCCGTCGCAACAACCGCGCCATTTGCATCAGTTAAGGTAAATTCAGCACCTTCAAGAACTTTCTTAGGATCATCCTTGTCCACCTTCTTGACTTGGAAAGCAGCCGAGAAGATTTGTGCAGTTACGGTATTAGACTCACGATTTCCTTCATGACCTTTCGCCTTGTAACCAAATTGGTTATGGGCTTGGACTACACCTGAACGACCACCGTTGTCTTCATTATCTTTGGTGCGTTTTTGCATCAAGTCTTTGACGTCTTTGGTCAACTCCGTTGGATTAACAACTGGGACACCAAAGTTTGCTTCGCTACGTGCTGGGATCGTCGTTCCTTTATCCGCCACAAACTTGATACCTGTCACTTGACTGTAATCAGCTACGGCTGCCGTCCAGATATCCTTATCTGCTGCCTGCTCCATGGTGTCACTTGTGACACTAGGATCTGTCGTGTAGTAGACTGTCCAGCCTTCAGGAGCAGCTATAGGTCCACGGAGGCTAACCGTATATTCAGTCAAACGATTTGAACCATCTAGGGTATTGACATCGTGTACTTTTGGTAGAGCATCGTAAACAACCGCGTCTTCGACTGGCTTATCTGTATTGTTTTTAATGGTGATCTTGTAGTTAAAGGTTTCACCAGGCTTGAAGGTACGAGTAACAGTAGATGCATCGGATAGATCATCATTTTTAGCGATGTATTTGCGGGCATAGATCCCTTCAGCTGCGACAATTGTATAGTTTGATTGAGCATAAGGAATCTTATCCGTTGTTGAACCATTCCCGTTTAGGTCATACACGTCTTCGGTAACTCGATCAGGGTTGGCATTTTCAAGATCGTGGATTCCGTCTCCTGCCACATATACTTTATTGGTGAAGGTTCCACCGTCATCTTTTCCTTTTAAATCGGCCACGATAAACGGTAAACGCACACGATTAAGATCCATAAGAGAAGCTTTAATAAACTCTTTTTGGTCCAAATGCATCACAATAGCGGTTCGACCTGAATTGTGGTAATTTTCAATGACCTCGTAGCTCTTAAGGAATTTCATCCCTTTTTCACTAGAGGCAAGGTTTCTCTCAAAATCTTTAAAATCGACTTTAAGGGTATTCGGATCATAAAGATCAATAATCCGTAGGTCTCCATAATTCTTATCAGGATCTAAAACTACTTTGGTTGCCATCAAACCAAAACGAATATTTTGTCCATCAGTATAGCGAACATCATTGTAATCAGTCCTTTTTGCAATTTCAAAGCTTTCCTTCATAGGAACCAGCTTAAAGCTCCAATCTGCTGACTGATCTTTGGCAACGTTTGACTGTGTTTTATAAGTCACACGGCCTGTATTCTTGTAGACATTTTTGGTCGCATCGTTTTCATCATAACGCGTCTTTTCAGGATCCTTGAAGCTTGTATAGCTATTGAGGGTAATTCCCTGACCAGATTGAAGGACAAAATCATCCTTCATTTCCATCCGCCAGCCCACAACGGTTCCATACTTGGTCAAATCAATTAGACCGTTCCCGTCTTTATCTGCTTCTGACTGAATTTCTTTCGTACTACCATCTTCCATAGTCAGGATGATTCGTTTGACAATGGTATGGATTTGTTTCCCAATCCCATAGTTTCCTTCCATCAGGCGACTATAATCGATCCTGGTAAACTTCAAGCGAGGGTCCACAGTCTCATCGTAAAAAACAAAATTCTTCTGAGGTGAAGGGGTGTTATTATGAAATTTTAGAATCCACTTGTAATTAGCAGCCTTGTAGTCTGTTGAATCATAAACATCCCCATCCGCCCGTTTGGCAAAGCTTCCGGCTCCTTCAAGGTCACGTGAAGTCAAACGGAAAATAAGGGAATCTTCCGCTGTAATATCTGGTTCGCCCTCTCCACGGTTGGCAGGAATACCTACTAGACTACCCGTGTTGGTCAAATCCTTGATAAGGACGTCTTTGATAGTTTGGTCTTTTTCTAAGACCAAATCAGGGAATTTCAAGTAGAGGTAACTAGTATCCTTGATTTTGGTCATAAATTCTTGGTGATAAGCTGCTGGATTGTCGTTTGCATCCGCCTTGAAAGTCTTCGTAACGGTACCATCTCCATTGTCTATCCAGCCTTCAGACTTGGTTGTATCAAGAACAGCTGTGCGAGTCTTCCCACTCTTATCTGTATAGGTTGGTAACTTATCAGTGATCGTTGCTGATTCTAACTGACGGTATTGACCACCGTATTGACCACGCATTCCGTCCAATTGGAAGGCAAATGGGACAGAAGATGGTGTTTCAATATAGTTCTTTCCATCTGCACCTTTGACAATACCTGGCATTGCTTCCGCATAGTCCTTAGACATGGCTTCGTTCAAGTTTTGGTTGATGTACTTGGTGAAACGATAATCGTTGTACTTAGGCTTCCAAATGATATCATTGAGCGCTGTTTCTTGCCCATTGATGTTCAATGTTCCTGTGATATCTAGCGAGTAATTCGTCGGTGGATACCCGATTGTAAACTTCCCAATAAAAGGTAAGGTCAACACTTCTGATTTTTGGTAATTGCTAAAGTGAAGGGTGACTTGATAGTCATCACCAACTTTTGTTACCGTTGGTTTATCATGCTCTGAGGCACTATTAAAGTCTGGAATGCTGACTTCTCTGAGGTACTTGCCTGGTACTTTCAAAGTAATCGCGACATCGTTAATGTCGGTTGTCAAATTTTTTGGGGTAATCTGGATATAGCCAGACATGGTATCCCCTGTAAAATAGGACATGCCACCTGGATGGTCTTGTTTGTCCCCATACAAGAGGGTAACATCCAAGGCCCCGTTATCTCCAACTGCTAGCTGGTTGGCATAGGCAGTTACAGCCCCTTGACCAATCTGGCCTAGCATCATGAGAATCGTTAAAATGACAAAACCTTTGTTCAAAAAGTTTTTCCATAATAAACTAAGCTTTTTCATGTTTTATCTCCTTACTTTTCTTAGCCTTCCAAAAAGGCCCTCCCTTTAATTTTATCAATTATTTTTTAGAATATCTATTGCTTTTCAAATTAAATAATAAATATTTAATAATATAGACATTGTTTGCACTAATGTCTATATTATAAGTCACTATCTGGTAATGATTTCCCCGTCCTTCTATCCAAGGGCAATCAAATGAAACATCTATAAATGAGGTGAAGCAGGCCTAACAATCCTTATCCCCCCTTAATTTGTCCATACAAAAAACCTCAAACACAACTGTTTGAGGTTTGTACACCCTGCTATTGGTTGGTTATTTCATCTAACTCTTCACCATTTGAAGGAATCTTTTGTTTTTCCCTTCTATCTCGTACCCACAGCATGGCCACTCCAAAGAGATGGCTTCCAAACAAGGCCACCACAAAAATCAGCTTGCCCCTATCGGGATAAGAAAGAGGGAGAGTCCTAAAGCCATAGCGTGCCAACTCGATAAAGATCGGATGGGAAAAGTAAAGGGCCATACTCATCTGTTTTAAATACTGCAAATCATAGCTTTTCAAAAAGGACGATCGCAGGCAGGCATTGACAAAATAAACGGTCACAAAGGGAAGGAGAAAGAAAAAGTTCTTATCGATTCCTTCATGTTGAAAAATGATGATCCCTTCTAGACAGAGCAAACCAAAGGCAAGAGCTACTTTTTGCCAACGGTGAACCCTAAAGCTTGGTGAATCAAAATGATCATACAGATAATAACCCATAAAGATAAAAATAGGCGTATAGAAGAGACCATTTCGCGCTGTGAAAAATAGGTTGCTATAGAGCTGGTAGCCTTTTAGAAGACTCGTGGTGTCCAGATAAGCCGAATAGGTCTCGATCAAGCCCCAGCAATAAAGGAGCAAGGTGATCACACCCGTCCAAACCATACCTAGGCGTTTGACCAATTGATTGACCAAAAACAAGCCCAGCAAAAAGGCCGGGATATACCAGAGTTGGTAGCACATTCCCAGATAGATCAGTGCAATGAGAACACCTGCTGGAAAAAAATAGACAGGGAGTTTGAGGCTAGAAAAAAAGATCCAGGCATATGGTAAATAGACACAACTCCAAAATAGATAGGTTTTAACAATTTTGACCAGATAGGCCTTCATTTTCTTAGAATTCCCTAGGGATTGCTTGAGGAAAAAGCTGGCACAGACGATAAAAAATGGCACCGCTAGCCGGCCGAGCATACTCTTGAGACCAAAATGCAGTGGCTCATAAGAGGTTAAACGACCACTATGCACCAAAATCACTGCAATCGCAAAGAGGTATTGAAAAAAGCTGATACTAGAGGTGTTATAGAGGGGATTCTTTTGCATATTCCTACTCCTTGCCCAAAGCAGTTTCTATGGTTATTTTAGCATGAAAGGGAAGGCCAAGCAAGGAATCTTACATCCTTATCTACCTTTTTTCCTCTATTTTTGATATACTCAAAGCATGCATAAACAAACGATTATTGATTTTAAAGAGCTTGGATTGCGCCACCTTTTCACCAAGCCTATAAAGGAATTAAAAACTAGAAACCTCGACCAGGTAGAGGCTCTTCTTAGAGAAGTCGAAGCCTACCAGGAGCAAGGCTTTTATGCTGTTGGCTATGTCAGCTATGAGGCTACTCCTGCTTTTGAGAAGAAGTTTGCTGTCCATCCAGCACCTCTTATGGGAGAGTATCTCCTCTATTTTACGATCCACGAGGAGGTCGAAACCCTTCCTTTCCCAGAGCACTATGAAGCTGTGGATCTTCCAGCCAATTGGAAGGAAGAGGTAGAGGCGCCTGCTTATCAAGAAGCCATCAAGACGATTCATCACCATATCCGCCAGGGTGATACCTACCAGGTCAACTACACCGTCCAGCTTTCTCAAGAGCTAAAAGCAGATCCTTTGGCTATATACAATCGCTTGGTGGTAGAGCAGAAAGCCCATTACAATGCCTTCATCCAGCACGATGATGTCTCCATCCTCTCCATCAGTCCTGAGCTCTTTTTTGAGCAAGACGACCGGCTACTGACCACGCGCCCCATGAAAGGAACGACGCACCGTGGTCTCACCAACCAAGAGGATCTTCAAGAGGCTGCTTGGCTAGAAGCCGACCCGAAAAATCGAGCAGAAAACATGATGATCGTCGACCTCCTCCGCAATGACATGAACCGGATTTCGGAGATTGGAAGTGAGCAGGTGACCCATCTCTGCCAAGTCGAGCAATACTCCACTGTTTGGCAGATGACCTCGACCATTGAAAGTCGCTTACGAGCTGAAATCGACCTGATCCAAACCTTCCGAGCTCTCTTTCCTTGTGGCTCGATTACAGGAGCACCGAAGATCTCCACTATGGAAATCATCCAAAAGACGGAGAAGTCTCCTCGAGGTGTCTACTGTGGAACGATCGGCATCCTTCTTCCAAAAGGGAAACGGATTTTTAATGTAGCCATCCGGACCCTTCAAATGCAGGGGGATCAAGCCATCTATGGCGTGGGAGGAGGCATCACTTGGGACAGTAAATGGGAAAGTGAATACCAGGAAACCAAGCAAAAATCAGCTGTCCTTTACCGGCAAGAGCCTCACTTTGAGCTCCTGACGACCGGCCGCATCCACCAAGGAGAGTTGACTTTCTTAGACAAACATGTAACACGCTTGAGAGAAGCTAGTCGCTACTTTGCCTATCCTTATGATGAACCCAAACTCCTGAAAGAACTTCAAGAAGAGCTTGCTCATTTGGAATCCAACCTTGACTATCGTTGTCGGATCGCCTTGCAAAAAAACGGGACCTTTCACCTAGTAATCACGGAGCTGACAGACTTGCCCGCTAGCTATCTACAGGCCCAACTGACCGAGCAAAAGCTTGATTTAGCGACGCCATTTACTTATTTCAAAACGAGTCAGAGAGACCATCTCAGCCAGTCAGATCACGAGCAAATTTTCCATCTGCCAGATGGAAGCTTGCTAGAGACGACGATTGGCAATCTGGTGCTGGAGATAGAGGGACAACTCTATACCCCACCGGCTCACCTCCCCTTACTCGACGGGATTTACCGCCGCCATCTTCTTGAGACCCAGCAGGTTGAAGAAAAACTCTTAACTCTGAACGATTTAACAGACGCCGATCGTATTTATGCCTGCAATGCTATTCGTGGTCTCTACGAACTTGATTTTCAAAGAAAGGATTCCTGATGAAACTTATTTTTTTACATGGACTAGGGCAAGATGTCCTCTCTTGGCAAGGAGTCCAATTTGCACTTTCACCCTTGCACTCCAAAACTTTTGATATTTTCTCCCATCCAAAAGAAAGCTATCAGGAAGTTAAAGAAAGGTTGACGGAGCGCCTCCAGCAAGAAAGCGAACCCTTTATTCTGGTAGGACTCTCACTAGGTGGCGTGCTCGCTCTGGATCTCTCCAGACAAGACTTCCCGCAACTCAAGGGCTTGGTCCTTGTAGGAACACAATACAAACTCAACACCAATCCCCTCTATCGGCTCCAGATCCTTCTCTTTCGTCTACTTCCCAAGCATGTCTTTGAAAAACAAGATGCCAATAAACAACAGATGCTTCAAATCTTGACCGAATTAAAAGGGCTCAATTTAACCGATACCGCTAAAGCTTGCCCTCTCCCTAGCTTGGTGATTTGTGGTAGCAAAGATTGGGCCAATCAATCTTCTTCAAAAAAATTGGCCAAGCTCCTGCCAAAAGGTCGCTATCAAGAAATCGCAGACGGAGGTCATCTACTCAATACCGAGAAACCCTATGAACTCGCGCAAGCCATCAAAGAGTTTGTTGCTGAATTTTAAAATGAAGAGGCTAGCTTTAAAAACAGTTGCTCTTAATATAGATAAAGTATATTTTCATGTTACATAACTTAAAAAATCAAGAAATTTAAAGAAATGTTTATTTTTAAAGTTATGCATGAATTTCTTGAGGCTTTCCGCCGTGAGAAAAGTGCCTGAAACACAATTATTTCAGGCACTCGGGAGTTTTGAGACCTTAGACTCAAAACTAAGTCATGGAACTTCTTTGAAGTTCGCTGACGTCCGTACTCACCTAAGGAAAGCCTCTAGGAAAACTTAGTCTTAAAGTCACGGCTAACTTTTTAAAAGTTAGTCGTTTTTTTAGAAATATTTGAGAATTGCTTGATAGTTATTTGAAAAGCAAGCTGTATACTAAGAGTGTAAAGAAAACAACTAGTCATTTGGACGAAGGAGAAAACCATGGAAAAAGTATTAGAAATTTCCCATTTGAGTAAAAAATTTGGTCAACAATACGCCTTAAATGATGTGAATCTCACCATTCGCAAAGGCGACGTTTATGGCCTGATCGGTAAGAACGGGGCTGGGAAAACTACCCTCATCAAGATCATCACCCAGCTGATTCAAGAAACTGACGGAAGCGTCTCTCTCTTTGCTTCTACAAATCGCTCCCAGTGGACCCAAGCCTTGAAACGGGTTGGATCTGTCATTGAAAGTCCCGTGGCTCACAAGCATATGACCGCCTATCAAAACCTGGTCTACTATTGCAAGGCTCGCCATATTCCCAATCCCGACCAGGTCATCAAAGAAACCTTGAACTATGTTGGCCTGAATAATACGGGTAAGAAGAAATTCCGTGATTTTTCACTCGGGATGAAACAACGGTTGGGAATTGCGATTGTGCTCATTGCCAAACCCGACTTCCTCATTTTGGACGAACCCATCAATGGCCTTGATCCAGTCGGAATCAAGGAATTCCGTCAGATGATCAAACGCCTCAATGATGAACTCGGCATGACCATCCTCATTTCCAGTCACATCCTCTCCGAACTCTATCTGGTTGCCAATCGCTTTGGCATTGTCGACCAAGGACGCCTGATCAAAGAAATTAGCAAGGCTGAATTCGAAGAACAAGGAGAAGACTACATCATCCTCAAGACAAGTCAGCTAGCCCTTGCGAGTCAACTGATCCAGGATCAACTCCATCACCGCATCAAGGTCATCGATAAGGATGGAGAAATCCATATCTTCGGACAGACTCACGATATTAAAGTCATTGTCAAAACCCTCGTTCAAGCCGATATTGACGTGGACGAAATCTACTATGCCCGCCAAGATCTGGAAAAATTCTTTACGGACTTGGTAGACTAGTCCAATCACCGTCTTCCTCTATTACCTATCCCACATATTTCATTTAGGAGATTTATCATGTTGCATACCATTCAAGCAGATTTTTACAGACTTTTTCGCTCCAAAGGTTTTTGGATTACAGAAGCCATTCTCGTTCTCAACATCCTGTCTGGAGTCATCTTTGGAGCTACTGGCCACGTCGGCGTCAATACGGAATCCAAATTGCCCCAAGCGACCGAAGTTTGGACAGGCTTTAAAGCTTTGACCAACTACTCTTCCAGCATCAGTGTGACTATCCTCTTTACCATTATTGTCATCACCTTGGTCCTGGGAACAGACTTAACGCAAAACTTATACAAGAATAGTCTGGCCTATGGCGTTTCGCGCACCAGTTACTACTTTGCCAAAAGCGCCGTTGTTCTGACCATTGCTCTCTTCCAATTTCTTGTTTCTTATGGTCTCGTCTTCTTGATCGCGACGCTCTACAATGGACTTGGCACCATGCCAGAGCACTTCCTTGCTCATTTTGGACTGACCGTGCTGATTCAGTTCCTTTCCACCTTGGCTTGGGTCAGCATCATTTCCTTCCTTCTTTATGCCAGCCAATCCATCACCTTGGCCTTCGTTGGCTACTTCATTGGAAATATCCTCTTAAGCCTTCCTGCGCTCTTCCTTAAAGATATTGATATTCTCCACTATCTAAACTTGGAATTCCAATATTCCATGGTACAGAGCACAACAGCAACAACCAACACCCTCTCGATCGCCCTTGGATTCATCCTTGTTTTCGGCTTCCTAGGACTGGCTACTTTTAAACACAAAGATTTATAACAAAAAGACTTGAGCAGTGCTCAAGCCTTTTTTCTTAGTGTAATGGTCAAGATAAACCAGTCTGCCTCCGTTGCCAGTTGCAAGTCCCCGCCAAAGATCTCTACAAAATTTTGAATGATATAGAGACCCAAGCCAGATGACTCTTCTGTATCCGAGAGATTTTCAGAGTAGAATCGACTAGCCAATTGGTCTAAGTGCTGGATCGGTTGTTGCACAATATTGCGCAGCTCGACCCGAATCGTGTCTGCATCCGACATCAAGGTCAAACGGGCCTGCTCCTTTCCATGCTTGAGGACATTGCTGAGCATATTTTGCAAGAGGCGCTCCCAAAGCTCCGGATCCGTAGCATAATGAAGATGCTCCTCTATCTCCACTTCTAAGGCAATCCCCGCCTCAGACAAGCTATCATAATACTGGAACAACTGCTGGGTCA
Organism: Streptococcus sp. HCA-5024; assembly: GCF_037890265.1. Classification (NCBI taxonomy): domain Bacteria; kingdom Bacillati; phylum Bacillota; class Bacilli; order Lactobacillales; family Streptococcaceae; genus Streptococcus; species Streptococcus sp. HCA-5024. Next base: position 79,991 of record NZ_JBBKBR010000003.1, read on the forward strand.
GGACTTGGCTGAGATTAACGTCTGTAAGCCGAGGCTGAATAGCTCCCTCCATCAAGCGTCTGTATTCCAAGAGAGATTCCAGGCGTTTTGAGACGACTTGAAGATTGGAAGCAATTTTCTTCAGCTTTTCCTCTTCCTGCGTCCCACCCTTGATGATTTGTTGGGTATAGCCAGATGCAATGGTCAAAGGTGTCCGAATATCGTGAGCAATATTACTGATGGCCATATCCAAGGTTTTCTTCTCTTGAAAGGCAATCCGATTGGTCCGCTCGATCTGATCAAAGAGATCACTGACCTGCTTGGTCAAGGCGACCAATTCTTTTTTTGAGACCTGAGAGGTCAACCGTACCCCACTCCCATTTTGGAGCTTCTTTTGAATTTGCTCCTGCAAATCTTTGAGAGCAGAGAGTAGGCGAAGGTAACCCAGTCCCAAGAGAAGGACAAGGACGACTAGAACTAGAACCAATCCCCACATTACTTGTCTCCTTTCAAGCGAACTCCCAAGCCCCAGACGGTTTCAATATAGTCCTCATCTGGATCGAGCTGGGCAATTTTCTTTCGGAGGTTGCTCAACTGGGCATTGAGCGTATTGTCTCCAGGCAGATAGACTTCTTCCCAGACCGCTTCATACAACTCTTCTTTGGTAAAAATCTTCTTTGGATGCGCCAGCAAGGTTTCAAATATTTGAAATTCTTTTTTGCCCAAGCGAAGCGTCTGTTCACCAGATTCCAGTTCAAATGTTTCTGGATTCAAGAGCAGATTTTTAAAGGAAAGCTTTTGCGACGCTTGAGATTCCTGTGCCGGAGAGACGTGATTTCGCAACTGCACCGTCACCCGAGCGGCCACTTCGTCCAGATTAAAGGGCTTGACAATATAATCATTGGCACCTGCAAGGAGGTACTGGCTAATGAGGTGTTTATCTCCAAGAGCGGTCATCATGATGACCGGCACCTGACTCTGCAAACGGATCTCCTCCAGAACCTGATCGCCATTTTTACCAGGAAGCATGATATCGAGAAGGACCAAATCAACAGCTTCTTGCTGGAAGAGCCGTAGCCCTTCTGTACCTGAAAAAGCCTGAAGGACCTCATGGCCTTCACTTAAGAGACTGTATAAAATTTCTTGGATATCATTATTATCCTCGATTAATAAAATCCGTGCCACTTGCCTCGCTCCTTTTTCATTTAAACTCCAAATCATTTCTATTTCTCTAGCCTATCAAATAAAGGGACCTTCGTCAATGAAAATCTGATAAAATTCTATTGTCCCCAGGTAGATCTGCATGTTAGGTCATCACAAGATGAACTTGACGATCCTTTCTTTCAAAGGGTATAATAGGACCAATGACACAATAGGGAGACTCATCTATGAAAAATAATGCTAAAACTAAAATCAGTCTTGTATCCATCCTTGTCATCCTGGGCGTTGCTGCAAGAATGATGCGAGTCATCCACCGCCAGCAAATCAGGGAGCAAAACAGACAAACCATTCAAACGACTAAAAAGGTTGCAGAGTTTCAGAAAACACTAGACGAGGAAGAAACGAAGAAACGGAACGAAACCTTCAACAAGATTTATAATGAATCCCTTGTTCGGAATAAGTTTGAGAATTGGCAAAAAGTCGATGAACTCCATGGTTTGGGACAAAGAACTGGGCAATTTTATATCTATAACTTTGAAAAAAAAGAAGAGATTCTCTTAGAGAATACTGATCAAGCATTTGTTCTACCTATTCGAGACAAGAGTGACAACGTCACATTTCAGGCTATCTTTGCCCACAAGGACGGTCAGTGGCACATCATGAAGCCAGACGGAAGTTCACAGTTGCAACTAGGAGCAGCCAACATTTCCGCTGAATCTAAGTTTGTCATCGAGAACAATGTCTTAGATTACGACCAGTAAATCCGTAAGGACTTGGCTAAACTACATACAAAAAGCTTAGGAACCCAGCTTGTGAGTGGGATTCTAAGCTTTTTCGTTTATAGGAGAGAGTCGGCCAGCAAGTACCGAAAACTTTTATTCTACAGAAGACCCATTGGTCGCAATGACTTCTTTGTACCAATAGAAGGATTTCTTACGGGAGCGATCCAAGCTTCCCTTACCTTCGTTGTCCCGGTCGACATAGATAAAGCCGTAGCGCTTCTTCATTTCTCCTGTCCCGGCAGAGACCAAATCAATACATCCCCAAGTTGTATAGCCCCAGAGGACAACACCATCTTCGTTGATGGCCTCCCGCATGGCTTTGATGTGGGCTGCGAGGTAATCAATCCGGTAGTCATCTTCAATCTCCCCGGCTTCATTTGGGGTATCAACGGCGCCTAGTCCATTTTCTACGATAAACAGAGGTTTTTGATAACGATCCCAGATGATGTTCAGCGTAATGCGGAGCCCAAGAGGGTCAATCTGCCAACCCCATTCTGAGCTTTCTAGGTAGGGGTTCTTCAGAGAGGCAAAGATATTGCTCGCTGTCTTCTCCCTTTCAGCTGGATCCCCTGAGGCGACCCGACTGGCATAGTAGGAGAAGGAAATAAAGTCCACTGTATGGTCTTTCAACAATTGCAGGTCCTGTTCCGTCATCTCGACTGTAATTCCCTGATGCTCCCACTCTTTCCTGGCATAGTTAGGGTATTCCCCACGCGCTTGCACATCGATAAAGAAATAGTTCTTGCGGTCTTCTTCTAAACCAGCCCAGACATCTCTCGGAGCACAGGTATGCGGATAGTTTTGCCCAGCTGCCAACATACAGCCCACCTTATTGTTAGGATCAATCTCATGGGCTAGCTTGGTAGCAATGGCTGAAGCGACCAATTCATGGTGAGCCGCCTGGTATTTGACTTGCTCCTCATTCTCCCCTTCTTCAAAGCATAGACCCGCTCCCATAAAAGGCGCATGGAGGATCATATTGATCTCATTAAAGGTTAGCCAGTAGTTGACCAAGCCCTTGTAGCGAGTGAAGAGGGTCCGGCAGAGACGTTCATAACATTCCAACATCTTGCGACTACGCCAACCTCCATACTCGGTAATCAAATGCATGGGACAGTCAAAGTGGGTAATGGTCACCAAGGGTTCAATGCCATACTTGTGGCACTCATTAAAGAGGTCTTCATAGAACTGTAGACCTGCTTCATTCGGCTCTAGTTCATCTCCTTTCGGGAAGATCCGAGACCAGGCAATGGACAAGCGATAGGTTTTAAAGCCCATTTCCCCAAAGAGCGCAATGTCTTCCTTGTAGCGATGGTACATATCAATGCCATCCTTAGCCGGATAAAAATAGCCCTCTTCAAAGTCGAACATCTTTTTCTGACCCGTAATAATGGCGTGACGGTCAGGACCAATCGGCACCACATCAACATTAGCCAAGCCACGGCCATCTTCATTATAAGCTCCCTCACACTGGTTAGCAGCCGTCGCACCACCCCAAAGGAAACCATCTGGAAATTGAAGTTTGTCGGTCATCTCTCTACCTCACTTGATTTGATAGTTCTATTATACCCTTCTCTAACCCAAAAGTCTTACAAGATCCTAGGAAAAACCGAACCTATTCTAAGGTAACGATCGCTTTCATGCAACACAAAAAGACCGGATGACTCCGATCTTTTAATAGTTCATATTCTGTTTTAAGAATAATTATGGTTAACTTCAAATGACTAAGCGCCCTTATTTCATTCTATAAAAATCAATGACTAGACCAGCAGGGCCTTTAACTAATAAGGACTCTGTTCCCCAATCCGTTTCACAAGGACCGTGTAAAATCTCAATCCCTAATTCTTTCAAACGCTTTTGATTCTGTTCCAAATCTTCAACTTCAATGTGTAGGATGATTCCTGACTGAAAATTTTCCAAAGGTATCAAATGATTCTCTGACAACATAAGACAGTGACTGCCAATCGTGAACTGAGCAAAACTATCATCAGCATAATCTGCCTTTTTATCCAAGATATGCTCCAAGTCAGCACAGACTTGGGGAACATTTGAAACGATGATATCTATTTGATTTAAATTCATTTCTTATCCTCCACAAAAAGACCGGATTGCTCCGATCTTTTTAAGTTCTGCTCTAAGAAAATCAAAGAATAAACAAGGCATCGAACCGCAGACAGTACTGGAGTACGGCAAGGTGAAGATAACGCAGTTTACATTTGATTTTCGACGAGCAGGATTATTTGATTGCGCGTGATTGCAACCCTTCTTCTTCCAAGAAGAGGCGGAATGGTACGAGTTCTTCTGCTTCGTATTTTTCCTTGAAGGCTTTGATCGCTTCTTCTGAGTGTTGTTTTGGATCCAACTCAAGAACTTCTACTGGAAGTGGACGGTGTTGCGTGATGCGAGCATCGATGACAACTGTCTTACCTTCTTTGTTCAATTTAACAGCTTCAGCAACGACTGCGTCGATGTCTTCGATACGGTCAACTGTAAATCCAATAGCTCCTTGAGCTTCAGCGATTTTCGCATAGTCAGCATTAGGGAAGTCACAACCAAACAAGTGTTTGTTTGTGTCTTCGTATTTGTCCTTGATGAAGGCATATTTACCATTTGAGAAGACAACGTTGATAACTGGAAGGTCGTATTGAACGTTTGTGATAACGTCTGGGTAGCACATGTTGAATGCACCGTCACCCATGATGTTCCATACTTGGCGATCTGGATTGTCTTTCTTAGCAGCGATACCACCAGGAAGGGCGATCCCCATTGTCGCAAAGAGTGGAGATGTACGCCACATGTTCTTAGGTGTCATGTGAAGGTGACGAGTAGATGTTTGAGTAGTGTCACCTACGTCGATTGAATAGATCGCATCTTGATCAGCATGTTTGTTGATGGCATTGTAAACTTGATACAATTGCAATTCACCCTCAGTTTTACCTTCGAGTTTGTTCATGTAATCACGCCAGTTTTGGTTATTCTTAACGTTTGCACGCCACCATGGAGTAGATTCAACTGGATTCACTTTATCAAGGATTGCTTTGGCTGCTTGACCTGCATCTCCAAGGATTGAAGCGTCAAGAGCATGGCGTTTACCAAGTTTGTAAGGATCGATATCCACTTGGATGAATTTTTCAGTGTTCTTGAAGGCTTCGTATACTTCAGCAAATGGGAAGTTTGAACCAAGGAAAAGAACTGTGTCTGCTTCAAAGACCACTTCGTTAGCTGGTTTCCAACCAACACGGTAAGCAGAACCTGTCAACCCTTCGTAGTCCCATTCGAAGGCTTCAAAGTTTTTACCAGTTGTAATGATTGGTGCTTTGATCTTACGAGACAATTCAGTGATCACATCACCAGCACCAACACCACCGAAACCAGCGTAGATCACTGGACGTTCAGCATTGTTCAAAATTTCAACAGCTTTGTCGATTTCAACTTCGTTCAAGGCAGGAGCGATAAAGTGACGTTCATAAGAACCTGATCCGTAGTAAGAGTTTTCGTCGATTTCTTGGAAACCAAAGTTTACTGGAATTTCAACAACGGCTGGACCTTTTTTAGAAACGGCAGCACGGCAAGCTTCATCGATTACTTTTGGTAATTGTTCTGCGTAAGCTACACGTTTGTTGTAAACAGCGATACCGTTGTACATTGGGTTTTGGTTCAATTCTTGGAAGGCATCCAAGTTCAATTCGTTAACTGGACGTGATCCAAGGATAGCAAGGAATGGAGTGTTATCCATAGCTGCATCGTAAACACCATTGATCAAGTGAGTCGCACCAGGTCCACCTGAACCAACTGCAACCCCGATAGAGCCACCAAATTTAGCTTGCATAACCGCTGCAAGAGCACCAGTTTCTTCGTGACGAACTTGCAAGAAACGGATATCTTTGTCTTCAGCCAAAGCGTCCATGAGTGAGCTAAGTGTTCCTGATGGGATCCCGTAGATGGTATCTACGCCCCATGTTTTCAATACGTTAAGCATTGCTGCAGATGCAGTAATTTTCCCTTGAGTCATTCTAACTCTCCTTTAAATCTATTTTGATCCTTTAAAAATGTAGCATAGCGCTTCTACTTCATCTTTGCGATCAGGTTTCGTTTTGAAAATGAGTTTTTTCTGACATTTCTCATGAAAACGATTTACAAAACGATTACAGTATTAATTTATCACAAAGAGATGCACATGTATAAGAATCTGCTCAGAGATGCTCAATCCCTATTACATAACAGATGCTCTTTTTTGAGAAAATTTCACAAACTATAGTAGAATAGAATATTTTATTATAATTTACATGCACCTCTAAGACTTGTAGCTGTAGGAAATCGAACAAAAAGTGATACAAAATTCTGTATCACTTTTTGTTCCCATTAATCAATTTTCGCAACATTGAGAAGCAGCGAGCTAGTCAAAACAGACAAAGAACTAAGGGCCATAGCAAGACCTGCTAGTTCTGGATTGAGGGTCAATCCCAGTCCTACAAAGACTCCAGCAGCAATTGGAATTCCAAGGATATTGTAGATAGAGGCCCAGAAGAGATTGAGTAAGATCCTGCGGAAGGTCTTTTGACTCATGTCAAAGGCGCGCACAACGCCAAGCAAATCATTTTGCGTGAGCACGATGCCACCGGACTCGATCGCAATATCCGTTCCAGATCCCATAGCGATCCCCACATCCGCGATCGAGAGAGCTGGAGCATCATTGATCCCATCTCCAACAAAGGCGACCTTGCTAGTTTCTTGCAGTTTTTGGATGGCGCTAGCTTTTTCTTGAGGAAGGACATCAGCAATGACGGTGTCAATTCCCACTTGCTTAGCAATAGCTTGGGCCACCCGTTCATTATCCCCCGTTAACATGACCGTTTTCAAGCCCCGTTCTTTGAGCTTTTTGATCGCTTCTTTTGAGCTGGCCTTCGGAGCATCTTGAATGGCAATCAAGCCAATCACTTGCCCATCCACAGACAAACCGATCACTGTTTTGGCCTGCTCTTGCAACTCTACCATTCGTTTTTCAAGCTCCGGATCCATCGCTGTCCCATCATGGAGCTTGCCATTTCCCAAGGTCACCAACTGCTGATCGATCTGACCTTGAACCCCTTTTCCTTCAATCGCTTGGAAGTTTTCCACAGGGGATAACACCAAACCTTTTTCTTCTGCTTGGGATAAGACCGCTTGGGCTAGTGGATGTTCTGAAAAAGTTTCAAGACTAGCAGCCAGTGTCAAGACACGCGCTTCATCTCCTACAACATCGGTTACAAGTGGTTGGCCAATGGTAATAGTCCCTGTCTTATCAAATACAACGGTTTGAATCTTTTGCACTTCTTGAAGAACTGTTCCATTTTTAATCAGAACCCCCATCTTGGCACTACGGCCGGTTCCGACCATCAGGGCTGTTGGGGTTGCTAAACCAAGGGCACAAGGACAGGCAATAATGAGGACAGAGACTGCATAGAGCATGGCCTCTTGAAGCGACGCGCCCAGAAGCACGGACCAAACCCAGAAAGTCGCAATGGCCAAAATCGTCACCACTGGAACAAAGATACCTGAAATCTTATCCGTCAGATCTTGAATAGGAGCACGACTGGATTGGGCCATTTTGACAAAGTCCACAATTTGAGATAAGAGGGTCTCACTACCGACTTTTTCAGCCTTAAAGAGAATGGTCCCATTGCTGTTGATAGTGGAGCCAATCACTGCATCACCAACTGATTTTTCCACAGGCAAGCTTTCACCTGTCACCATCGACTCATCAATGGTCGTACTTCCTTCTACAATCGTCCCATCAACCGCGATCTTTTCCCCAGGACGGACCCGAATCAAATCACCAATGTGGATATCTTCTGCCGCCACCTCGACATAGTTCCCATCACGAAGAACTTGAGCCGTTTTTGCCTGCAAATCCAACAACTTTTCCACAGCCTCGGAGGCATTGTTACGCATCCGTTCCTCAAAGACTTGCCCTAAGAGGATAAAGAAGATGATAAAACCCGCAGCCTCAAAGTATACTGGCTGACCAGTAAAGAGGGCAAATACACTATAGACATAGGCTACCAGAGTTCCCAGAGCTACCAAGGTATCCATATTGGAATGGTGCTTCTTAAATGAGGCCCAGGCACTCTTGATAAAAGGAACTCCTGCTACCAACATGATCGGCGTTGTCGCTAGAAAAGTCCCCCAGCGACTGACTTGATGGGATACAAATCCTGCCCACATCCCGATCATCAAGATCAATAAGGGAAGAGTAAAGATACTAGTAATCCAAAAGCGATCCCGTAAACTTAAGACACGACGGCGTTTTTCCACAACCGTGTAGGAACCCTTTTGCATCTTCATTCCACATGAAAACTCGAAGTCCCCTGTTTCTGTCGGGGTAAAGGATATCACCTTATCCACACCGACTTCCAAAGGCTCTAAAATCCCCTGATCTTCAAACAAAATTTCCTTGTAACAGCCGGAAGGATTGACCCGATGGAAGGTGATTTCAGCAGGGATCCCTTTTTGAAGTTGAAATTCCTTTGGACTATAGCCTTTTTCTGCTGTAATACGGATCTTTTGCACTCCGTTTTCCACAACTGCTTTTTGTTTTTCTACCATACCTACTCCTTTATTCCACAATCATGTGACCATGCATCATGTTCATTCCACATGAATACCCATATTCGCCCGCTTTTTCTGGCGTAATTTCAATGACATGTTTTTCACCTAAAGGCAAAGCTTCATGAACCCCAAAGTCTGGAAAGATCACTTGGTCAAGACATGAAGAGGGATCCTTGCGATTAAAGATGATCCGGGCTGGAACATTCTTTTTCAGGACAATGGTTTCAGGCGAATAGCCCCCCATGACTTCGACTTCAATTTCTTGATAACCTGATTTCTGACGAGCGTGGTCGCTTACCTTTTCATGCTCTGCAAAGAACCACCAAGCAATAAAAGCAACCCCAAGTAAACAAACAATACTAATTAACAATCCAAACATTGAAATTCCTTCTTTCTATTACATACAATTGCAAGGGACTGTTTCGACAGCCTCTGCTTTCTTTTCTTCCAGGACCTGCTGCAGCTGATTAAGATCTGCAAGCGTAAAGTCACTCTCCTGAATCAAGTTTTCAAGCACCTGGACAATTCTTTTTGAGCAAACCTTGTCCTTCACATCCTCAACCACCAAGTCTAAACTTTGGTCCTGCTTCAACAAAGCCGAGTAGACAAAGGCTTTGCCAGATTTTTCTCTAGTCAAGCACCCCTTTTCTACCAAGCGCGTCAAGAGGGTCTTGATGGTCGACTTGGACCAGTCAAAGCGCTCGGACAAGACGGCGATCAAATCCCTGCTGGTCTGCTTGCCTTCCATCCAGATAATTTTCATGATGCGCCATTCCGCATTGGAAATTTGCATGGCTTCTCCTTTCTAAATCTACATTTGTAAATCTTATGATGCCATTCTACTCCTAAGATTTACATTTGTCAACCAAAAAGACAAAAAAATTTCCTCTTGGAAATAGAGGAAGGTAGACAATCTGTTTTTACAAAAAATCATCTAAAGAAATCTAAAAAGAAATAGAATTGATTTCAATTATAAGAACCATTCAAATATTTCCTGAAACTTTCCGCCGTGAGAAAAGTGCTAGAAACACTATTGTTTCTAGCACTCGGGAGTTTTGGAACCTTAGGTCCAAAACTAAGTCATGGAACTTCAAAGAAGTTCGCTGACGTCCGTACTCACCTAAGGAAAGTTTTTAAGAAGACTTTATCTTCAATCTGAAATTTTTCTTTGAAGATTTGTCTAGTTGGGCTTTTTCGCTCCCTATTTTGTCTCTATAATGTCTCCTGCAGAGCTTGGGCTAGAACTCGGTAACCAGCCACACTTAAATGGAGACCATCTGTCGTATAGGCTTCTGCTAACTGCCTCTTTTCATCCAATAAAGACGAATACACATCAATATAGCTGACCTGGTGGTAGGCCTGGGCCAATTCTTGATAGGCTTGATTGAGGGCTTGAATTTTTTCATTGGTCCGCACATAGACCTTTTGTTTGTATCGCTCTTCTTGACTCACCGGTAGAACCGAGATCAGGTTGATGTGGGTCAGCGGAAAATCTCTCATAATTGCTTGTATGACCGCTTCTACATTGTCCAAGGTTTCCTTTTGAGGAATTTCTTTTCCGATATCATTGGTCCCGATCAAGAGAAAGATCTGATCCACCACCGTTCCAAAGACATGGGCGTCTAGATACTCACGAAGGAGATCCGTCTTATAGCCTCGTACTCCTCGATTGACCATGTGTTTGGGACTTTGTAATAGTTCATGAATGGGGAAATACTCCACGATAGAGTCTCCAATAAAGATCAAACCAGGCTCCTTCAGAGGGGCTTGATTGAGCTCCCGATAGGTTGTTACGATTTTCTCCTGCTCCTTTAAGAGCCAGTCTTCTAACAGTTGTACCGCCATCTATTTCTCTCCCTTCACTTGTTCCCAGGGGGTCAATCCTAGATACTCTTCGATCACCTGGTAGACAACACCTTCTTGATGGCTCGGTGCTAGGTGTTTGGCAACAGCTTTGACAGCTTCTTCTGCATTGGCTACAGCATAGGAGTGACCTGCCATTTCAAGCATTTCGATGTCGTTTCCACTATCACCAAAGGCCATGACCTGGCTGGCGTTAAGCTGCCACATCTCCATTAATTGAGCCAGTCCCCAAGCCTTGTGAATGCCAGCTTGTAAGAGATCCATGCTGCCAAAACCGCTCGAAACCGCCATCAGCTGATCTCCAAAAGCTTGTTGGACTTCCTGGCTCACTTGATCAAGACGATCCAAGCCTACCACCAAGCTCATTTTAAGCACCTGATCAAATAGATCTGCTGTCAATTCCGGAACAAACTTCATCCGCTTGTACAAGGCTTCAATCACTTCTGGCTGCATGAATTTCTCAACTTCTGTAAAGACCGTTCCTTCCTTGACAAAGCCACCATTGACAGCTGACACAACCAGCTGGTCTGAGATTTCCCGCCCCTTAAAATAAGCAAGAACCGCCTCTACTAGCTCTCGATCCCAGAATTTCCCAAGAATCATCTGATCATCCTCAAAAATCCGAGCTCCATTGGCTACGACCAGGGTCACCCGCTTGACCAAAGGACCCAAGAGCTGGCGCATGCGATGGATTTCATTTCCCGTCGCAATGACAAAGCGAATCCCTTTTTGATCCAAGTGGTCCAAGATCCTTTCCAGACGCGGAAGATCCACCTCTCCTCGCTCATCTAATAAGGTTCCATCCATATCTGTTGCAATCAACTTAATCATACAATCTAACCTTTTCCCTTTCAAAGGGTGTAAATTATCTGGTTCCATTATACCACAGATCAAGCCAGTCAAAACCACCCGTGAAAACAGGTGGCTTCCTCTTGGGTTGAAGGTTCCTACTGATGGCCAGGGGATCTTATGAATATAAGCCCTTTTCCACACTTTCCTGAATTAACTCTTCTGTCAGTTTCCATAATTCTTCCGAATCACTTTTTATGAACTTTTTCTTTTCTAATACCATCTCTGAACGGATATGATCAGGATTATAATTGACTTCTGACACTTCCAAGTGATTAATCAGTGGTACCAATGCGTCAATCACTCTTGCATATCTTGCCTCAGGACTCTGCCCTTTTTCAAACTCCAACCACGAATTTTTCATATTCACATATGTTGCTTCTGGAAGGAGGCTCATTGTTTTTTCTATAGATGCTAACTCTCTATCATGAGAATGAAGCTTTTTTTCATCATCAAACACCCAAGTATCTCCAGCATAAACCTCACCTAAATCATGAATCAATAACAGAAACATGACCTTTTCCATATTCAATTTTTCGGGATAATAATCTTGCAGAACCATCGCAGCTATCGCACCCTGCCAGGAATGCTCGGCACTATTTTCAAACCGTCCATCAAGAGTTCTATTAAACCTTGTTACTGACTTTAATTTCTCGATTTCTTTAATAAATTCAACTGTCTGATTCAAATCACTCATGGCGACTCCAACCTCCCTATTCGAAATTACGACTATCATACCAGAAATCCTGTTTTCCATAAATGAATTCCCGTATTTGCAAAAAAGATAATGTCCCTCCTTTTTGGAGCACCGCCATTTTTCTAACAAGAGCACAAGGACAAGCAAAAAAACTAACCAGTCTTTACCGGTTAACTTTAGAATGAGACAAACTATTTAAAAGTAAAATAAGTTAATCGATTCTAAAAGTAAGTAAAAATGAGTTCCTATTTTTAGAATGAATCAAGAAAATACAAAAACTTTCCGCTGTGAGAAAAGTGCCTGAAACAATACGTTTCAGGCACTCGGAATTATTGAGACCTTAGGCTCAATGATTAGTCATGGAACTTCTACGAAGTTCGCTGACGTCCGTACTCACCTAAGGAAAGTTTTTAAGTTGACTTTGTCTTAAATCTGAAGCTACTGCTTAGCTTCTATTTTTCACCCGACAAAAGCCCAAATAATGGCAATTAGCACTGCTGGAAGGAGATTGGCGACCTTGATTCGTTTGCCCCAGATGAGATTGATCCCTACACAGAGAATGAGGCTGGAGCCAACTAGGGACAGATTCGAAAGGGCTTGCGGAGTCATGATCGGTGCGATCAAATGGGCCAACAGCGTGATCAATCCCTGAAGGATCACGAGTGGAACCACCGCAAAGATCGCGCCCTTTCCTTTTGAAACGGTCAAGACCAGAACGATAACCATATCGAGAATAGCTTTGGCCAACAAGGTCGAGGTGTCGCCTGTCAGGCCATCCTGGACAGCTCCAACCACCGCCATAGCCCCGATACAAATGGTCAAGGCCGTGGTCATAAAGGCATCAACAAAACCGGTATCGCCTTGGTTGCCCGTCTTTTCCTTCAGCCAGGTTCCCAGTCGCTCAAAGCCCTCCTCAATCTTCAAGAGTTCCCCGATAACGGTCCCGATCACTAGACTCAGAATCAACATCATACTGCCGTGACTTTCTACATGACTTCCATGCACCACCAGCATCTTTTCCAAGGTCCCTGCGATGCCCAAGACAAAAACAGCAACACCCGTCACTTTCAGAAGGGTCTCATGAAAATCTTCTGACAAACGTTGACCGATGAGCAGTCCTAAAAGCCCACCAAATACGACCCCTAAGGCATTATAGAAGGTCCCTAAACCGATCATTTACAAACTCCTTTATTCATTTTCATTCTTTTTCAATCGCTTTCAAAGACCAGTATCCCGTCTCTTCATACTGGTCAATCAAGTCCTTGGCTGTTTGCGTAATCTCCTCTGGATAATGCAGGCTTTCTAGGGTATTGACCGCATTCTTGGTCACGGCTGACCCTGGTTTGATCTGGTAGTCAAAGACGATCTTGCCATCCACATAGCGACTATCAAAATGGTAATTATCATTGACCTCACCAGAAGCTGAGACCAGCTCAATATCATGACTGGAGATCATGTAGAGGCAGTTTTGGGCAGCCAACCAGCGGACAATCCCAAGGCCTGATCCGATCCGCTCGATAGTATTGGTCCCCTTAAAGAGCTCGTCAATAAAGAAATAGTGAAAACCAGGCTTTTTCAGATGCTGAATCATACGTAAAATAGCTTTACTCTCAGTGATAAAGTAGCTATCTCCAACTTCAATATCATCGCTCACATCCATAGCCGTTAGGACATGACCATAGGGAAGGGCTAATCTTTCGCCATAGGCAAAGCCTAACCCTTGAGCCAGAATGGCATTGATGGCGACAGTTTTCAAATAGGTCGATTTCCCGGACGCATTGTCCCCACTGATGACCATATTTTTTTGAAAATGCACATCATTCGCAATCGGATTGGACAGCAAAGGATGATAGAGCGTCTCGCCCTCAATGCCACCCGTCTCTGTAAAGACTGGCTGGCAGACCACTTCTAGATCCCGCTTATGGCGCAAGAGACTAATGGCGACTTCCATCTCTCCAAGGAGATCCAGAAGTTTCTGGGCCTCTTTTTGATGAGCTTTCACCTGATTGTAAATATAGACCTGAGCGATCTGCGGGAGTAAAAAGAGAACGTTGAGGTAGAGGAGAACAATTTCCATCTCAGAGGTCCCCGTTGGACTCTGCAAGACACTGGCAAGGATCCGCGTTTTCTTAAAGGGTTTGACCGCTTGCTTTAGTTCTTCTTGTTGTGGCAAGGCTAGATGGCTCAAGCGTTCTGCCGAAGCAAAGATGCGGACCAGATAGCTAACATTATCCAGACGGATTTTATTGGACCAATTGCGCAAACTCGAAAAGACAATATTAAAGACCACACTGATCACCAAGAGGGTAATGGCACCGACTGGCTCAAAGGGGATGGCAAAGAGACAGACAATGGGAAGGCAGGCCAAGGCTAGATAGAGGGGCAAACCTGCATAATGCTTGCCGGGATTTGCGACAATGCTCCGCGCCATGTTGTGGTTCTTCTTGCCCAGTTGGTTGAAAATGACCTGGACCTTGAGGCGCAAATCAGGATGCTCTTCAAAGAAGGCTTCTAAGTCATGAAGCTGGTCCTGAGGCTGGAATTCCAGCAGGCGCATTTTTTGATAGAGAGCCTCTGCTCCAAGGCTCGATTGGGTATAGTTGAGCTGATCAAAGACCGCATCCAAAGCCAAATCATGCCAGGTCTGATCATCCACTTGGCTATCGATCGTCTGTCCCTTAGCTGGATAAGTCAGACTATCTATCAAACTTTCTTCTGTGTCTTTCTTGCGAAAGAAAGGCGCTCCATCCCAAGCCTTCTTCAGTTTTTGCTTGAGGCGGATAGCCGTAAGAAATTTGGTTGCCCAAATCACCACGATCAATCCTAGGATCCCAAGCGGGATCCAGTTCACATTTCCTTCCATGCTCTATTCCTTTCCACTCTGAGGCCAGTCCAAGTGAACATGTTCCTTCATTTCTCGGTAAGCCGTGTCCACTCTCTCCTTGGTCTCCTCATCCAGCTTGTCGCGGTATTTGCCACCCTGGATAAAATCTTCCAAAATATAGGTCTGGTACTTGTACAAGTCATAGCCTTCAGGAGAATAGGTGCCCTTCGGAGTCCGACTGACCCAGGTTGGATGAGCAGTAGCCGTCTTAATCCGTGTCTTGCGACCAACCTTTTCGATGGTCACATCCATCAAGACTCCTCGCTCTGTCCATTGGGCAGTCTCCACATCTCCCATCGTTTCCAGACGCTGATTGGACAGGAAATTCCCCATCGAGTAGATGATGAGCTTGTTTTGACCATCTTTATTGACCACTTCAGCAGGCTCCACAACATGGGGATGCCCACCAAAGACGATATCAGCTCCCCAAGAAACCATCTTGTGGTAGAGCTCTTTTTGCTCTTCTGTCGGCTCCAATTGGTACTCAATTCCCATTTGGGGCATGACAATGGTGATATCGGCCTCTTGCTCTGCCTTTTGGATCTCCGCCTTCATCCGCTCTTCATCCAGATCAGACAAGACATCTGCTTGCTCCTCTGGAGTAAGGGTCGTTTCCATTCCATTAAACCCATAAGCGTAGGCTAGAATAGCAATCTTGATGCCATTCACTTCCTTGATCACCAAGGGGGCCTGGCCTCTCTTTTCATGCGTGTAAACACCGACAGGTGTGATGCCTGCATCTTCAAAGGCCTTAGCTGTCGAATAGACTCCTTCTAGACCTGAATCCAGGATATGGTTGTGTCCCAAATCCATGACATCATAACCAGCATCCTTGATGGCTGGTACGACTTCGCTCGGCGCATTAAAGAGAGGATAACCTGACAAATAGTAATTCGGGTTAATGGTTCCCTCAAAATCGCCCAAGGCTAGATCCGCCTTTTGCAGCCAGGGTTTGACATACTCATAATTTTCATGAAAATCATAGGTCCCATCTTCTTTTTGTGCACTCATATAGACTAAATCATGATAGAGCTGATCTCCATTGGCCATGATCCGAGCTGTATGAGGAATCTGATCAGCCGGTGTCTTGGCCTTGTACACAACCTCTGGTCGTTCCGTTGCGGTGATCGGAAATCCTTGGAACTTTTGCACCCACAAGATGGCATTGGCCACGATGAAAACAACAGACAAGAGCACATAGACAAACTGTTCATTGGTCAGCTGGATCCTTGAAAAGAGACGATCAAAAGCCCAGTCAAAGGCCGCCGATAGCTCTTTCCCCATCGTTTTGATGGTTCCTTTCACATTCTCCCACTTCTCTAACATTCCTACCTCTTCTTCGTACCTAGTTTCTCCAATGATCCGCCAACAAATTGAGCTGTCATTGAAATACTTTCTCTTCATTGTATCACAATTTTTAAGAAGAGAAAAAAGAGAGCAGGACAGAAGCGCCATTGTTTAGAAACGCTTCTTTGTCCTGCTCCTGCACAGTTATTCATGTAAATGATCGATCATCACTTCTTATTGTTTGATTTGGACAAGCTAATTGCAACCATAACAAGACTTAGGAAAAAGGCCGAAAGCAACCCTTTTGTCGTCCGATTCATAAAAGGTTGATGGAATACAAAATGATTATAGGCAGTAAATCCTAATCCAATCAGAGTTACCATAGCCGAAAATGAAAAAATCGTTAACCACAAATTTCTTTTTTTCATCATTAACTCCGTTTTTCGATCTACTAGAAAGGCCCTCTTATTTCAAAGCCTTTAACAAATAACCATAACCTTCTTGCTCCATTTCCTCTTTTGGAATAAAGCGCAGTGAGGCCGAATTGATGCAATAGCGAAGGCCACCTTGGTCTTTTGGTCCATCGGTGAAGACATGGCCTAGATGGGCATTGCCTGAGCGGGAACTAACTTCGATCCGCTCCATCCCGTGGCTATGATCCTGGTAATAGTGGACGACATCTTTGGCAATGGGACGAGAGAAACTTGGCCAGCCACAGCCAGACGCAAACTTATCCTTGGCAAAAAAGAGTGGCTCCCCTGTCGTAATGTCCACATAGATCCCCTCTTCAAAGGTCTGATCATAGGCATTGTAGAAAGGACGTTCCGTCGCACTTTCTTGGGTGACTTGGTACTGCTCTGCTGTCAGTTTCGCCTTTAAGGTTTCTTGATCTGGCTTCTGATAGGCTGCTGGATCAATCAAGGGCTGCTCAGCATCCGTCACATCGATATGGCAATAGCCTCCAGGATTCTTCTTGAGGTAGTCTTGGTGGTAGTCCTCAGCCAAGATATAGTGGCGCAAGGGTTCCAACTCAACCGCTATTTTGCGGCCCAGTTGCTTCTCTTCTTCCGCAAACACTTGGGCAATCACTTCACGATCTGCCTTGTCTGTATAATAGACACCGGTTCGATATTGGCGGCCTCGATCATTTCCCTGTTTGTTAATGGACAAGGGATCAATCACCCGGAAATAGTAGAGCAGAATCGCTCGTAGGGTGATTTTATCTGGATCGTAGATGACCTGAACAGTCTCTGAATGATCCGTTTCCTTGATCAGTTGGTAGTTGGTCGTTTCTACCTGGCCATTGGCATAGCCCACCGTCGTCTCTTCTACACCGGGGATCCGTGAAAAATATTCCTCTAAGCCCCAAAAACAGCCACCTGCTAGATAAATCTCTGCCATCTTTTTTCCTCGCTTCCTGCATTCCCCACAAGGAACGCTTCTTATCTATTAGCTCCATCATAATCCAAGAGCCTCAGATTTTCAAGGATTCTGCATCAAAAATCCCTTCTACTATATGTAAAAGGGATTCAATCCTTCTTATTTTTCAAATAAGAAAAAGAGCGAGTAATAGAAGTTCCAAAACGATAGGGTTAACTGATGTAGAAAATCATGAAGGACTACCATGACCAACACCTCCTCTGAATATCTGTGGACAAACTCAAGGCACATCAACTACAAAACCACCGTCGGTCCATAAACCTGTAACTGAGGCTTCACAACCTCGTAATGCCAGTGATCATAAGCTCGCCAAGCTTGAAAGGCCTCTTCGTTCAAAGCTAGCCCACCTAGACCAATCAATAGACTGGCGGTCTGATAAAACTTTTCTAACTCAATCAACAGGCGATTGTCTACCCGCCTAGCCTTCAATAAACCTTTCAACATCTGATCTAGATTTTCTCGAAATCGAAGGGCATCTAAACTGGGGGTGAATCCCTTAGAAAAGGCTGTTTGAAGAAGGGTGATCGTCGTTCTTGCCTCTTGAATCACATCCCTTTCTTCCATATAAATCGCCTTCCTTTTCACCTCCATTGTACACCTTTTTCTCTCTATAAAAATGGAAAATTCCTAAAACTAGGAACAGAATGAGGTTGGGTCAAAAGTCCTAGCCTCTCAATTATTTTTGGATTGTCGAGCAAGACGCAGTGGTTGAGTGGGCTCTACTACGCTGATTTCATCAGCTTTTACAGACCTACTCAACTGTGCGGAGGTGGGACGACGAAATTGAATTCTAACGAATTACCGATTTCTGTCCCACTCTCATAAAAAACTTCCCCAAGTTTCCACTTGAGGAAGTTCTTTTCGAAAGATTAGTCAATGTAATGCAATTTCCCACGGAAGTCTTCTAGGCTTTGGTAGCCTTTTTCTTCCATGATGGCTTTGAGCTCCGCAGTGATGCGTTCAAAAGCTCCTACTCCTTCTTTATGCAGCGTCGTTCCGATTTGCACCATACTAGCCCCACAAAGGATATGTTCAAAAGCATCGCGACCAGTCAAGACACCACCTGTTCCCACAATCTGAATTTCTGGGTTCAGACGTTGGTAAAAGGCATGGACATTGGCGAGAGCCGTTGGTTTGATGTATTCTCCACCAATCCCACCAAATCCGTTCTTCGGACGAATCACCACGGATTCATCCTCGATGTAGAGGCCATTTCCGATCGAATTGACGCAGTTGACAAACTTGAGCGGGTATTTGTTAAAGATCGCTGCTGCTTGGTCGAAATGAACGATATCAAAATAAGGGGGCAACTTGATCCCTAGAGGTTTTGTGAAATAGGCAAAGACCTCAGACAAGATCCGATCTGTCGTATCAAAATCATAGGCAATCTGAGGTTTCCCAGGGACATTGGGACAAGATAGGTTCAATTCTGTCAAGCCTTTAAAGTCACTATCTTGCACCTTTTTCAAGATGGTATGAGTTTCTTCAGGAGACATGCCGACGAGAGATAAGAAGAAGGTCCGGTCAGGATCCGTTTCTTGCAACTCCAATAAGTAATTCAAATAATAGTCCAACCCTTGGTTAGGTAGCCCCATCGAATTGATCGAACCAAGCGGCACATCTTGGTAGCGTGGCTCTGGATTACCAGCACGGAATTCTAAGGTCGCTGTCTTGGTCACAAAGGTTCCCGCAGCTGAGTTCTTCACTTCTTCTAATTCCTCAGTGGTCATACAGGCTACACCTGCCGCATTCATCAAGCAGTTGTCAAATTCAAAACCAGCAATTTGCGTCTTTGTCGATACCATCTTGTACTCCTTTTTTGAAACACCACCAACAGAATCGTTCGGGATGCTCTATATTTTCTTCTTTCATTATACCATCACTTGGAAGCTTCCGGACAATCAAAGCTAAAAATTCTTCCAAACATTCGGACTTTCCTAGTCACGATAAAATTTTCAGAAAATTCAACTTTTTTCTTTACAAGCCAAAAAAAGTCTGCTATAATGATCCATGTAATAAAACGTGACATTGTTTGTCAACTGTCTCAAAGCCAATCCCCTAGCGGGTTTGCTGGTTTTCGTTTCATTCACAAAGGAGAATTAACATGACAACTGCTAAAGAATATATCCAAAGTACCTTCGAAACTGTAAAAGCTCGTAACGGCCATGAAGCTGAATTCCTTCAAGCTGTTGAAGAGTTCCTCAGCACTTTGGAGCCTGTATTTGAAAAACATCCAGAATACATTGAAGAAAACATCTTGGCCCGTATCACTGAGCCAGAACGCGTGATTTCCTTCCGTGTTCCTTGGGTTGACCGTGAAGGAAACATCCAAGTAAACCGTGGATACCGTGTTCAATTCAACTCTGCTGTAGGTCCTTACAAAGGTGGTCTTCGTTTCCATCCAACTGTTAACCAAGGGATCTTGAAATTCCTCGGATTCGAACAAATCTTCAAAAACGTCTTGACTGGTCTTCCTATCGGCGGTGGTAAAGGTGGATCTGACTTCGATCCTAAAGGAAAAACTGACGCTGAAGTGATGCGTTTCTGCCAAAGCTTCATGACTGAATTGCAAAAGCACATCGGTCCTTCTCTTGATGTCCCAGCTGGTGATATCGGGGTTGGTGGACGTGAAATCGGATACCTTTACGGTCAATACAAACGCCTTCGCCAATTTGATGCTGGTGTCTTGACTGGTAAACCTCTTGGTTTTGGTGGTAGCTTGATCCGTCCAGAAGCAACTGGTTATGGTTTGGTTTACTACACTGAAGAAATGCTCAAAGCTAACGGCGACAGCTTTACTGGTAAGAAAGTCGTGATCTCAGGTTCTGGTAACGTTGCCCAATACGCTCTTCAAAAAGCAACTGAACTTGGTGCAACTGTTATCTCTGTATCTGATTCAAACGGTTACGTGATCGACGAGAGCGGTATTGACTTCGACCTTCTTACAGACGTGAAAGAAAAACGTCGTGCTCGTTTGACTGAATACGCTGCTGAAAAACCAACTGCTACATACTACGAAGGTTCTGTATGGACTTACGCTGGTAACTATGACATCGCTCTTCCATGTGCAACTCAAAATGAAATCGATGGCGATGCTGCTAAACGTTTGGTCGCTCAAGGTGTGAAAGTTGTCTCTGAAGGAGCAAACATGCCAAGTAACATCGATGCCATCAACGTATACAAAGAAAATGGTATCCTTTACGGACCTGCTAAAGCAGCCAATGCTGGTGGGGTTGCTGTATCTGCTCTTGAAATGAGCCAAAACAGCCAACGTCTTTCATGGACACGCGAAGAAGTGGACGGACGTTTGAAAGACATCATGACCAACATCTTCAACACTGCTAAAACAACTGCAGAAACTTACGGACTTGGTAAAGATTACCTTGCAGGTGCCAACATCGCTGCCTTTGAAAATGTCGCAAACGCGATGATTGCACAAGGTCTTGTATAATCAATCGATATTTTTCTTTGAGACCTTCGGGTCAAAGCCTCTCAACTCCTGAAACCAGTGTTTTTCAGGAGTTTTTTGTAGCTACAGACCTCTGTCAAGACACCCCGTCCCAAGTGAGAAAAGCCATTTTTTAGATAAGGGACTCGACTGTCTCTAGTGGGGAGATGTGAGCCCTCTCTTTTTCTGTATCTTTTTCTAAAAAAATTTTATTTTTTTTACTTTACCCCCTTGCATTTTTAATAAATTAGTATTAAACTATAGCAAAAGGAGGTGTGCTTATGTTTCTTTTAGCTCAAGAAAAATCAGATACGATCGAATTCCTTAAGTCTGAATTGGTCCAATTACTCTCCAATATGCGACAAGAAATCGCAGCTAGCCGTCAATCACAGACCGGTGCAGCTTGCCATCATATTGAATATTGCATGGACAAGATCCAAAGGGCAAAAAGTTCCGTAGCCATTGCCCTCCCCATCGAATCCTTAAATCTCGAAATCACGACGATGTTGCGCCAGCAACTCATCGTCTTGCCACCAGAGGCTCGAAAAAATTGGGACCAGATTAAAAAGCTGGATTTCAAATACTGCTACTTAAAATAGAGAGTGGGACAGAAATCGGTAATTCGTTAGAATTCGATTTCGTCGTCCCACCTCCGCACAGTTGAGTAGGGCTGTAAAAGCTGATGAAATCAGCGTAGTAGAGCCCACTCAACCACTGCGTCTTGCTCGACAATCCAAAAATAATTGAGAGGCTAGGACTTTTGTCCCAGCCTCTTTTTTCTTTGAAACAAAGTATAAATTTCTAATTATCTTTTTATATTTTCTTAAATGCTCGTAAAGCCTTATTCTATGTGCTTTCGAGTATTTTTACTGTAGGAAGATACTTCACGTTTCTTTGCATATTTCCTCATGTCTTAGCTGTCAGAAGTGGTAAATAAGTAGTAAATTCATTTGTACTACTAAGCAACAAGACGCTCCTGTTGCTTCTCTTTATTCAAGCGTTTCATTTCTGCCATTGCAGAATCGAATGTTGCATGTGCGTAATAGTTCAGCGTCATGGCTATATTAGCATGTCCCATAATGTACTGTAATGCCTTTGGATTCATTCCTGCATTTGCATAGTTGGTACAGAATGTATGTCGCAAACTATGTGGAGTGATGTGTGGCAATTTATCCTCGTTATACTTATTGTATTTCTTAACAAGACCTTTCATCATGCCGTTGTAATCACTTGCCACTTTTGGATAGTTCTTTCTATTAAGAAAGAGGAAATCACTATATCCATCAATCTCAACACGCTTATCATTCTTTCGATTCGCTAACACTCGCTTAAATGCTTGATAGGCTTCTTCAACCATAGGAACTTGACGTTCGCCACTTTTGGTCTTTGGTGTTTCAATGTAGTACCCAATTTCAGTATCTCTCAATAGCTGATGGTCTATATTGACAAGACGATTCTCAAAATCTAAATCTGGAAGTGTCAAACCACCAAACTCTGAAATACGAAGACCTGTTTTTAAGAGTATCAGAATTTCATCATAATTTTTGCTGTAGGTTTTATCAGCTTTTGCAAAGGCTAACAGTTTTTCTTCCTGTTCTTCTGTTAGTACGGTCTTAGGGACAGTATCATCATCAAGAACTGCTTTCAGTTGAAAGTCAAATGGATTCTTCCGAACACAATCATCTTGTATAGCAATATAGAATGAAGCCTTTAAAGAACGTTTGTAGTTATTGATGGTTTGATAAGCATAACCATTTTCACTCATTCTAATAGCCCATTCTTTAGCGTCTGATGGCTTAATACTGTCAATACTTCTTACACCTAACTTGTCTTTCTTCAAAATATCCATAAGATATTTGCGTCCAGTTTCAGTGTTTTTTCTAACCTTTGGTCTTTGAGCGTTCTGTTTTGCGTAAAGCTGGCAGAGTGTCATTTTCTTTCCTACAACATCAATACCATCATGAATGTCTTTCTGTAACTCTGCGATTTTCTCTCTAAGTGAGATACAATCACGCTTTCCTGCTGGTACTCGGTCTGTAGCCACAAGTTTCCACGAGTAAACAAATTGCGGTTCTCCAAATGAATCTATATATTTGTATAAGTATCTTCCGTCTTTTCGTTGGCTCTCTCCAGTCTTTAAGATTCGACCTTTATTGTCACGTCTTTTTTCTGACATGGCATTTGCTCCTTTCCTTTATGGAAAGAGCCTTGATACGACTTAATACTATTTTATCATATACAAGACCCTTTGGCGACGCTAGATTGCGTCCAATGTATCTATAATTTTTTCAAATTGTTTTCGTTTAATCTGAATACGATTGCCATTCATAATCAGCCAATTTGCATTTTTATTTTCCTCTGCCAAGCGTCGTAGCTTGTTTTCGCCAATACGAAAATATTTTGACGCTTCTTCAATGGTTAGGGTATAACGTTCCCAAATAGGAATGTCAGTCTGCTTCATAAAATCCTCCTTTCCAAATCACTTATTTGGATTTCATAAAAGTTGTTTTACCAGCAATCGAACAGCTTTAGCAAAGCTCACGGGAGTTCCACCCCTGCATGGTTCTCATGTAGCCATACTCATTGCCTGCGACGGTTTTATCACGCTCGGACTATTGACTGTATGGGAGTATCATTATCACGATAAGAATGTCGTTGCAGGCAATCCTGCTAAAGATTGCTTCTCGGATCACTAACATGAATCGCTCGCTATCTTTATAAGATAGGTCATGGCGGTTAGTTCCGTTGGCTCTTTTCTTATCGAAACGTATTCGATTACTTTTATTCAGTTTTCAAAGAACAATGGCTCGTTAGCCTATCAAAACACATTGAAAGCTCAATATGCTTTGGTGGAATAACAAACCTCCCTGTTCGGGAAGCGTGGAATGGTTTAGCACGCTTCCACGAAAGGAGAGAGGATATTACTTAATTTCAAATGACAAAATCTTTGTAATCAGTCTGGTTTCCATTCTTCCACGTAAGACTTCATCAACGACCATACTTTGATTGCCATATTCATCTTTCATAAGTCGTAGGGAACGCTTCGTTATGTACCCTCTGTAATGATGTAGAATCTGGTTAATCGCTTCGGTATCGCCATCTGTTGCCTTTACAATGAGAGGAAAGGGAATCATAGGATATTGTGTTTTCATTCTTCAAATTCCTCCATAAACTTTTTAATTAAGGCTAGTCCACTGGTTCTATGCCGATAGACAGTAGAACGGTTCAATTTCAACAGGTCTGCAATTTCTGAATCGCTCATGTCCATAAAGTAAAACAGCAGTAGAATTTCACGTTTCTTGTCTGGCAACTCACGTAATGCTTCACTCAACAAATCATTTTCAACGCCTACTGATAACCCATTGAGTGTAAAAATCTGAAAGTCAGTTGAATAGTTATCTGTTGTCGCAAACTGGCTAACAAGATAATCGCCAACATCCGAAAAGGACACCTCACGCTTTGCAATCCTTGAAAGATAAAGCATATAATTCTTTCGCTCGTCTTCCATAGCACGTTTACAGATATAGTCAAACTGATTTTCTATTGTGGTCTGAAAAGAAGATGGTTTCATGTTTCTCACCCCCTTTCTGTCTAGGAAAGGAAGTGAGCCTTGCTCGTTTATCTCCTTTCACTCTTAGTCCCAATGTGAAAGGGGGATTTGTTGCATTACTGATAAATAAACTTTGTAAAAAAGTTCTGAATAGCCAAAAAAGCATATAAACAGATTTATTTCTCTGTTTACATGCTTCTGTTATTCTATCTATATGATTTATAAAACCACATTGGTGGACGTACTTATCTATTGCAGATAGACGACTTTTTTTGAAAAGAACCCAATGTAAGGAAATTTATTGTATATGATGTACTTCATGGCGACGTTGACCTCCAACAAACCGCCATTTGGAAGTAATATACAATATTTTAACAGCGTAAATAGCACTACCATATAACGGTTTTTTTTATTGGCGTTTAGTAGTGCTTTTTATTAAATATAAACCTATAAACCATATAACACGTTTTTCTATACCTGTTTTTAATTCAGTAGGAACAATAAAATGTATAGAGGTGGTCTACTATGCGTAAAAAAGAAGATAAATATGATTTTAGAGCCTTTGGTTTAGCCATTAAAGAAGCTCGATTGAAACGAGGTTTAACTCGTGAACAAGTGGGAGCATTGATTGAAATTGACCCACGGTACTTAACTAATATTGAAAATAAAGGGCAACACCCCAGCATACAAGTTCTTTATGACCTTGTATCGTTACTTCATGTTTCCGTTGATGAATTTTTCTTACCTGCTAATAACTTGGTAAAAAGCACCCGACGATTACAGATAGAGAAATACATGGATAGCTTTACAGACAAAGAACTATCCTTAATGGAATCTTTAGCCAGCGGTATCAACGAAGCAAGAAACATCGAAGACTAATTAAAAGAATCCATACATAACGGAAAGAGCCGATAAAATGAGATTGTATTAATCTCATTTTATCGGCTCTGCGTCTTTGCGTCTGGCTCTGTAATCACAGTTACTTTGAACTGCTTTATTTCAATTAAATTTTCTTGTCTGCATTTCGGACAATAGAGGGGGAATTTTTTTAATTCAGTATCTTCCCTTATCTTTAATCGTGTTTTATTTCCACATACAGGACACAATATCCACTTGTAGTTTATAATAACTATCTCCTCCTTTACACTTTAATTCAAATCTTTATTAAAAAATATTTCATCTTATTTAACAAGAAACCATATTTATATAACAACATAAAATACACTAAGTTATTTTATTGAACATATATCGTACTTTATCTATCCGACTATTTGGACGACGGGGCTGGCAAACAGGTTCACCGGTAGTAACATGGTACCCTTTTAACTCTGTTAAACAAACACTACGTCCATTTGTAAAGAAAGTTAAATCACTACGATATTCTTGAATACACCGAGCAGGGATTTCTCCACTAAGAATGACCTCATTATTTTTCAATTGAGTGTCTACGATGTTCGCACAATATTTAGGAGCATCGTTGTATGCTCGTGAAAGATATTCCTGTGGCGCATAAATTTTAAAACTAAGATATGGCTCTAACAATTCTGTTCCAGCTTTTTTTAAGACTTGTTCCAATACAATAGGAGCAAGCATCCGAAAATCTGCTGGGGTACTAACAGGGCTATAGTATAAGCCATACTTAAAACAGATTTTACAGTCCGTCACATTCCAACCATATAATCCTTGTTCGCAACCATAGCGTATCCCTTCCATAACTGCATTTTGAAATGATTGATTTAAGTATCCAAGAGAAACCGAGCTCTCATACTGCATTCCACTTCCCAACGGAAGCGGTGATACAGATAAACCAATGGAAGCCCAGAAAGGATTTGGCGGCACTTCGATGTGAATGGTATATTCTGCATTTTTTAACGGTCTCTCCATATAAATGACTGTAGGCTCTTTTAGTTCTATCTCCACATGATACTTTTCTTGCAACAGTGCACTAATCACTTCCATTTGTACTTTCCCTAAGAAAGAAAGTATAATTTCATGTGTCGTAGAATCCACGTAATATCGTAGAAGCGGATCACTATCTGAGATTTCCAAAAGGGCATCAAGCAACATTTCTCTCTGTTCAGGTTTACTCGGTTCAACAGTTGTTTGTAGTAGAGGGTGCGGATTTTCAATCTTTTTTCTCTGTGGCAATAGTTTTGTATCTCCAAGAACACTATTTAACTTCAAAAACTCATTTTGCAAAATAACAATTTCTCCAGAATAAGCTCTATCAATCTTACATAATTCACCATTTATTGAAGTATACATTTCTGTAACTTTTATTTTTTCTTTTTCTGATACTCTAACCGAATCTCGTAAATGTAGTACTCCACTATAAAGGCGTATATATGCAAGACGTTGTCTTTTTTTTGTATATTCAATTTTGAAAACATTTCCGCAAAGTTCAGACGGACCTCGATGTGTTGATGAATAAAATTTATTAGTAATAACTTCTATAAGGTTATCAATCCCTATATTACTTTTTGCACTTCCATGATAAAGAGGGAACAGAGAACAATTCTGAAATCTTATGCTTTCCTCTTGTTCGAGTTCCAATGCTTCTAATGATTTACCGGACATATATTTCTCTAAAAGGTCATCGTTTCCCTCTATTACCGTATCCCATTGTTCAGATTCGGTAAAGTTCGTCACACACATATTAGGATACAGTTCTACCTTCTGTTTGATTACAATTTCGGCAGAAAGTTTCTCTTTAATATCCTGATAAACCGTTGATAAATCAATTCCATTTTGGTCAATCTTATTGATAAAAAAGATTGTGGGAATCCCCATTTTCCTAAGTGCATGAAATAATATACGAGTTTGTGCTTGTACGCCATCTTTTGCAGAAATCAGTAGAATTGCCCCATCTAAAACTGATAATGAACGATATACTTCTGCTAAGAAATCCATATGTCCTGGCGTGTCTATGATGTTCACCTTCGTATTTTCCCACTGAAAAGAGGTTATTCCTGTCTGAATTGTAATTCCTCTCTGACGTTCTAAAAGCGTATTATCCGTCCTCGTTGTACCTTTGTCCACGCTTCCTAATTCTGTAATCGCTCCACTGTTATATAATAAGCTTTCTGTTAAGGTAGTTTTTCCTGCATCAACATGAGCTAAAACTCCAATATTAATAATTTTCATGTGATTTTCCTCCATTCAAAAACCCAAAAGGGCATAAAAATCCCAGTGATAAATACTTTTATCACTGGGATTTTTATGCATAACCATAGGTATACAAAGCATACAGATATTCTCTGGATACTTTAGAATCACATGATAAAGGTATTCTTAAACTGGGTACAAAAAACTAAGCCCTCCTAAAAAAGGACATCCAATTATTTGTTCCCACTATCAAATTGACAGTTTATTTAAGAATACCTTGCCGCATATTTATTAACTCCTTTTAAATAGATACTTAAATAATAGCACGTAAGAGCATATTTGTAAAGGAATCTCCAATTTTTTATCAAAGAGAGTACGTGATTACAAAATAGCTGTAATAATGTACCAATATTTGTTATTCTATAATCTTCCAATTACTCCCGTTCTTTTCAAGTACCAAATCAAATTGAGATACCTGCGTTGCTTTGGTCTGCTGGTCGATATACTCCACTGTCAGCGATACCGTGACTTGATTATCCTTACGATTGTGAATAGGATTTACCAGTTCTTGAAAGATGTACTCTTTTCCGATTGGTTTTAATATCCCGTCATTCACATAGTAGGAAAGTTCACTGGCTGTCGCTGTAGGATAGAGCTTGAAGAACGTCGTTAAAAACTCATTGATTTCATTGGTTGTAATGGAATCAACCGTCCCCTCACTTTCAATGGCTTTTGGTTTATAACTTGATTTCTTAGGTATGTTGGTAATGGTCGGATTCTTAACCAGTACCATATTTCCAGAACCATCTACATAGACACTCACTATATAAGCAGAGTGGACGGTCTTTGTATTTTCTCCCTCTGTAATGAGCTGGTCTACACTGTAGGTTACATTAAACTCATTGTCGCCAGTTGGCTCTACCGTCCATATCTGAAATCCTCTTACAGAAGACGATACAGGAATATCTTTGCGTACTGTATCAACATTGAGAGCTTGAAGTTCATCTGTCAGATAGCCTTTTAGACTTTCCATTCGATTATCAATGGACTTATCGGATTGCTCCCATGAATAGTAGACTTTCGCAAAGTTCTCTACAAAATTTTCTACATGATGAGTATCAACGTATTCCTTTTCTATGATAGTTGTTTCGTGAATAGTATGAGTATCTATAGCTGTAAAGTGCTTGAATATCGCAAAGCTGAAACTAAGCCCTAAAAGTACCCACAAGGCAATCACAACCTTTTTATGAGGATTGACCTTATAGTAGACACGAGGTTTCTTTTCCTTTGGTATCTGTTTTTCTTTATTCTGATTTTTTCTAAATTTCATCATTAAATCTTCCTTTCTCATTGTTTGATTCGTCCTGCTCCCACTAAATGCTGTTGCCAGTAGGGGCTTGTTAAGTCGGCATAACCGATTGGGTCGCCTGCATGAAACATACGGTTATTGCCAAGGTATATCCCAACATGAGTAATATAAGAGCCAGCGTTATAGGTAGAATGAAAGAAAACCAAATCGCCAGCTTGTGCTTCCGATAGTGGGATATGCTGGGTCACATCATATTGCTGTTGTGCGGTTCGTGGTAAGTTAATTCCAGCTTTTCCATACGTCCATTGTGTCAGTCCGCTACAATCAAAAGAAGTAGTCGGGGAAGCTCCACCGTAAACGTATCGCCAGCCCTCATATTTCAGTGCTTCGTCCATGATGGCTTGTACCGTATTATCATTAAATTGAGTTGTGACAAGATACTGCGTAACAAGCTGAACATAAAACATATTGCCATAGTTATATCGCCAGCCCCCATTGATGGGTATGGCTATTGGATTGGGATAGGACACTTTTTCGCCATCTGAATATTCCTTAGAGAAACTTTGAGCCAGTTCAAAGGTATATTTGTTTCCACGATTAGCCACATACCCTAAGAAGCCACCGCCATAATTGTAGGACTGGATAACCGATTCCAAATCCACACCGAGCCTATCTCTACTGGCTAATAATTCACTGAAATACTTCACACCTTGCTTGATGGATTCTTCTGTACTCAATGAATTGGGTGGTAGACCAAGGGATTCCGAGGACTGCATAACATCTTCGGCAGTACCGCCCGATTCCACCTGTATAATCGCAAGAAGTATGTTGACATATTCTTCAACGCCATATTCTTTGGCATATTTTTCTACCATAGGCTTATGAGCCAGCACTTCTGCGGAAACATTCACACCTCCATAATGAATATTGGAAATTCCGCTGTCCTGTTCATCTGAAAATAAAATGGCAACAAACAGAAGCAGTGAGAAGACCATCAAGAATAATCCAGAACCACCAATCACTAAAGTTTTCAACTTCATGGTTTCTTACCGACTTTCTTAATGGTGGCGGTTTTGATTGGTGGTCTACTTCTTGTATTTTGTAGTGGTACTCTTTGAACAGTAGACGGACGTTCTTTTGTGATTGGACGTTGTGAAGTTCTATCTGCTGTAGTGGTTGAAGTTGCTGGCTTTTGAACGGTTTTTTCTTGAACGGTATTGCCTTGGCGTTCCACTTTTGGACTTGAAAAATCGGACTTAACTGCTGGACGCTCTTGTTTGGCTTGTTGAGATTCCTTATATGAAGTCTGAATATTAGACTGTTTTGAGGTCTGTTCATCATGATATTGTTCTTGTCTTGTAGTCGGTCTTTCATGAACAGAAGAAGCAGGCTGTTTTTTCTGTTTGACCTGTTCCATTTCAGAGCGACGCTTCGCAATGGTTTTTCGCCTTTGTTCCTGCTGTTCCTTGCGTCCACTGGCTCTGTCCGCTTTGGTTTGAGAAATACTACTGGTTAAATCACGGACATTCTCTTTTACTTTGGATTTTCCTTGATATACTGCATATCTTGCATTGGTCGGCAAATCTTTAACCTGTTCTTTCAAACCACTAGCAGTGTCTACCATTCTGTCTTTGGTATCAGCTACTGTACCGATGGTTTGACCGATACGT
The DNA here is from genome assembly GCF_037890265.1 of Streptococcus sp. HCA-5024. Classification (NCBI taxonomy): domain Bacteria; kingdom Bacillati; phylum Bacillota; class Bacilli; order Lactobacillales; family Streptococcaceae; genus Streptococcus; species Streptococcus sp. HCA-5024. The sequence continues at coordinate 110,603 of NZ_JBBKBR010000003.1, forward strand.
TTTCCAAGTGTTGATTTTTCCTTTCCGTCTGGTCGGGAGTGATCTGCTTGTGTCCTTGCAGAACTCCCCGAACCCGACTGTCCTTTTTTACCTGTAACAATGGCAGACCCAGCCCCTAGAGTAGTCATGGAACGTCCAAGTTTCCGCTGTAGACGGTGCATGTGAGCGTGCATAAGCATACGAGGTTTTCTCATCACACGACTTCCCACACTTTGAGAATCGTTACTCTGTAGAGAAAACATACTCATTAAATCGCCCAGCTTGAAGTAGATTCCTGCAAAGGTCACAATCTGTAGAAAAGCAATCAAAAAGAACGGATAACCAGCCGATAAGGTATAGAGCATGGTTGAAATACTAAATGCTGTCGTAATAATCAATGTGATTCCAGCTCGTGTCAAAATGGTATTAAAGAGCTTTGTTATGGCTCGTTTTGACATACCATCAAATGATGGAATCATGCTTAAAATAAAGCTCACAGGCAGAAACATAGCATAGATGATAAAAAGTACCTGCGAGAAAATCATGATTCCTGTTAATAGGAATACAAATATGGAAATCCCAATATTGAAGACAAATAGGAAGAAGACTGTACCTAAACGGTTAATGGTCTTTGTAATGGTTAGATTGGTATTGCTTCTGTCTTCAATTTCTTCCGCAACAATTTTTTCTCTGTCTTCGCCATTGTTGGAATCTGGGCTGGTGGAGAGCAGGCTTTCCACACGGTCAATACCGATACTTTCAATGTCTGAACTGTTGTATTGAAGCAGTAGCCACGGTTGCTGAACCTGTATGGAAAACAGGCTATCTCTGATTAAGTCCACGCTGTCCTTGCCTTGACTATCGGAATGGGGCATGACAATCTTCGTGCCAAGTGATAAACTGGCATTACTGATGTCTGATGAAAAGTCATTGATTTTTTTAATGTAGTCGGGAGCGTAGGCAATAAAGGAAGCCGATAGGATAAACACCAGCACAAAATTCATAATGGCATGAATTGCCTTTGTGGTTTCTCTCTTTATCAGTCCCGTATAGGCAACATAAACCCCAAGAACCAAAATCAAGAGTAAGAGGAATCCAACATAGAAACCCTCTGTTGAAAATCCGTTTGCACTCACACCAGCTAAGGTCTGCATATTCTTACCAATGGAATCTGCTGTAGCGGAAATGAAGTCTAAGGAATAGGCTTCCTGTACTAAGTAACCTGTCGCATTGGAAACATACAAACTGATTGTCCAAATAAAATTGGTAATGGCATATAGTCCATACATGACCTGTTTTCCAATCCCGTCCGACCAGTTCCACGGAAGCCAGCCCCAGCTATTATCCACATAAAAATCCAGTTGATAGTTTTCAAGTGGGTATCGGCTGTATTCATTTGCCACATTGACCGTATCATCTACCAAGCCCGCAGCTTGAACCACCGTTCCCAGCATGGCTAAAAGAAAAATGGCAATCACAAGTGTGAAAGCCACTGTCATTGCCACTTTACCTAGACGTTTCAGCGTCCAGTTTGATTTTATTCTGTTTACTATTGATGGTTTCACATTTACACCTCTTTTCGCACAGGTGGTCTGGTATCAAAGGCATGGAGCAGTTCTTCAAATACAGGGTGGAACTGTATCACACCGACACGACCATATAAATCACTGATAAGGCATTGCCCGTTTTCCAAATCACGCAATCGCTTCTGATTGTTTTCGTCCTCTGGGTCTACACCAAAAAAGGCTAAGGTCTTTTTAATCTCGTTAAGGTCAGTGGAACGAAATGCAAATTTTAAGCCGAGGTTATTTTTCAGTTTTTCATCTAAGAGGTCGTCTGTATTTTGGGTCACGAAATATACCCCAGCGTTCATAGCACGACCAGCCCGAACCAGCTTCATAGATAGTGTTTTTCCTTGTGCTACCTGTAAAAAGCTCCATGCTTCGTCTAAATCTACAATCTTGAAAATGCTTCGGTCTGTATGGATAAAGTCTAAAGCAAAGGTACTAATGACAATCAGCATAGCAACGGATAAAAGCTCCATAGTGGTATATTCCTCAAAGGAAGTTTCCTTGTCGGGAAGTACCAAGTCCGCAACCTGTATAATGTTCAGTTGTTTTTCTAAGCTGATAGACTGCTCCACATAACCATTACTGAATAATAAATGTGCAAAGTCATAGTCTGTAAAACTTTCGATATGGTCGGCTATACTGGTACTTAGTGGCGTATTCTCAACCCGTAATTCCTCAATCACTTTCATCAACCCTCGTACTTCACTATTGGTTACTGCACGAATGGCTTTTCTAAGGATTGGGAAGCGTTCCCCATCACGAGAGGAAATCCCCGTAAGGAATGTCAGAATATCAATAGCCAGTGATTCAGAATCTTTGGGATTTTTCATAATCACATAAGGGTCAAGTAAGCCTTTGTTTTTCTCATCAGAAGTCAGAGTGACGATATTGATTTCATGGGAAATCTCTGGCAAGGTTTCTTTCCATCTGCCACGTTCTGCTTTTGGGTCTACAATCACTGCTTGTGCCCCATAAAGCACCGCATAATAGACGATAAGGTTATTCGCAAAGGATTTACCACCACCCAGCGAACCAACAAAAGCCGACGCTAACGCATTGGTTACTGAACCCTTAACCCCTTGACTGGCAAGAGCAGGTTTCAGATAGACATTGCGTCCAGTATCTAAGCTGTAGCCAACATAAATCCCCTCATTTTCCCCCAGCATTTGAGTAGCACCAAAACCTAAACCAGCGAGGAAATCAGAGGTCACGTATTGAATATAATCATTCATATAACGCTTGCTGGCAGGTAAAAATTCTTCATGTAAGCCGAGCATATCCCCAAATGGTCGTACCAGTTTTACGCTTAAATCGTCATAAAAATCTTTCACTTCATTACAACGACGTTTGAGTTCGTCAAGATCATTTGCTGATACCCTTACCACATAAGACAGCTTGTACATAGATTCCTTGCTTTGGTCTAAATTGGTTTCCAGCTCATTCACACTTTCCAGAGCTTCCGCCACATTGGAGCTGGTTTCATTATCACTTTGCCAAGCGTGGTTATCCAAGTCTTTCAGTTCTTTCTTTTTATTGCGGACAGTAGATAGGGCTTTACGATTCGCTACAATTTCCACATTCATTGACGTATCAATCGGGAATGTAAATTGCTGTTGCTGGTAGTAGAAGATTTCAGAGGACGGGAAGTCCAGTTCTCCGACAATGCTGTTAATGGTAAAGTAAGCTACATAGACGGTTTCATCTTCCTGCTGGATTTTCAAATATCGCTGTTTTTCTTCCACCAAACAGCGAGTAGGCTTAATCAAGTCATAGTATTTAATCAGCGTTTCATTATCCAGCTTTTTCTTTGATAGATGGTACTCATACTCTTCATAGGCAGTGCCTGTCTGTCCGTAAAGGTGTTCAATCAGATAGCCGAAGTCGTCCTTATCTAACCTGCGGATTTTGAAACGACGAGAGATTTTATTTTCTAAGAGCTTTTCCATCTTCTGAAAACGCAGGATTTCATCATTACTCATACTAACAAAATCGCCCATCAGCTTATGGTTCACATCATAGACAAAATCAGACAAAGCATTTTTTGCTTCAACGGTAAGACTTTTCATAGAAAACTCCTGATCGTTGAGAAGCAACTTAAAGCCGATAAAGAAACGGTAGTTCACTTGATTTTCGCCAATCATGGATATTAAAGCGTCTGTCTGTTGGTCGATTTTGTCATAGGCAACCGCTTTGAGCTTGCCAGTGACTTCATTTTTGGAACGCTCTTGTGCAGAACGTATGCTGGATTCTGTACTGATTTGTAAAGCATGAATTTTGCCATCACGATTTTGTGCGATAAGCTGTCTGAAAGAATCATGCACTTGTATTTTCTGTTCTGGACTTAGAAATGAGTAATTGTAAGGAACAAGCTCATAGTAAGCATAACATTCCCCGTCTTTATTCCAGACGAGATTGTTTTCAATGTATTTAATTGGATATGCCATAAAATTCACTCCTAACTGCTGTAATGGCTTCTTGTGGCTGGTTTCTGCCAAGCGTTACTTTTTTTCCTGCATAGGTCAGCTTTGGTCGCAGTGCATAAGCAATGACAGACTTCAAAAATCCATAAGGCTTTTTACCATCAAAAGTTTTTGTAGACATAAACCATGTGAAAGCCACAGGAATCCCAAAGTATTTGAGAAATGCTCCCTCTATCATGGAAAGAGGGGGCAAGTTGCCAAGTATCATCACTGCAAAGAGTGACACGACAAACCATGTCATTTGCGTAAAGGTTATGGGAAACGGAAGTCTAAAATCATTGATAGAATACAGTACCTTTTCCACAGACCAGATACTGGTATAGCTTCGTATTTTCTTCATGTAATCAATCCTTTCATAAAAAATAGGGGTAGCTGATTGAGCCACCCCGTAAAATAGAAAATCTGCCAGTAGTAATGTACCGACAGATTTAATAGACGATTTCAAAAATCCCATGATTGGTTGAGATAAACGTTCCTGAAAGGTCTAAATCCCGACCATAGGCTTGATAATCAATATAGTTTTGAAGACTAGCTGGTACTTCGCCTAAAGCACCCGTTTCTTCAATGTAGTAGCGTGCCACGTCATACATATCATCACAATCGGAATGAATGATAATATCCTCTTGATGTTCGCTTAGTTCTTCAATGCTTGAAAAATGAGTGAGCAGAGCAGATAGCTCCGATTGTAATTCTTCGGGTAATTCCGATACCATTTCCCATAGTCGATTGAGTTCGCCAATGGAAGTGTATTCGTCAACCGTAAAGGGTAACTCGTAGTCATGAATGGCGTATTCCTCATATTCATCATTCAAGCCGATTTTCTCTTTGACTTCCTCAAAGTCAATGGGAAAGGTAAACCACGCACCGACCAATTCGCCCTCATTGTATTTGCCTAAATTCGCAATATAGACTTGCATATCGTCCATATATTCACGTCCTTTCTTTGTAGAGATTCAAAAATCCCTACCGCACTTCGTTTGGTGTACCATTCCTTTGCGGAACATAAGAAAACCACTTATATTCCACAAAAGAACGGTTTTATTTAAGCACCAATAATGCGATTGAATAGCTCTAGTAAAATGTCTTTTACTCCAGCAGCGTTGAAGACTAAGCCAACCGCAATAATCGCAATAATTAAAAAGCCAATCAGTTTGCTAAACTCACGCTTGAAGCCAAGATACAAGCCAATCACAACGATTGCTAAAAGCACCAGTGATTGAGCGTTTGATAGAAACCAGTTATAAAGGTTTTGTCCAAAATTCATAAAAATGTTCTCCTCTCTATATTCAATGAATTTGTATTTGAGTTATTTTTTTGTTGTTATCACGTCCTGTTCTTTTACTGACTGTTGCTTCAAAATCTGCTTGTGTCGGTCTGTCAGTTTCGCATGGTCGAGAATGTCTTTTACAACCTGCGTCTGGTTGATTTCATCAAGTTTAATCGCAACCTTTAAGGTCGGGGCAACTTGATGAGATAGCCAGTTCAGCGTCCTTTGGAAGGAGTAAGGCTCTGGTTTTGTGGTTAGTTTTAATCGTTCACGATTGTTCCCAATAAACCAAGCCCATTCTTCATTCAGTTTCCAATCAGAACGAGGTTTGGAATCGTCTTTATCTACAAAACGGATATACCGATTGATAATTTTAAAGGCGGTATGCTCTGGATTGTCATAGACGAGTAAATCACGGACTGCATAATAGGCACGCTCATTTTTCAATCGAATCTCAAAACGGTTTTTTACTTCTGCGTCTTCAATGGGAATATCATTTTTCTTGTACTGCTCGTAGTCCTTTTCATAGATACAGAAATAAACTTCACTTTGTAATGAACCGATATAGAGGGTGTTTCCCATACATTCCTTTTCCTCTTTGCGTACCAGTTCGCCACTGCGATAGCTTTTAAAACTGCGGAAGACGGAGATACATTCTTCCTGTTGGCACTTTTCAGTGAGTACAGGGATATTCAAAATCCCTGTCTTATCGTTAATGGCAAGGTCAAGGCGTTTCATCACACCGCCAGCCACCAAAACGTCCATAAAGAACTCATACCAGCTTCTTTGTTGTGCCAGAAGATAGCTTTCAAATTGTCTGCACCCACGACCTTTCAATTCCACCAGAACTCCTTTGTCCAGTTCATGGGAGCAAAGGACGAATATGTCGCCTAAAGCATAATGCTCTGAATAAGAATAGAAACCATAGTCCTCATGAAGAAAATAGGACAGTTTCAGTTGTAAGATGTTTTCGACCACCTGCTGTACGTCTGTTGTCGGAAAGCGAATCCTTACATAATCAAACAGCATTTCAAGGGGAGCGTCGGGATTGAAGCGTTCCAGAGCTTCCCAAAGGGACTGCTGTAAATCCTCTGATGGCTTGACTTTTCCTGTTTCAATATCGCTTAGATACTGCCTTGTAATACCAGTCGCAACAGCTAAACGGTTTTGAGATAGTCCATAAGCCAAGCGTTTTTCTTTTAAATGCTGTAACCAAGTTTGTTCATTCAGTAAAAATCCCTCCAATCAAAAAGGCGTATGTCAACTTTTAAAGCCCATTTGACATACGCTGAAATTTTGTAAATCCCTTGTAACCAAAGGATTTTCTAATGTTTTTTTGACTGTTTCCTGTCGATTTGTACCCCCCTGTTAGATACGGGGGGTTAAGTGCTGGCGTGGCTATTGCCACACCAGCCAGCAAGATCAGTCCACACCTGCGACTTCCGCTTCGCACGTCGCCTGCGTGGACTGTCTGCTGTTGGATAACTTTTTAATTTCCTCCAAGAAATCATATCCTTTTGGTACAAGGGGAGTATAAAACTCTGATATGACACTTGTTCCTACATCAACATAGCCACGACCTTTGATTCGCTTTAAGAAGAAATCCTTTTGTACGTCACTGCCAAACATCATGCCATAGCCCATTTCAGACATACGACCTAAAGCCACTCTGAAATTAAACTGATCACGGATTCCGTCGCCTAAATATTTTGCGTCTGGACGTTGACAAGCCAGTATTAGAAAGAAGCCAGCTTGACGACCTAACATGACAATCTGTTTCAGCTTATTCATAACTGCGGTGTTTTCTTTTGTTCCCAGCATTTCCATGAAAGCGACGTATTCATCAAAGATTAAGAAGTGTGCCGGGAGACCTAAGTAAGCATAATTTTTGCCAGTCTTATAGTTCTTCATCTGCTTCATTTCCTCACTACGTTTCATCATTTCTTCATAGAATGTTTCAATGCAAGAAAGCAAGTCTTCTTTTCTATAGTAGACATTTGCCATCACAGAACCTAAGTCCGCAAGGTCAGCATTTTTCGGGTCAAGAATATACAGTTTTGAATCTGTATGAAGCAAGGCTTCAATCAGTGTCAGTATAAAGTAAGTTTTACCGCCACCTGTACCACCAGCAATCAACATATGAGGGAGCTTATCATATTCCCACCATACGTTTTTCATTAAGCGAAGTTTACCATCTTTAGCTTCTACTTCATCAATAGAAATACGACTGGCTATGGTGTCATAGAGCAAAGTATATTCCACATAGGAATCCTTTAACTCTTTATCCGTCAGCTCACAGTACAAGCCACTCTCTAATTTCTTTTCCAAGTGTAAGAGTTGGTCTTGATATTTTCCCAGCGTGATTTCCACCCGTATCTGTATCAAGCCATTTTTAAGTCGATAATACATTTTAGGGAAGTAGGTTATCTTTTCCTTTGTACGACCAGCACTATCTTTAAAGAAACCCTCTGTTTTGACCTGTTCAGATTCATACCACTTGTTTTCAAGTATCATCTTTGCCAGTTTTTGACGGTGGTAAAGTTGTTTAACCGTATCATAGCGAACCCGTTTGAATACAAACGCTACCAGCAAGCAGATAAGAATTGCGACACTGAAACTGATAATTAAATAGGGAATGTCAATCTTATCTGCTTGTGATAGGTTAAAATCCTGCCAGTTGATCTGCTGGATTGTCTTCACATGAAACAGTCCGACAACCAGCAGGAAAACAGGCAGGAGTGACGCTATCGTAAAATGAAAGACTAAATCTTTACCAGATGGGCGAATCCTTTTACCACGCTGTTTCATGCGAAAAAGTCTCCTTTCTACCTAGCGACTATTTGTCTTGTGTCGGTTCTTTCTTTGCTTGTGGTTGAGCTTTGAATGAACTAGAATCCTTTGTCAGCACAATATCGTCTGCCTTGATATACCAGTCAACATCTGCTCCTTGATAGGTGGCAGTAGCAACGGTGTCCGCAATGGGATTGATAAGTTCCACCCGTGCGTTATAATCAAACTCTTTCAAAGGCACGCTGGCAGGAATACTTACTTGAATCATGCGTCCTTGTCCTTTGGATTTTAAGTCATAGGTACGTTCCTTGATTTCATCTGAAACCGACCCGTCTTCATTTTGGATTCTCACTTCACGACGTAGAGCAGAGAATTTCAATTCTCCAAAAGTCGTGTCTTTATCTAATACAATGCCATTTGCTAATCTCATCATTTTTCCTCTCTTTCTTTATTCTTTTATCATGTCGTCAGCATGTAAAAGGTAATTTGTAAAACCACGAGTGCCGATTTTGTAGCCCTCTGCGGTAATACGTGGATTGACTAACTTCACACGTTCCTCAAAGCCGAAATGTTTTTCGCCAGCTTCAGCAGGAAGCACCACCACAATATCATCTGCTCTTTGAACATCAGAATAGAGATTATAGCTTCTTGATAAGACAGTTAGCCGTCCGTTGATTCTTCGCTGAACGACTTTATCCTCGCCAGCAAATTCTAAATTGCCGAATGTTTTTTCCATGTTGGGAATCACAAATTTAAGTTCCATATTTTTACCTATCCTTTCTTTTTTATTGGCTGAATGAATGTTTGATGGTCTTAAAGAGTGGGGAACGACCTTTTGATTCTTGATTTTTTGTTTTCATAAGTTCACTTCCTTTCAAAATCGGGTAAAAAAATAGACACCTCATTTTTTGAAGTGTCTACCTATTAAATATTCAAATTTTATTGGAAGTATCTTTATATCTTCACTTTTCAAGGATAAATCGTCGTATCAAAGCTCATTCATAAGTAGTAAATTAGTAGTAAATTGAGTGGTTTTGACCTTGATAAAGTGTGATAAGTCCAGTTTTTATGCGGATAACTAGATTTTTATGCTATTTTTGTGTTAAAAAATATAAAAAATTGGTTCATAAATTAATTTATTCGATAGAATGATTCAATCGTCTACTTAAACTTTCCGCTGTGAGAAAAGTGCCTGAAACAATAACGTTTCAGGTACTCGGGAGTTTTGAGACCTTAGGCTCAAAACTAAGTCATGGAACTTCTTCGAAGTTCGCTGATGTCCGTTCTCACCTAAGGAAAGTTTCTAAGAGGATCTTATCTACATTCTAATTTCTGAGCTTTTCTTATTACATGATCCCGTTCTTTCCTGTCGGTAGGTTAATCCCTGCTTCCATCAAGGCATCATGGTAGAGTTTATAGTAGGTATGATAGACAGTCGTCTGGGTTCCATTTTGCGCAGTCATCGCGATGCGGAAGGAATAACGACCATTTTTTTCGATCTGTGGGCCTAAAATCGTAGGACCTGTCAACACTTCTGGGTGTTTGTCTTGTTCAGACTGATTGACCTGAGCAATCACCTGATAGATCTTGTCGAGATCGGTATTTGCATCTAGCGGAATATCGATTAGCACGCGCATATCGCCACGTGAGAGATTGCTGACGACGGTGATGTTGCGATTCGGAACAAAGTGGAGAGTACCATCAAAGTCTCGCACCTGGGTCGTCCGAATCCCGACACTGCTGACGATGCCGGCAATATTAATAGACCCATTCGTGAGACGAACATTGTCTCCCACATCCAGCTGGCGTTCTAAAAGGATAAAGAAACCATTGACCAAATCGGAAAGAAAGCCCTGGGCTCCCATCCCAATAGCCACCCCAGCAATCCCAGCACCAGCCAAGAGACTAGAGACTGGAAGGCCCAGAATCGACAAAATCCAGTAGATCAAGATGAAATACAAACAATAGTTTAAGAGACTCTCAACCAAACGGAGAATCGTATTTTTACGGGCTTCATCCTGCACCGTATACTTAAAGGATGGTGTTAATATCCGCTTAACCAGGCTATGGATGACCTTTTTCGCGATAAAAAATAAAAGAAAGACAAAAATCAGAGAGATACATTTTGATATCAGATCATCAAAAATCTTCGTCCAGTCTATTTTACTGAAATAACGTTGGAAAGCTTGACTCATTTATTCGGGCCTTTCTATCAAAGAATAGTATGATTATATCAAATATTCGGAAATAAGGCTATTTTTTGAAAATTTCATTGCTTTCCCCCCCTAACTATCGTATAATATTCCTTAATTATTTTTTAAGGAGGTCTTACATGATTCATCGATTGATTACCACTTGGAATAAAACCAACCTTATGAAAAGGATCGCAATCGGGATTGTACTTGGTGTCATCCTAGCCCTTCTCTTCCCGAAAGCAACTGGCATTGGACTCTTAGGAGAGTTCTTTGTTGGGGGGCTCCGTGCGATCGCACCTCTTTTGGTCTTTGCACTCGTCGCAAACGCCCTCTCCCAACACCAAAAAGGGACAGAGACTAATATGAAAAAAGTCATCGTCCTCTATCTCCTAGGAACCTTTGCTGCTGCCTTCGTTGCTGTTTTGGTCAATTACATCTTCCCGATCACCATTACCCTGACTGGAAAGGCCGCTGAAGGATCCTCTCCAAACGGGATTGGCGAAGTGATTAGTAACCTCTTGCTCAAGATCGTCGACAACCCGGTCAACGCCTTGCAGCAAGCCAACTACATTGGAATCCTTTCTTGGGCAACCGTCTTTGGGATTGCCATGAGAGAGGCGAGTGAACATAGTAAAGACCTCCTCCAAACTCTAGCAGACATCACTTCAAAAATTGTTGAGTGGATTATCAACCTAGCTCCATTTGGAATCTTAGGCTTGGTCTTCACGACCATCGCTGGCCAAGGACTCAGTGCCCTTAGTAACTACGGGATTCTCTTACTTGTTTTGGTTGGTACCATGGCATTTGTAGCCCTGGTCATCAATCCATTGATCGTCTTTTTCATGATCCGCAAGAATCCCTATCCCCTTGTTTTTAAATGCCTCCGTGTCAGTGGGGTAACAGCCTTCTTCACCAGAAGTTCTGCAGCCAACATCCCTGTCAACATGCGTCTCTGTGAAGAATTGGGGCTGAATCCAGATACCTATTCTGTTTCCATTCCGCTTGGTTCAACCATTAACATGGCAGGCGCAGCCGTGACGATCAATATTTTGACGCTAGCTGCTGCCAATACCTTACACATTCAGGTTGACTTTGGAACAGCGCTCATTCTGAGTGTCGTAGCGGCTATATCTGCTTGTGGAGCATCTGGAGTTGCGGGAGGATCTCTCCTTCTCATCCCTGTTGCTTGTAGCCTCTTTGGCATCACCAATGATTTGGCCATGCAAGTCGTCAGTGTCGGCTTTATCATCGGGGTCATTCAAGACTCTTGCGAAACAGCCCTCAACTCTTCGACAGATGTACTCTTCACAGCAGTTGCTGAAATGAGTAGCTGGCCAAAGGAAAAACGCTATTAAAGAATCCTATCTCAAATAGACAAGAAAACCCAGACCTTGCGATCTGGGTTTTCTTATTTCTTAAAGTAGCGTTTACTTTCTTTGATAATGACTGGGGAGAGGGCCAAGAGCGCAATCAGGTTGGGTAGAGCCATGAGTCCATTAACAATATCCGCAATCACCCAGACCAGATCCAGCTTAAGGAAGCCTCCCAGTCCAACCATAAAGACAAAGAAGGTCCGGTAGAGGTTGATATATTTGACGCCAAATAGGAATTCGAAACACCGTTCTCCATAATAAGACCATCCAAGAATGGTCGTTGTCGCAAACAGCACCAAGCACAGCGTTAAGATAATGCCTCCAACTGGGCCAAAGACACCTGTAAACGTATCCTGGGTCAAGGTACTCGTGCTGCCCTTGGCCATCCACTCCCCTGACACCAGAAGAGACAGCCCTGTCAAACTACAGATGATAATGGTATCAATAAAGGTTCCTGTCATCGAGATCAAGCCCTGCTCGACAGGCTCATTGGTCTTCGCCGCCGCTGCTGCAATGGGGGCCGATCCAAGGCCCGATTCATTGGAGAAAACCCCACGCGCCACCCCTTTTTGGATGGCCATTTTGACTGTTGCTCCTGCGAAACCTCCCATGGCTGCAGTCCCTGTGAAGGCACCTGAAAAGACCGATTTTAAGGCTGGAAGCAATTGGTCCAGATGCAAGGCAATGATCGTGACAGTCGCAACGATATAGGCAGCAGCCATAAAAGGAACCACTTTTTCAGAGACTTTCGAAATCCAGTGAATCCCACCAAAGATGATGGTCGAAACCACCAGAGCAATCACTACACTGGCTACTTCTGGAGCTGTTCCAAAACTCGCTTGGAGGGATCCCGTAATGGAATTGACCTGGGTCATGGTTCCGATCCCAAAGAGGGCCACCAGAACACCTGCAACTGCAAAGAAAATAGCTAGTGGTCGCCACTTCTCCCCCATCCCGTGAAGAATGTAGTACATCGGACCACCCGAGATATGACCATTGTCATCCTTGGTCCGATAACGAATAGCTAAGAGCCCTTCTGCATACTTGGTCGCCATTCCAAAGAAGGCCGCCATCCACATCCAAAAGAGGGCCCCTGGGCCACCTGTCTGAATCGCTGTCGCTACCCCTACGATATTGCCTGTTCCCACTGTGGCAGCTAGGGCCGTCGCAAGGGCTCCAAAGCTCGAGATATCCCCATGCCCCTCATCTTCTGTAAAGATCAAGCGAAAGGCTTTTGGAAGATAGCGTATCTGAAGCAAACCCAAGCGAAGGGTCAGGTAAATCCCTGTCCCTACCAAGAGCACCAAAAGTGGGGCGCCCCACACTAGATTATCGAGTTGCTGAAAAAATTGCAATACATGATCCATTCTTTGTCTCCTTTTTATCGACCGCTCGACAGAAAAGAGAAAAAGAAAGAGTACATGACAAACATGTACTCTGGTCCTGCTTAAAATAGGGGACTTTCCCTATTTTTCGCTCTGTCCTTTTACCTGAGAGTTTGAGTAGATGCATCCTCTACCTTGCCCCTTCGGTGCCATTTCTGGTCTCTCCAGAGTTCCGTCCATTCACAGTCACTCACGCTCCTGCAAACTTCATTCGGTCGTATGTAATTTTCTCTATTTTAATCAATTTTCAAAAGTTTGTCAATCGTTTCTGAAAATATCTTGCAAGATTTCTGCAAATGAGCGGTTTTTAATCACTTAAGGAGAAGTGATTGGTCATGAGGTTGCTAGCATCGAGCAAAATCTTGTCCAAGAGTTGATCCGTCGCTTCTTGAATCTGATCACTCATGGCTTGGTTTTCCGCCTCAAAATCGACGGTTTCACCTGCTGCAAGTGCACGATCGACTTTATTGATGCGTGCATGTCCCCAGGCCATTGTCGATTCTTGGTAATCATCTAGATCGCCAACATGGTGGGCATAGTGAGGATCTGCTAGTCCTGCAATAATCCGGTTAGCCCAGTAGAAGGAATCCGTTGTCACCTTAGCCGTCGTATTGGCAAAGTAGTCTGGCGTTGTATCCACTTGGGTAAAGAAAGGAACGGCTGTATTGTAAGGCATTGAGCCGTAAGAAATCCATTGGATGCCTGTCGTTTCTTGTGGTTTATTGGGACGCAATTGCAGAATCGCTGTCTGACTGGTCCGGTTGATCCCGATCGTACGGAAAGTTCGCTGACTCACCTGATCTCCTTCCGGTCCATAAGGATCGTAGATGGTATCTTGGTAGTGGTTGCTCAAGACATATTTCACATCCTCAATCGTCACCTTGCGATAGGGTTTTTGACACCAAGGAATCTCAAAGCTCCGTGGATCCTGCTCAATTTCAGGATTAAGGAAATGCTGGATGGCCCAGGCCCGCGGTGTATTGTAGTGACGGTCCTTGTCCTTTTGACTACCAAAGGCATAACGTGGATTAAAACCTTTACCTTCTTGATCCAGAATCAAATGGTGCTCTGTGACAAAATTTTCAAGATCTGGGTCACAAAGAAACTCGTCTAGATTTCCAAATTCAAAATAATCACTTCCCAGTTGGTTCGGGTTAGTCACATAGGCATCATCTGGTACACGGCGCGCCATCCAGTGGTGACCTCCGATGGTTTCTAACCACCAGATTTCATTCACATCTGAAATCGCAATCCCGTTAGATTCATAGGTTCCGTACTCTTCTAAAATCTTTCCGAGACGCAAAACCCCTTCGCGGGCAGTCTTGACATAAGGCAAGACCAAGGTCAGCATGTCTTCCTCACCGATGCCACTCTCTACAAGAGGATCGGCCCCTAGCACACGGCTATTAGTCGTAATGGTCTCTGTCTCACTCATGGCTACATTGTAGATATTGATCCCAGCTTCTCCCCAGATCCCGTCTTTCGGAATGGCATCTGGTACCGCCGTATAGCGAACTGGATTATCTGGTAAGTCGATTTCAAAAGATGATAAAATAGACTTGTAATGACGCGGTTGATCTTCTGGTTTGACCACGATCAATTTCTTAGGCGTAAAAACGCCATTTTGAGAATCCTCTGTTCGTGCTACAATGGTCGAACCATCATAGCTAGCATTTTTTCCGACTAGAATCGTTGTACACGAATCTGCACTTTCACGTTTACGCATTCGTATCCTCCCAAATCATTCATTGCCTCTATTATAGCACTTTTAAAAGAGAGAACCTACTGAAAATCCGATTTGAAAACGGATCGTTTTCGATATTTTTCAATCATTTTCATTTTATAAAGTTTTAAAAACCCTAGCTGTTTATCAGCTAGATTCAGATTGAAGAAAAAGTTATCTTAGAAACTTTCCTTAGGTGAGTACGGACGTCAGCGAACTTCGAAGAAGTTCCATGACTAATTATTGAGCCTAAGGTCTCAATAATTCCGAGTGAGACTGGGACAAAAGTCCTAGCCTCTTAATTGTTTTTGGATTGTCAAGCAAGACGCAGTGGTTGAGTGGGCTCTACTACGCTGATTTCATCAGCTTTTACAGCCCTACTCAACTTTGCGGAGGTGGGACGACGAAATCGAATTTTAACGAATTACCGATTTCTGTCCCACTCTCACTTTTCTCACGGCGGAAAGTTTCGGTATTTTCTTTATTCATTTTAAAAATGGGACAGATTTATATTTTATTGCAGAATTTCTTAACTTATTTTTCTTTTTAAAAATTTAGTCTACGTTCTAAACCCTAGCTAATGAAAAGCTAGGGCTTACCTTATCCTTTAAACGTGACAATGGTTGCGCCGCTTCCACCTGCATTTTGTGGGGCATATTCAAAACTCTTGACATGCTTGTTGCGGCGGAGGTATTTTGTCACCCCTTCACGGATGACCCCTGTCCCGATCCCGTGGATAATATCGACTTGGGCCATGTTGTTGAGCAGAGCCTGATCGATAAAGCCATCTAGCTCTTGCATGGCCTCTTCATAGCGTTTTCCACGGAGGTCCAGACGCACTCTTGGCCCACTCGTGTTCGAACGTTTGACGACATTCACCTGGCGTTTCTTAGGTTGAGCCGCTTCTTTTTCAGCCTTGATGAGGTTGAATCCTTTTTCTTCCAAGGTCATCTTGATCAAGCCGACTTGCGCCTCCCAGCGGCCATCTTTGAGTTGCTTGACCAGGGTTCCGCGTTGGCCATAGCTGATAACCAAGATTTCATCACCTACCTTAGGAGCACGCGCCTTTTTGGCTTTTTTCAAGACCTTGTTTTTAGAAAGGTCGACGGTCTCAGGAGCTAGTTTTTTCAACTGAGCCTTGGCTTCAATGATCTCATGTGGTTTCAACTGGGATTTGGCGTGAAGGCCTTGAAGGATACGGTCACTCTCTGAGAGGGCCATGTCCACAATTTCCTTGGCTTCTTCTCTCGCCTTATTGAGCTCTGTTTCTCTCTCTCTAGTCAGTTCGTTATAGAGTTTTCGAAGAGCGCGATTGAATTTGAGATTTTCTTGCTCGACCTCTTGAATGGTATCTAAGCGCTTGCGACTTTCTAAGGTCTGCGCCTCCAATTTTTCAATGATTTGATTGACATCATTATCCGTATTGGTCATCTTCATGGCATCCTGGATAATGGTCTCAGACAAGCCCAAACGGCGGGCGATTTCAAAGGCATTGGAGCGGCCAGGAACTCCTTGCATGAAGCGATAGGTCGGACGCAGACTCGCTGTATCAAATTCCATGCTGGCATTTTGCACTCCTGCAGTCTCAATCCCGTAGGCCTTGAGCTCTGGATAGTGGGTTGTCGCCATGGTCTTAATCCCGCGTAAGCGCAGGTCTTCTAGAATGGCAATAGCAAGGCCAGCTCCCTCTTGAGGATCGGTTCCAGCCCCCAACTCATCCAGAAGGATCAAGGAGGCGGTATCCACTTGATTCAAGATAGATACGATATTGGTCATATGACTGGAGAAGGTCGACAAGCTCTGCTCGATCGATTGTTCATCTCCAATATCTGCAAAGACCTGTGAGAAGATGCCCACACGACTACCTGGATCCGCTAGGATGGGAAGACCAGACTGGGCCATAATTTGCGCTAGTCCCAGCGTTTTTAGCATGATGGTTTTACCACCTGTATTGGGACCGGTAATCACGATTTCTGTCAAGTCCTCAGTAAAATGCAGGTCATTCGCGACGGCATTTTCAATCAAGGGATGACGTAGTTGCAAGAGCTGAATAGAGCGATTGCTGCTAACCTCTGGTACCACTGCCTTATAATCGCGCATAAACCGATACTTGGCCTTGATCAAGTCCAAGTGACCGATAATCCAAGCGTTATTTGCAATCTCTGCTGCATGAGGGCGCAGGGTGTCAGACAATTCCTCCAGAATCTGAATGATTTCATACCGTTCATCGGCTCGATGGTTGGCAATTTCTTCATTAAGATTGACGACTGCTCGAGGCTCGATATAAACGGTATTCCCGCTAGCTGAGATATCGTGGACCACCCCTGCAATCCGGTTGCGATAGGTATTTTTTACGGGTAGAACATTGCGGCCATTCCGACTAGCAATCACAGCATCCGCCAACATATCGGCCTTGCTTTTCAGCAGGTCTTGTAGAATCTCTCTGACCTGATGTTCATTTTCCTGGATTCGGCGGCGGATTTTGGCCAATTTTTCGCTAGCAAAAGACTCGACAAAGCCTCCTTCGTTGATAGCTTGAAGCCCACCTTGTAGGCGAGGAAGATCCACCAAGTTGTCAAAGAGGCGATTGAGCCTTTCCAGACGGACATTTTCCAAGTTGTCGTAGAAATCCTTGAGCTCATGTGTCACCCGAAGGACAGCTTTTAGCGCTAGTAATTCATCGATATTGAGGGATGCCTCCATCTCCAAACGCTTGGCCACTGGACGGACATCTTGAATGGTCGATACGGCAAAGCGAGGCTCTTCCAAGAGGATCTGCTCCATATCTTCTAGCTCCATAAAGGCCGTTTCGATGCTTTCTTTTTTATCAGTTGGAGTAAGGGCTGCTAGCTCCATCTCCCCTTGTTCTGTCTGTAGATAGGGTTCAAAGAGTTGCTTGACCTTGTCAAACTCCAGAATATCTAAGATTTTTTTATTCATATTTCTCCTACAAAAAAAGTGAGCGTCCTTCCTTGAATCGGACTTGTCTCACTCCTTTCTTCATTTTTGCTCCTTAAGCTCCGATAATCGCAGTCACCCACAAGTTGTGGAACAGACTGGAACTGATCGGGGTATGAAGGATGATAAAGCGGATCAATCCACTTGCATTGAGTCTATTTTGGATGGAAGCCATGGGAACCGTTGAGAGGACAGTCAAGCCCATCTGGATGACCAAGAGAGTTATCACGACGGCGATCACGCCCGCTCCAATTTGATACTTGCGATCCTCCAGTTTTTCTGGCTGAGGTACCAAGTGCATAAAGATCCCAATCACACGACCAATCAGATAGATCATCGCAAAAATCAATACATATGCTAAACCTGCATAAAAGATGTCATCTAATTGAAATAGGTAGCGGTTGGCATAAAAATAATTCACCGATTGCTGGGTGGGACTCGAAAAAGGAACCCATAGAGACAACACCTTGGCCAGTCCCTTATAGCTACCACCTGCAATCAAGAGGGCCACTAAGGTCACTAGAAAGTAATAAGACTGGAGGATAATCCCTCTTGCATAGCCAATATAAAAGCTCCATGCCAAAATCAATAAGATTAAGAAAGTTAACATGTATCTCCTCTTATTTGGATGATTTATCCTTTAAGTCGTCTAAAGCCTTGCGACGAAAATCATCTAATTCTTTTTCTTTGTCATCAAACTCAATCTCGCGATTCAGCTGCATGGACAAACTGTTTACTGCCAATAAGATCGCGATGGTTTCATCATCTGCCTCTGGCATTTGTTCCTTAATTGCTTGGTATTTTTCTTTCGCAACACGTTCGACTTCTTCCATAAACAAATTATCATGGTTGGTTGTTAAAGTGAGCGCTTTGTTTCCAAATGTAAATTTATATCTATTTAAGCTCGCCATAAAAATCACCTCACGGTATTATACCAAAAAAGGCTAGCTTTGTCAGTAGCAAAGCCCCTCTTCACAGGGATTTTCCAGTGGATTCTTTCTTTCTTTTTGCTCCCTCTCTCCCTGAATTTGTGGTACAATAGTGGTTATGGAAAGTATGACACTCACTCCAACACAGGAGCAAATCCTTGATTTTGTCCATACCTATCGCAACTCTCTCTCTCAAAGCAAGAACCCTCATATGGATTATTTCTTTCGACTAAAGGGAGCGACCGTTTCGATCTACAAGTCTGGAAAAGTCTTGCTTCAGGGCAATGACCTTACTCCTTACCTGGCCTTTTTCGGGCAAGATGCTGGGAACCCTAAAGGTTCTACCACTTCATCTGCAGGACAAGATCTAGCCATGATCGGAACCGACGAGGTCGGAAACGGCTCTTATTTTGGTGGACTCACCGTCGTTGCATCCTTTGTCACACCTGATCAGCACGACTGGCTCAAAAAGCTCGGTGTTGGGGATTCAAAAACCTTGGATGATCGAAAAATTCAGCAATTGGCTCCTCTCCTTGAGGAAAACATCCAGCACCAAGCACTCTTATTGTCTCCAAAGAAGTACAATGAAGTCATTGCTTCTGGCTACAATGCTGTTTCGGTCAAAGTGGCCCTGCACAATCAGGCCATCTATCTTCTATTAAATAAAGGAGTCCAAGCAGAGCGAATTGTGATCGATGCCTTTACGACGGCTAAAAACTACCAAAAATACGTGAAAGCTGAAAAAAATCAGGTCACCCAAGCCATTGATTTGGAAGAAAAAGCAGAAGGTAAGTATTTAGCTGTTGCGGTTAGTTCCATCATTGCCCGCAATCTCTTCCTTCAAAATCTGGAAGATCTGGGCAAGGAACTGGGCTTTAATCTCCCTAGTGGAGCAGGGGCGAAGTCAGACCAAGTCGCTGCTAAATTGCTTCAGACCTACGGGATGAAAGCTCTGGATTATTGTGCCAAACTCCATTTTAAAAACACAGAAAAAGCAAAGAAATTACTAGAAAGATAAGTTATGTCAAAAAGAAGTTCAAAACAGTCATCTAGCTCACCAGTGGTGAGATTCCTTAAAGAATGGGGCCTCTTCAGCATCATTGTTGGTCTCATCATCGCCTCTCGCATTTATCTCTGGGCTCCGGTCAAGGTGGATGGCCATTCGATGGATCCAACCCTAGCAGATAGCGAGTACCTCCTTGTGGTCAACCACCTTTCGATTGATCGTTTCGACATTGTCGTTGCCAGTGAAAAAGACGACGACGGCAAAACCAAGGACATCGTCAAGCGGGTCATCGGTCTTCCTGGAGATACCATCCAGTACGACAACGATACCCTCTACATCAATGGGAAAAAGACCAATGAGCCTTATTTGAAGGACTACATCGCTCGTTTCAAAAAAGATAAATTGCAATCGACCTACACTGGAAAAGGGTTCGAAGAAAACGGAGAACTCTTCCGCCAATTGGCCAATACAGCCCAAGCTTTTACAGTAGACAAGGATGGCAATCCTAAATTTACCTTGAAGTTGCTCGACGATGAATACCTCCTACTTGGAGATGACCGGATCGTTTCAAAAGATAGCCGTCAGGTCGGAGCTTTCAAGAAAGAACAAATCAAAGGGCAAGCCGTCTTTAGACTATGGCCGATCTACCCTTTCAAAACTTATTAGTATAGATCAACAGACTGAGGCTGAGACAAGTATGTCCCAGCCTTGCTTTATAAAAAGGAAAGAAATGATGGAATATTATTTTTCTGGTACTATTGAGCGTATTATTTTTGAAAATCCTAGCAGTTTTTTCCGAATCCTCTTGCTTGACATTAGCGATACCGATGCCGAAGACTTTGATGATTTTGAGATTATTGTGACGGGCACTATGGCAGATATCATGGAAGGCGAAGACTACACCTTCTGGGGGGAGCTGGTCCATCATCCTAAATACGGAGAGCAGCTCAAAATCAGTCGCTATGAACGTGCCAAACCTTCTAGCAAGGGCTTGGTGAAATATTTTTCTAGTGATCACTTTAAAGGAATTGGTCTCAAAACAGCCCAAAAAATCGTGGACCTCTATGGGGACGATACCATTGACAAAATTCTGGAGGCCCCTGAAAAATTAGAAGAAATCACAGGTCTCTCCAAGAAAAACCGCCTGGCTTTTGTAGAAAAACTCCGTCAGAATTACGGAACGGAGCGCATTCTCGCCCAACTAGCCAACTATGGCATTCCCAATAAATTGGCCTTTCAGATCCAAGATTTTTATAAAGAAGAAACCCTCCAGATCGTGGAGCAACAGCCCTACCGATTGGTGGAAGATATCCAAGGTATGGGCTTTAAAATCGCGGACCAACTAGCCGAAGAATTAGGCATTGCAAGTGACGCCCCTGAACGTTTCCGCGCGGGTCTGATCCACAGCCTTTTTAGCTACTCTATCGAGACTGGAAATACCTACATCGAAGCCAAGGACCTCCTGCGCTATACCATTGACCTCCTAGAATCCGCTCGTCCAGTAGAATTGGATCCTTCCACTGTCGCCCAGGAATTAGGACGCCTCATCGAGGAAGATAAGGTCCAAAACGTGGACACCAAGATCTTTGACAACAGCCTCTTCTTTGCGGAGGAAGGGATTCGTAGTCATATCGGTCGATTGTTGGAAAAAGGAAAGTCGACTTCATTTGACCCTGAGAAAATCAACCAGGCGATTGAGGAGGTTGAAAAAGATTTGGGGATTCGCTACGATGCGATTCAAAAAGAGGCGATTCACCAAGCTATCCAAAATAAGGTCTTTATCCTCACCGGGGGACCGGGGACAGGAAAGACTACCGTTATCAATGGGATGATCAGTGTCTATGCCCAACTCCACCAGCTGGATCTTCGCAAGAAACAAGACCTGCCGATCCTCTTGGCTGCCCCAACGGGACGGGCAGCTAGACGCATGAATGAGCTGACAGGACTTCCGAGCGCCACCATTCACCGCCATTTAGGGATGACAGGAGATGATGACACCAGCCACTTAGAGGACTATCTGGACGCAGACTTTATCATTGTGGACGAATTTTCCATGGTCGACACCTGGCTGGCCAATCAATTGCTCAGCAATATCGCAATGGATACCAAACTCTTGATTGTGGGGGATGCCGACCAATTACCTTCCGTCAGTCCTGGTCAGGTCTTGGCTGATCTCTTGCAGATCCCAAGCATCCCTCAGACCAAACTGGAACATATTTTCCGTCAGAGTGAGGACTCGACCATTGTCTCACTAGCAGGAGACATTCGCCAGGGCAAGCTTCCTCAAGATTTTACAGAACGAAAAGCTGACCGCTCTTATTTCGAAGCCGGAAGCGAACACATCCCTAAGATGATTGAACAAATCACTTCTGCTGCCCTTCGCAGTCAAATCCCTGCTCGAGATATCCAAGTCTTGGCCCCCATGTATAAGGGCCAGGCCGGCATTGACAATATCAATACGCTCATGCAAGACCTTCTCAATCCAGCTGTCAAAGATCAGGTCGTCTTTGACACGCCAGACTGCCAATACCGTGATGGGGATAAGGTCATCCATCTGGTCAATGATGCAGAAAGCAATGTCTTTAATGGAGATATTGGCTACATCACCGACCTTCTATCAGGAAAATATACGGAATCCAAGCAAGATGAAATGACCATCCAATTTGATGGCAATGAAATCGTCTACCCGCGCAATGAATGGTACAAGATTCGCTTAGCCTATGCGATGAGTATTCACAAATCACAAGGAAGCGAATTCCCGGTGGTAATTTTACCCATTACCAATCAAAGCCATCGGATGCTGCAGCGTAATTTGATCTATACTGCCATCACGCGCTCTAAGAGCAAACTGATCCTCTTAGGGGAATACAGCGCCTTTGATTACGCCACTAAAAATACCGGTACTGCGCGCAAGACCTACTTGGTGGAACGCTTCAAGGACCTGGACGGAGGCGAGGCAACCAAAGACTCTTCTTCATCCGTTGCCACCTCTTCTGATACAGTCGAATCTGCGCGAAGCAAGGAAGAAACTGTTGAAAGGAAGACTGAGCCTGATGAACCGACTGTCTATCGACTGACAGAAGACAATCTCCACACCATCTCTCCTATGATCGGACTGACTGAAGAAGAAATTGCAGCCTTTTTTGACATCAAAAAATACGACTAGTGTACAAACTAGTCGTTTTCTTTTTCTTCCACCAAAGGCAACTCGGTATGATCGACGAAATTGGTCATGGTGACACCCAAGAGGCGGATTCCAGTATTTGTCGATTCAATTTCTTGGAAAATGTGGCGAGCGGAACGATTGATCCGCTCAGCCTCTCGTGTTGGCTCCGTCAATGTCATTCGCTTGGTCAGGGTGGTGAAGTCTCCATAGCGCACCTTTAAGACCAAGGTCTTTCCTTGCTTGCCATGTTTTTCCAGCGATTGGGCTACCTTACTGGACAGATTGGCAATTTCTTCTAAAATATCATCTTCAGCATAGAGGAGCTTGCGGTAGGTCCGCTCTTTTCCGATCGACTTGCGGATACGATGGCTCTTGACAGGGCTATTGTGAATCCCTCGCGCCTTACGAAAGAGATCATAGCCAAAGCGCCCAAATCGATCAATCAAGGTCATCTCCGGGATAGCTAAAAGATCCGCGCCAGTATAGACACCCATCTCATGCAGGCGCTCCACTGTCTTCTTTCCTACCCCGTGAAATTTGGCAATGTCCATCTGGCTCAGGAAATCCTCGGCATCCTCCGGCAAGACCACCGTTAGGCCACGGGGTTTTTGGTAGTCACTTGCCATCTTTGCCAAAAACTTATTATAAGAGACACCTGCTGAAGCTGTGAGATGCAGCTCTTCCCAGATCGCATGCTGAATCAAGCGAGCAATCTTGACAGCTGATTTGCTCTTGATTTTATTTTCCGTCACATCTAGATAGGCTTCATCAATACTCATAGGCTCGATCAGATCTGTATAGCGCTTAAAAATCTCACGAACCTGCTCACCCACTTCTCGGTATTTTTCATAATTTCCAGAGATAAAGATCGCGTGGGGACAAAGGTCCAACGCTTCTTTAGAACTCATAGCCGAATGAATCCCATATTTCCTTGCTTCATAGTTACAGGTCGAGACCACACCTCTCCCTCCTGATTGACGAGGGTCCTGGCCAATTACGACAGGCTTCCCCTTTAAACTAGGGTTATCTCTTTCTTCGACCGCAGCAAAAAATGCATCCATATCAATATGAATAATCTTGCGACTCGTATCATTCACCAATGGAAATATCAGCATTTTTCACCCTCCTTTTTTCTATTATAAGAAGAAAATTTTAGAATTGCAAAAATCGGCCCCTCCTAAAAACATGAAAATTGATGGAAATTCGTGTTCATTTTTCAAAAATGTAGTACAGTATCGCAGAAGAGTTGAAACTGTATTATAAAAGAATCTGCTATTTTTCGCAATTTGTCTTTGTGTAACCGGTTTCTGTATGGTATACTACTATTGTAAGTGCAACAGATATAGTTGCTAGAAAGACAATAGAGGAAAATAAAAATGGTTGTTAAAACAGTCGTTGAAGCACAAGATATTTTTGACAAAGCCTGGGAAGGCTTCAAAGGTGAAGATTGGAAAGAAAAAGCAAGCGTTTCTCGCTTCGTTCAAGCTAACTACACACCTTATGATGGAGATGAAAGCTTCCTAGCTGGTCCAACTGAACGTTCTCTTCACATCAAGAAGATTGTTGAAGAAACAAAAGCTCATTACGAAGAAACTCGTTTCCCATACGATAACCGTCCAACATCTATCGCTGATATCGCAGCTGGATATATCGACAAAGAAAACGAAGTCATCTTCGGTATCCAAAATGATGAATTGTTCAAATTGAACTTCATGCCTCGTGGTGGTATCCGTATGGCGGAAACTACTTTGAAAGAAAATGGATACGAACCAGATCCTGCAGTTCATGAAATCTTCACAAAATACGTTACAACTGTAAACGACGGTATCTTCCGCGCTTACACTTCTAACATCCGTCGTGCTCGTCACGCTCACACTGTAACTGGTCTTCCAGACGCTTACTCTCGTGGACGTATCATCGGGGTTTATGCTCGTTTGGCTCTTTACGGTGCTGACTACTTGATGGCTGAAAAAGCAAACGACTGGAACTCTATTACTGAAATCGATGAAGAATCAATCCGTCTTCGTGAAGAAGTAAACCTTCAATACCAAGCACTTCAAGAAGTTGTTAAATTGGGTGACCTTTATGGTGTAGACGTACGTCGTCCTGCCTTCGATACAAAAGAAGCGATCCAATGGACAAACATCGCCTTCATGGCTGTCTGCCGTGTGATCAACGGTGCTGCTACTTCTCTTGGACGTGTGCCAATCGTTTTGGATATCTACGCTGAACGTGACTTGGCTCGTGGTACTTACACTGAATCAGAAATCCAAGAATTTGTTGATGATTTCGTTATGAAATTGCGTACTGTTAAATTTGCTCGTACAAAAGCTTACGACGAATTGTACTCAGGTGACCCAACCTTCATCACAACATCAATGGCTGGTATGGGTAACGACGGTCGTCACCGTGTTACTAAGATGGACTACCGTTTCTTGAACACTTTGGACAACATCGGTAACTCTCCAGAACCAAACTTGACAGTTCTTTGGACTGACAAATTGCCATACAACTTCCGTCGCTACTGTATGCACATGAGCCATAAACACTCTTCTATCCAATACGAAGGTGTAACAACAATGGCGAAAGACGGATACGGTGAAATGAGCTGTATCTCATGTTGTGTATCTCCACTTGACCCAGAAAACGAAGAACAACGCCACAACATCCAATACTTCGGTGCTCGTGTTAACGTTCTTAAAGCTCTTCTTACTGGTTTGAACGGTGGTTACGACGATGTTCATAAAGACTATAAAGTATTTGACATCGATCCAATCCGTGACGAAGTTCTTGAATTCGAATCTGTTAAAGCAAACTTCGAAAAATCTCTTGACTGGTTGACAGACACTTACGTAGATGCTTTGAACATCATCCACTACATGACTGATAAGTACAACTACGAAGCTGTTCAAATGGCCTTCTTGCCAACTCACCAACGCGCTAACATGGGATTCGGTATCTGTGGATTCGCTAACACTGTTGATACTTTGTCAGCAATCAAATACGCTACTGTTAAACCAATCCGTGACGAAGATGGCTACATCTACGATTACGAAACAATCGGTGAATACCCACGTTGGGGTGAAGATGACCCACGTTCTAACGAATTGGCAGAATGGTTGATCGAAGCTTACACTACTCGTCTTCGCAGCCACAAACTTTACAAGAACGCTGAAGCAACTGTTTCACTTCTTACCATCACTTCTAACGTTGCTTACTCTAAACAAACTGGTAACTCACCAGTCCATAAAGGGGTATACCTCAACGAAGATGGTTCTGTGAACTTGTCTAAATTGGAATTCTTCTCACCAGGTGCTAACCCATCTAACAAAGCTAAAGGTGGATGGTTGCAAAACTTGAACTCACTTGCTAGCCTTGACTTTGGTTACGCAGCTGATGGTATCTCACTCACTACTCAAGTATCACCACGTGCTCTTGGTAAAACTCGTGACGAACAAGTTGATAACTTGGTAACCATCCTTGATGGATACTTCGAAAACGGTGGACAACACTGTAACTTGAACGTTATGGACTTGAACGATGTTTACGAAAAGATCATGTCAGGTGAAGACGTTATCGTTCGTATCTCTGGATACTGTGTAAACACTAAATACCTCACTCCAGAACAAAAAACTGAATTGACACAACGTGTCTTCCACGAAGTTCTTTCAATGGATGATGCCTTGAACTAAGATTCAAATAGGTCTTAAAAACCAGTCGGAAACGGCTGGTTTTTTCATCCCCATCGAAAGAGTATTCTGAATTTTGAAAGAGTTTAAGAGCCTACTATATAGAGTTTGACAGCGCTTTCTCCAAGTGTTATAGTAGAGCTGTAAATAATATAGAAGGGGTGATCCTATGTTTTTAACATTTATTTTCGCTATTATTTGGCTCTTTATCCTGATTGCACTGATCTTTTTAGCAACCCTTCTCGTCCAGGACAGCACCGTGCAGCACCACCACCCGAGTTAGCGAATGATAAGCCTAAACAATAGCTATTCTAAACGAATTCAGAAAGGATAAGAAACAAACTAGAATTGTCAGATTTTAGTTCTGTCTCTCGTCCTTTTTTGCTATAATAGAAACAGATTATTTAGTAAGAAGGAAATTATGGAAGAGTCAAAACAGATCAACCAAGTGATCGACGTCCTGATGTTAGCTGGAACCCTCCTGATCGAGAGCGGTTCTGAGATTCACCGGGTCGAAGATACCATGATCCGGATCGCCCATTCACAGGGAATCGTCGATTGCAATGTTTTAGCGATGCCAGTCGCTATTTTCTTTTCAATTGAGAATGCTAATGTCACGCGCATGAAACGGATCTTGCGGACTAATTACAATATTGAAAAGGTCTGTGATGTCAATCAGATCTCTCGTCAACTTGTCTCTGGAGAGATCGATCTCGAGCAAGCCTACCAGTCCCTGAGCGAGTTAAAAAGAAAGCGTGTTCCTTATACCAATCTCCAGTTAACCATTGCAGCAACCCTTAGTGCGCCTTTCTTCTCCATCATGTTTGGTGGAAATTTCTATGATGCGATTGGAGCGGGCATTGCAACTGTCTTTGCCTTTGCTTTTTCACTTGTCGTAGAGAAATATGTTCGCATTCCTTTTGCCACTGCTTTTGCGGCAGCCTTTGTCTTTGGCTTTTTAGCCCATATTTGGACGCGCTATAGTGGTTTTCCTTCCAATACCGATCTCATTATCGCAGGCTGTGTCATGCCCTTCGTTCCTGGGATCGCTATGACCAATGCCGTCCGAGATCTGATGAATTACCACCTCAACTCTGGGATGAGCAAACTCTTTGAGACTCTCCTCATTACTCTTGCACTTGGTGCCGGTACAACCGTTGCCCTTGTCCTTATGAAATAAAATCATGAACCTAACTGAATTTTTAATCCAAGCGGTGGCCAGTTTGATTGCCATCATCACCTTTTTAATCGTCCTAAATGTGCAGCGCTCCATGCTGATTCCTGGAGGAATCTTAGGGATGGGCATTTGGCTACTTTACTACATTCTGAAAGGGCCTACCAATGTCATCGTTGCAACCTTTATCGCCGCCATTGTCGGCTCCTGTATCAGTCAGATTTTAAGTATCATTCTCAAGACGCCTGTCGTGGTCTTTATGTTGTCCATTCTCGCACCCTTGGTTCCTGGATATATTTCCTATCGGACCACTTCCTTCTTTGTCAGTGGGCAATATCGCCAAGCAGTAACCAGCGTGACCCTGGTGGTTATTCTGGCCTTGGTGATCTCCATCGGGATGGCTAGTGGCTCTGTCGTCTTGAAACTCTACCATTCCTACCAACGCCATCAAAAAAGAAAAACGACCAATGCCAACTAGCATTGGTTAAAATTTAGACAAACTATTTTTTATATCAAACAACCTAATTGATGCAAAATACTGAAAATGATATTTTTTTCAAGATTCATTCAAAGATACACTGAAACTTTTCGCCGTGAGAAATGTGCCTGAAATACAATTATTTCAGGCACTCGGGAGTTTTGAGACCTTAGGCTCAAAACTAAGTCATGGAACTTCTTCGAAGTTCGCTGACGTCCGTACTCACCTAAGAAAAGTTTCTAAGATGACTTTGCCTTCAATCTGACCAATGCCAACTAGCATTGGTTTTTTCATAACTTAGAGGTATAATCGCTTGCATTTTCCCTTAAAAGGAATACAATGATAGTGAAAAAACAAATCCTTTAAAGGATGCGAGGTGATGTATGATGCTAAACAAGTATATCAAGTATCTTCCTTGGATGATCCTAGGAGCCCTCCCCTCCTATCAATCAGCAACTATCTATGCCCGTAATTCATTTGACTTGTTCTATCTGACCTTGAACTTTCTGATTGTGTACATCGCTTTAATCGTCTTCTACGAAAATGTTCTAAGAGACAAATGCAAAGAACTCTTCATACGAATCATGAGCAATCCTAAAAAAGATAAGCAAGGATAAGAGTTGAAAAGCCATCTGAGGATGGCTTTTTCTTATAGATTCTCTATTTTTCTTTGAAACATTGCAAAATCGGTCCCGAGAATGATTTCCTTGCTGATCTAGCTTTTTCAAGGGAGTTTTACCCTTAAATATGGTAAAATAGTAACGAAATATACTAGTAGATATCAGATAAAAAAGAGGTTAAGAATGACAATTGGGATTGATAAGATTGGTTTTGCGACGAGCCCTTATGTCTTGCGTTTAGAAGATTTGGCTGCTGCTCGTAATACTGATCCCGAAAAACTGAGCAAGGGTCTTCTCTTAAAAGAACAAAGTGTTGCACCGATCACAGAAGACATCGTCACATTGGCTGCTACTGCAGCAGATGATATTTTAACAGACGAAGATAAAGAAGCAATCGACATGGTGATTCTTACGACAGAATCTGGAATTGACCAGAGTAAGGCTGCTGCTGTGTTTGTCCATGGCTTACTAGACATCCAACCTTTCGCTCGTTCTTTTGAGATGAAAGAAGCCTGCTATGCTGCAACTGCTGCCTTGGATTATGCTAAACTCCATGTTGAAAAATTCCCACAGAGTAAGGTTTTGGTCATTGCCAGTGACATTGCTAAATACGGAATTGGAACTCCTGGAGAACCAACACAGGGGGCCGGAGCGGTTGCCATGCTAATCAGCCAAAATCCTCGTATTCTATCTTTTAACGATGATAATGTTGCCCAAACACGCGATGTCATGGATTTTTGGCGTCCAAATTACGCGACAACTCCCTTCGTGAATGGAATTTATTCAACACAACAATATCTAGATTCTCTGAAAACAACCTGGGCGGAATACCAGAAACGGACTGGCCTTACCTTGACAGACTTTGCGGCCGTCTGCTTCCATTTACCTTATCCAAAATTAGCTCTCAAGGGCTTGAAAAAAATCTTGGATAAGTCAGTACCAGAAGAGAAAAAAGATCAATTACAATACAACTTTGATCAATCGATTCTATACAGCCAACGCGTGGGAAATATCTACACTGGATCTCTTTTCCTAGGCTTGCTATCACTACTGGAAAATCGTCCCCAACTCAAAGCCGGGGACCGAATCGCCCTCTTTAGCTATGGAAGTGGAGCAGTTTCTGAGATCTTTAGTGCCAATCTCGTTCCTGGTTTTGAGCAACTCCTAGATCACAAACGTATGGACAAACTAGATCAACGGACGGTTCTTAGTGTTGCTGACTACGAACGACTCTTTTATGAGGAAGTAGATCTAGACTCTAGTGGCAATCAAGTGTTTGAACCTGCTACGCTTCAAACTTATGCTTTGACAGAGATCAAGGAACACCAACGCACTTACCAGAAAGTAGAAAAATAATGGCACGATTACCAGGTTTTGCAAAACTTTCTCCCACAGAACGCATAGAGGCCTTACTGAAGGAAGGCCTCTTAACTTGGGATGAAGCACAGATCTTAAAAGAACAAAAGGGACTTCCCTTTTCTATTGCAGATCAATTGACGGAAAATGTCTTGTCGACTTTTGACTTGCCTTTTAGTCTCGCTCCTTATTTTCTGATCAATGGTCGTGACTATGTCCTTCCTATGGTCACAGAAGAGCCTTCCGTGGTTGCAGCTGCCAGCTTTGCGGCCAAGCTCATTCAACATTCAGGCGGTTTCACCACCCAGGTGTACCAACGCCAAATGATCGGTGAGATTGCTCTGACGGATGTTGAAGACATGGAAGTTGCTAGCAAGCGTATCCTAGAAGACAAGAAAACCCTTCTTCAGCTCGCTAATGAAGCCTATCCTTCTATCGTTAAGCGTGGAGGTGGAGCGAGAGATCTTTGGGTCGAAAACAAGGGGGATTTTCTTATTGTCTACTTGGCCGTCGATCCCAAAGAAGCCATGGGAGCCAATATGCTCAACACCATGCTGGAAGCTCTGACCGATCGCATCCAGGAACTCTCTGGTGGTCAGGCCTTGATGGCAATTTTATCCAACTTGGCTACTCGCTCTTTAGTGAGTGCACGGTGTGCCATCGATTTTAAAGCACTGAGTCGAAATCCTGATGAAGCCATTGAGATTGCCCACCGGATGGAGCTAGCTAGCCAACTGGCTCAAGTGGATCCTTACCGTGCGGCTACTCATAACAAGGGAATTTTTAACGGGATTGATGCCCTAGTCCTTGCGACAGGCAATGACTGGCGGGCCATCGAAGCAGGAGCCCATGCCTATGCTGCACAAAGTGGTTCTTACAAGGGTTTGAGTCACTGGACAAGTCAGCCGGAAGAGAAAAAACTCTATGGAGAGATCACCCTACCAATGCCGGTTGCGACAAAAGGAGGCTCGATTGGCCTCAACCCAACGGTTCAAGTCAGCAACCGTTTGCTAGGAGAGCCTTCTGCTATTGAATTAGCAGGTATCATTGCGTCGCTCGGTTTGGCGCAGAATTTCGCGGCCCTCAAAGCCCTAGTCACCACAGGAATTCAAGCAGGACATATGAAACTCCAAGCACGCTCCCTAGCCCTTCTAGCAGGAGCAAAGGAAGAGGAAGTTCCCCGATTGGTCAGCCAACTCCTTGAAAACAAACCCTTTAACTTAGAGAAGGCACAAACACTCTTACAAGAATTGAGAAAATAAAAGAACTAAGACAAACTAATTCTTTAGTAAATTAGGTCAAGTGATTCTGCAAAGAAATAAAAATGAGTTCTAATTTTTTAAATGAATCGAGAATATAATGAAACTTTCCGCCGTGAAAAAAGTGCTAGAAACACTTTTGTTTCTAGCACTCGGAATTATTGAGACCTTAGGCTCAATAATTAGTCATGGAACTTCTTCGAAGTTCGCTGACGTCCGTCTTCACCTAAGGAAAGTTTCTAAGATGATTTTATCTTCACTTTGAGAACTAAGACCCACGTCTTAGTTCTTTTGTGTTTGAAAAAATTTTCTTATTGTTTTAAAAATGGCAGATCGGGCTTTTTCTTGGTATAGAGCACCACTTCGATAAAGGTCCCTACTTGGACGGCAAAGAGCAGTCCGACGAGAAGATTAATCCGATGGTCTGTTTCATAAAACGGAGAGTTCCATAAGAAGTGATTGGCTACTGTCGAGAGAACACACCAGAGCCCAAAGAGTTTTTCCTTTTGCTGGGTCACTTGAGACAACAAGAGGAAGACACCAACTGATACAACAGCTGTATAGAGGGCATGTGAAGCTAATCCACCAGATATCCGGTTAATGGCCTCAGTAACCGCGGCTAATTGGCTGGTTTTGGTTTGGCGGGCAACGTACCCTAAATCCTCAATGATTTGAAAACCAAAGCCAGAGCCCAAGCCTGCAATTAGAATCGTTTTTAGATCTTTCTTGCCAACCATCAAGACAACCCAAAAGGCAACTAGAGCTTTAAAGAATTCCTCTGAAAATGGGGCCGTCAAGGCATCAGTCCACTTGTTAAAGACAGTGGCATCCTTGATCACATGGCTATTCATAATATCAATCAAGCTATTGCCTGAAAAGCTCAACCAGCCTGCTACGAAGGCACCTCCAAACATGGCAATCCATAAGACATAAGTTGGGACAGATAACTGCTTGGCCAATCGTTTTGAAAAGAGATAGAGCGGGATAATAATTGCAGCTAAGACAGACAAGTTTAAGACCAAATCTCTGCCGGCAGACTGACTAAATTCTTGTTGAGAAAGATGACCGAGTTCAAACTCCAAGCCAATTCCTGCAAACAGTAGAAAAAGATAGATAGAGGCTCTTTGAATTTTAGTCATCTTGTTTTCCTCCCTTTTGTTTCTTTGAGCGAATCAGATAGATCACAATCGCTAGAAGGGTTGCCCCGAACAAGCCTGCTGCTAGAATGTAATCATAGTCAAAATCAACGAGATCAATCTTCTCTTCATAAGCAGCATCTTCTTCGTCATCTAGATCCTGCAGGGCACTTTTCCCGTGTTCATCTGCCACCTTTTGTTCTGCTTCTTTTCTGATTTCTTGCAAGCGTTCGAAGGTCTTCTCAGCTCTTGCTAAGCTTTCCTCTGTTGCCTTCTTACTAGCTTCTTCAGGCTGAGAAGCAAGGGCAATTTGTTCCTGATCACTCAGATCTTGTTCGACCATCCACTGAGACTCCAACCGTTCCATTTCAGTACGAATCGCCCCATCTTCGAATAAATCTGGATACTTGGCCACAAGGTCATTGATTCTTGAAATGGTCCAATACCAAGAGCGATCATTGTAATGATCCCCTAATTCTTGGTAGGCTTGATAGGTGTTAAGGATATTGCCATAGTAGGGTAGGTATGGAGCATTTCGTGGACTACCCATTGACAGCCACATGGTGCCTCCACCTGCACTCGCTGGGACCTCATCTTTCAGTTGGAAAATATGGGCCTCCATGACATTTGGATTGGAAATAGGGTATTTATAAACCGCATCAAACTCCCCTTTTTTCGGAATGCCTTTTCCATCCAGCTCCATTTGATCCTGTGGTTTATATTTGGTTCCTTCCAAACGATTGCGTTGGAGATTCATAGCATCGCGGAGGGTTAATTTTCGATCGGTTGTATGAAGAAGGTCAAAGGACGCATCGTCATATTTAACAGGAGAGCTTGGGTCTAGCGATTTGATTCCCGACCAAACCCGAGAGCGATCTGCTTCTTGCAAAGGCGGATTATAGGATTGAGAAACGTGGAATTTTCCGTCCACTTCCTTATAGCTATTGGCTTCTTTGGCGACTTTTTCAAGATCTTTTGAAGCGATCGTGCGTTCGGTATCCGATTGATCGACATGCCCTAAGAAGAAGGTATTTGGAAAGACCGCAAATCGATCCTCTGGGAAGAGAATCGCTGCATATTGATGGCCAGATAGGATTTCCATATACCAGACGCCTTCTTTATCGGCAATGGTCACAATATTTCCTTCTGCAGCGCCTTTTTCTTCGACGATTTTAGCAATGAGTTCGACCCCTTCTCTTGCGGTTTTCACACTTGGGAGAACAATACTGGTCAAGCCCGATTCTGCGAGGCCATCCTTGACATAGGGATCCACTTTTTGGATCTTGTCATTTGCTGAAGCAGATACAGTGGCAGAAATGGAAACCCCATATTCGTTGAATCCTGCTTCGTCAAAAATCCCTTGTTCAGGGGTGACATCCGGGACCGCTGTATACTTATAGCTAATCTCTGGCAAAGGGTATTGAAAACCGTTGGCAGCATCTTCAAAGATGGCTCCTTTTTTATTGTAGACACGCTCTCTGACCACAAAATTTTTATTATGGTTGGGTTCTAAATCTTCGGTACGCCCTACCAAGGTCGAACCGTCGGCAGTCAGTTTCTTCCCGATGATGAACCCTGTACAAGCCTCAACAGGTTGAGCAATCAACAAAAGCGGAAGCAAGGCTGCTACAGCTGATCGAAAATAGTGCTTTTTCATCCTAAACTCCTTTTTAAAAATTTTTTCCTTATTTAGTATACTCTTTTACAAGCATATTTTGCAAGCGATTCCAGCAACCGTAAACGATTCGTAAACTATCAGAATTTTTGAGGGAAACACTTTTTCAAAAAAGAAGAGGCTGGGACAAAAGTCCTAGCCTCTCAATTATTTTTGGATTGTCGAGCAAGACGCAGTGGTTGAGTGGGCTCTACTACGCTGATTTCATCAGCTTTTACAGCCCTACTCAACTGTGCGGAGGTGGGACGACGAAATCGAATTTTAACGAATTACCGATTTCTGTCCCACTCTCTTTCATTTTCTCTGTTGATTTGCTTGCCACAATTTTCCATAGAGGAGATAGTCGACTTCACGGAGCTCTTTCAGGTTCTGACAACCGAGCGCACAAAGGAGCAATCTGAGGTCTTCTTTCCAGCCTTGGACAAGGGCGATTACTTCTTCAATACTCTTAGTCTCTACCATCTCAAGAAAAACGCGGGATAGTCCTACGCCACGCGCTCCAAGGACCAAGGCCTTAACCATATCAAGAGGATGACGGATGCCACCACTAGCAAGGACCTCAACCTGATCCATCTGATCCTGTAACTGTAAGAGACACTGCGCAGTTGACTGTCCCCAATCATCCAGATATGCGCGATTGCCACCACGACGATTCTCAATATAGGCAAAGCTAGTGCCACCACGGCCAGAAATGTCAACGGTTTTAATTCCAGCATCTAGCGCTGCCTGAACTGTTTTGGGATCCATACCAAAGCCGACTTCTTTCAGGACTACAGGTACAGGAAAGCCCTGCCCATAGCTCTTGAGATGGTCTTTCCAAGTGTGGAAAATCCGCTCCCCTTCAGGCATGAGCAACTCTTGCATCAGATTCACATGGACTTGAAGAAAGAGAGGTTGTAGCTCTTCCACTGTTCGCAAGCCCAGATCTGGCTCTTTATCGATTCCAATGTTGGTTGCTAAAAGAAGATGAGGATGGTCTTTTTGGACCGCATACGATTGATCGTTCGGATCCTTCAGCCCTGCGCTGTAAGAGCCAGTCACAAAGAGAATCCCACAGGCTTCGGCTACTGCTGCCAACTTTTGATTGATCTCTTTGGCCCGTTTACTCCCGCCTGTCATGGCATTGATATAAAAAGGGACCTCCCAATCACGCCCTGCGAAATGGGTTGTTAGATCAATCTCCGCTAGATCCACAAGAGGGAGGGATCGGTGAATCAGCTCGATCTCATCAAAGCTATTATAAGAGAAGCTTTGCTCCAAGGCATAGCGAATATGCTGGTCTTTTCGATTTTCGCTCACGAATCTCCCATCCTTTCTTGGTAAATGACTTCAATATTCTTTTCCTTCCAGCGGTCTATCAAGGTCTGAGTCTCAACTGGGTCAAAACTAAGGGCGATTCCACAGTCGCCTCCTCCGGCACCACTAGATTTGGCACAGGCAGAAAGTCCCTCTGTCGCTTCTTGCAGAACTTTTAGAGCTGGGGTATAGATCAAAGGGTTCAAAGACTTTAGATTCTTATCCGCACGTTTGATACTGGTCTCGATTTCCTTTTGGTTCCCTTCACGGAGGCCTTTTTCAAGATTCTTCACTGCAGTCTGACTCTCCTTGAGAAAGCCTTCATTGATCGCCCCCTTGACCTGGCGGATCAAATCACTTGAAATCGCTGGTTCCTTAGTCCAACCAACCAGAAAATCATAAGAGACGGCTGGCTGGATCACTCGGATCTGATAGTTCCAATCCAGGTCTAAAACTTGTGAGAGGGGCTGGGAAGTCAAGACTTCATGCAACCAAGCCCGATCAAAGGATTGGTAATAAATCAAGTCCTCGTAGGCAATACAAGCCAAATCACCCATGGAACCATTGTCCCCTCTTTGCACCAAGACCACTGCTGCTAGTCGAAAGAGCAGGTCCGGATGTAGGTCTAGTTCATACAGAGCGGCCACGGCCTTGATCACGAGCAAGACCACACTTCCGCTGGAACCAATCCCATACTTTTTCCTCTCTTCGCCCAACGTCCCTCTTAGGTGAAGATCAAACGGTTTAGGGGCTATCCCCTGATCTTTCAGCCACTTTTCCATGAGCTGAATGGTCTCTTGAATCAAGGCGTAGTCCTTATTTGGGGTCAAATCCACCTGGTAACCAAAGAGATCTGAGACTAGCTGATAGCTTCTAGATTCTTGGATAGTAGCTGACAGATAAATGGGAATAAACTGAATCACGGCTCCATAGCCAGGCGTTAGCACTGCGTATTCTCCAGCTAGATAGAGCTTGCCTCCAGTCTGTACCTGATACTTAGTCTTCATCTTGAGGGTCCTTTGTCTTAGATACGATGGTCCGATAGCGGGCATCAAATAAAGGTACCAGCTGATCCAAGTCTTCTTCTAAACAGAGAACCTTAACATTCGGCCCTGCATCCATAGTAAAGTAACAAGCATGGCCTGCAGCGCGAAGCTCACGGACAAAGTCCATAGCTTTATGGCTTTCTTCTGTCAAGTAGCTAAAAGCTGGAGTGGCTGTTCTAGTCGTCGCATGCATAGCAAGGGCATTGCGCTCTGTCAGATGACCGACCCGTTCAAAATCATTGGCAACTAGATAGCCCAGCATGTCCTTATAATCTTGTCGAGACTCTTCGATCCATTCTTTGAAATTAGTCGAAGTCTCCATGCAGCGTTTCATCCCTTCGCGGCTGGAAACAGGCTTTTGCTTGTCATTGAGGACCAGCATGATCATCGCGAGTTTTAGGTCTGTTTGGACCTTATAAATTTCTCCACTTTCTTTGTCCCAGGCTGCTAAAGGGCCAAAGAAAGACCGCGAAGAAGAGCCCGAAGCAAACTTGGCTTTTTGAGCTAATTCCTCCTGGGTCAAGCCCAAATCATAGTACCGATTACAAGCCTTGACGAGAGCAGAGAGCCCGCTCGAGCTAGAGGACAAGCCTGCGGCGGTTGGCATGTTGTTGCTGGTATCCACCCGAACAAATCCTGCTTCATCTGCTGGCTTCAAGCCATCAATCACAGCTCCAATTTTGGCTTGCTCAGCTGGATTTTGGAATTCCCCATCGATGTAAAATTCATGCGCAGTCGCATCTGCTGGCAAGGGAGAGAGACTGGTCTCTGTATACATATTCTCTAAGGTCAACGAAATCGAACTGGTCGAAGGGACCATCTGTTTGGCATCTTCTTTTCCCCAGTATTTGATAATCGCGATATTGGCATAGGACTTAGCCTTTACAGGTTTTCGATCCATGTATGGTGCGCTCCTTCTTTTTCTAATGCATGGGCAATGGTTTCTGCTTCACGAGAATCCTTGACGAGGGCAATCACACAGCCTCCAAGACCGCCCCCACTCATTTTAGCCCCTAAGGCCCCATTTTCAAGGGCAACGGCGACCAGGTGATCTGCTTCTTTACAGCTGACACCAACGGCTCTCAAGTGGTCATGACAAGCTGTAAGAGCCTGCCCAAGGCCAATGAGATCTTTTTCTTTCAGAGCCGCTTCTACCTGCTGGGTCAACTGACC
This sequence comes from Streptococcus sp. HCA-5024, assembly GCF_037890265.1. Classification (NCBI taxonomy): domain Bacteria; kingdom Bacillati; phylum Bacillota; class Bacilli; order Lactobacillales; family Streptococcaceae; genus Streptococcus; species Streptococcus sp. HCA-5024. Next base: position 148,327 of record NZ_JBBKBR010000003.1, read on the forward strand.
AATCTCATGGAAATGGGACAAAACTTCCTGCCCTTTAGCTTCAACCTTTTGAATCGCCTCACGGGTATTGCCGTGAATCCCCGTATCCGCAATCACCAAACTCGCTTTTATACCCAGCTCCAGCGGGTAAAAGCCGACATTCCGGATGAATTTAATGGCTTGATCGCTCAGACAAGTCTTGGCATCCAGACCGCTTGGATTCATATGGGCAATGGTTTCTGCTCGATTGACCAGGATTTCTAAGGTCTCATCGTCCAGCTCCTCTTGATAATAGTCAAAAACTGCACGAATAGCTGCGATACTGACCGCCGCAGAGGACCCCATCCCCCGTTTTTCCGGTACCATAGACTGAATCCGACAGCGAATCCGGGCCTCACGAATCCCGAGGTGCTCAAGAGACGCAAAAACCGCCATGGACAATGTGTCATCTTCAAACAAAATCCATGGACTGTCTGCCGGGATGATCTGGCAGATCACTTCGATATGATGGAGTGGCAAAGCAATAGCCGGATAACCATAGACCACCGCATGCTCTCCAATTAAGATAATTTTACTATGCGCCCTTCCGACGCCTATCTCTTTGTTCATATTCATCTCGCTCTATTAAGGTCATTACTATTTTAATATAAATCAGCCAAAAAAGCGATGCTTTTGAAGGAAATCCAACCTAAGACGGAGTTGAGTTCTATCTGACAGATAGTAAAAGGCTAGGATCCATCATCCTAGCCTTCCATTTCTATTTTTCAAATTCTTGTTTGATCAAGTCCATTAAGGAGTTGCGGTCCAGGATCCATTGGGCCCGTTCGTCCTTCTCATAGGTCCGGTTGGACAAAAAGATCACAGCTTCCTGCCTCTTTCGATTGTACATGATGAAGGTTCCAGTATAGCCCGTATGATCCAACCAGTCACCCTCTAGATTCCATCCGAGAGCGCGGGTCTTGCCCTCTTCACGCGCAAAATTCTGAGACAAGTCACGCGCAAAATCATCCTTCAGATAATGCTCTAAGAAGCGCTCTAGATCAGCAACAGTTGAAAAAAGTCCTGCACTTCCCGCATGAGGGCCCAGAACTCTCGCTTTGGGATCATGAACACTTCCAGAAGCAAGGCCACGGACCGTTGGCACCGCCTTTTCGACCGGTCCAAACCGTGTCTCTGTCATCTTCCAAGGTGTAAAAATCAGCTCTTCAAATAAACGATCCAAGGACTGGTGAAACCTGTCTTCTAACCAAAAGCCCAGCAAAAGAAAATTGACGTCGGTGTAATGAAAACTCTTGTCTTCTTTTATCTGCAAATTTTCAAGGGCTGTTTTCAACTGTCTCGCATCCAATTGATCCCGGTTGGGGATAAAAGGATCGAGCCCAGAAGTATGGGTCAAGAGTTCCCGGATGGTCGTCTTCTCATGAGCAAAACGCGGGTAAAGCTCTTTAAAGGGGCGATCGAGTGGAAGCTCCCCTTTCGCATACAAAAAGGCACAGATGGTAGCGACTCCGACGACCTTACTGACACTGGCCAAATCATAGACCAGATCAGCCTCTACTGGCTCTCCTTTTTCAGGGTCCGCAAGTCCTAGATAGTGCTCACTCCACTGACCATTGCGGTAAAGCCCAAGAGAGGCACCTGGATAGATGCCTTCTTGGATTTGTTCGGTAATTTTTTCGATGATTGCGTTCACGCTCATCACTCCATTCTTATTCTTCATAAGAAATATGGACCTGATCTTGATTGGCTTCAAACCAGAGTTCGATCTGGCTTGGATCCTTGGCAATCAAGAAAGTTCCCTTACGGTGCACAAAATCGACAGCTTCTCCCAAGCGTTCTTTCAAGTCTTCCACATCAAAAGATGCCAATTCGACCTTGATCATGCTCAAATCCCAAGTCACCTTGTTCTCCACTTGGAGATCTTCTCCTTGGGCTTCCTGCAAATGGATAAAGCGGGCAAGATCTGGCAAGCGTCTGTAAAGCTCCTGAGATTGGGCAAGATCAGCCACGTTGACCTCAAGAAAGTCCACATCAAAGTTCGTCAAACCTTTGAAATCTTCGGGAGCTTCTACAAGAGGCGCTTTCTCCAAAGGTTCTAGGCTTTCAAGATTTTCTTCCGCATGCACGAAAATGGTATCTCCTTGAGGAGACACAACTTCAAAGGCGCGACCATTAGCTCCTTGGTAAAGGGCGCTTGTCTCTGGCTGGCGGGCCAACAAATAATCAATTTCTTGAGCTTGTGCCACTTTCACCACGATGCGACCCAATTTCTTTGGACCTTCGACCTTACGCGAACGCATACTCGGTGACTCTTCTAAGACGATTTTTTCTACTTTTGAGGCATCTCCTAAAGACAGGAGAGCTCCTTCTTCCACTAATACTTTCATTCCCAATGTCTCTTCATAAAAGCGTTGATTGACATTTCGGTTATTCACTTTCAAGACTGGGATCACTCTTACGATCTGATTTGCTGTCATACTTTCCTCCAAGCACTTTTTATTGTAAAAGATTTTCTGGCTTTTTACAAGAAATCTTGTGCAAAAAAGACAGATTTTTCAAAAATAAAAATCTGTCTTTCTTTTTTTAGTATACTGTTCGTGTATGGACCCGCCCGTTTGGAGCTTCAAATTCGTATTCTAAGTAATCCTGATAGGTCCCTGGTGCAATCACTCCACGCACATCTAATACAGCCGTTCCTGCCTGTCCCACAATGGAATCTGCTAACAGGCAGCAATTAGTAGACAGAACAAAGTAAGATTTAAAACGCGAAGAAGTAAATTTATATAGCTCAGCCCCTAAATCATATTTCAATTTGTAAGCGTAGGTCGGCTGACCGTCTTCCAGTAACCTCCTAGGTGGATCCCAAGGTTCTAACAACTGATCAATTTCAGCTAGACGCTTCTCTACTGCCTGATTCTCTTCTTCGGTAAGGGATAGGCTGTAGCCAAACAGCGTCTTTTGACTCTCTTTTTTACATAGTTCGATGTATGGTTCCTTATCCACTTTAAACAGTACGCCATCCCCAATCGTCCCAAATAGACGCTCTGAAAAGGGATCGTAACTTCCGTAAGAAATGACCTTCCCCTGATAACAAATATCTACATGCCCAATCGCTCCAAATAAGTTGCTGTCAGAAGTATGAACCAAAATTTCTAATTCCCTTGCCTCTTCTTCTTTTTTCACCAATCGATAAGGGCCTGTGTGTCCCGCCGAGCTCCCTTTTTGAAGAAACTGGTTAAACCGTTTTAACTCCTTAGCAGGGATAAAGGCTGCAAAGATAACCGGTAGGCTAATACGAAAGCGACGTTTTAACTCTTGGCCTTGTTGGTCTTTGTCAAATAAAATACCATCTCGAATATTAGAAATCCCCAACAAGACCAGATAAGCCCCCAAGAGGATAAATTGGAAGTGCCCATCTGAACCAGGTTCCAAGACAGTTGCTAGACCAAGCCCACCGTTTAAAAGCGCATCCCATAAATAGAGCCAGCCTCCTTTTACCCGATTGGCCTTATAAAGCCAAAATGTGATCCCATAGACAATGGCACTCCCCAACTGATATGCCCCTAAACAAATCACAACTAAGTTTACGGGCAGACTACTCAGTCGATTCAACCAGATCAACGCAAGTGAAAGAAAAATAAACCAAATAGAGTGGCTATAGGAAATAGACTTGCTACGTAACAAAAAGCGAAGAAGAAAGCTTCCTAGTCCATCAACTAAAAAGTAAATGGCTAATAGATCCAAGGAAAATTTGGTGAAACCAACGCCGTTTCGAAAAATGAGAATCCCAAAAATGACGGCAAGAACCCCAAACAATAAGGTCCGTCTTCTTGCAACTTGTTCAAAAGATATTTTTTTCAATATTCCTTCTCCTTATAGACGAAAGGTCTTTAGACAAATACTATTTTATCAAGTATAATATAAGAAGTAAAGAAAAAAGAAACTGATAAAAGGAGCAGTCTATGAAATACAATCAATATAGCTATCTATCTGTTGACCAAAAAGACATTCTTAAGGAACTAAAAGAAATTGGGTTTGACCTTCCCACCCACCTCCCAGAAAAAGAACTGTTTGAATGGTTTGTCCGCAAGGTTTACTTCACCTATAAAGATACAGATTATCCCCTCTCTAACCTAGTGGTGGATTCTAAAACAGACTTTTTAACGTATATCCAATCTGACTGCGAATGGTCTCCGAACATTTTTTACACAGTAGCCCTCCAATTACTCGGTTTCCGCTATTTTATTGATTTTGAAGATACGGATAGCTTCTTGAAAGAAGTCCAATTTCCGATTGAGTATGGAAACTTGGTAGAAAACCTCTATCACCTTCTCAATACTCGAACAGTAAAAGGAAATTTACTCATCGATCAGTTGGTCAGCGATGGCTTGATTCCTGAAGATAACCAGTATCACTATTTTAACGGCAAGAGCCTCGCAACCTTTACGAGCCATGATGCCATCCGCGAGGTCGTCTATGTGGAAAGTCGGGTCGATACCGACAAAGATGGTCTGCCAGACTTGGTCAAGGTCAGCATTATCCGTCCTCGCTATGAAGGCAAGATTCCAGCTGTTATGACCGCAAGTCCTTATCACCAAGGGACCAACGATAAGGCCAGCGACAAGGCCCTCTACAATATGAATGTCGACCTCGAGGTCAAAGAACCTCATACCATTCAAGTAGAAGTACCTCAATTAGAATTGGTGGATCCTGTCGGTTCAGCTGAGCTAGTCGATGAAGCTGAAGAAACTCTCACCCATATCAATTCCAGCTATACCCTCAACGACTACCTCCTTCCACGCGGCTACGCTAATCTCTACGTATCTGGAGTGGGGACAAAAGATTCGCAAGGCTTGATGACCAATGGAAATTACCAACAAATCGAAGCCTACAAGAACGTTATCGACTGGCTCAATGGCCGTTGCCGGGCCTTTACAGATCACACACGCAAACGCCAAGTCAAAGCTGATTGGTCTAATGGAAAGGTCGCAACCACCGGGATCTCTTACCTTGGAACCATGTCTAACGGCCTTGCGACCACAGGTGTGGACGGTCTTGAAGTCATCATTGCAGAGGCTGGGATCTCTTCTTGGTACAACTACTACCGCGAAAACGGCCTCGTGACAAGTCCTGGTGGCTATCCAGGTGAAGATTTCGATTCCCTTGCCGAATTGACCTACTCGCGCAACCTTCTAGGTGGAGACTATTTGCACCATAATGCAGCCCACCAAGCCGATCTAGACATCGTGAAAAAAGAGCTGGACCGCGCTTCTGGAGACTACAATCAATTCTGGCACGACCGCAATTATCTCTTACATGCTGATCAGGTGAAGGCTGAGGTGGTCTTCACTCATGGTTCGCAAGACTGGAACGTGAAACCTCTTCACGTCTTTAATATGTTCCAGGCTCTTCCAACAAGCATCAAGAAACACCTCTTCTATCACAATGGTGCCCATGTCTATCTCAACAACTGGCAATCCATTGACTTCCGCGAAAGCATGAACGCCCTCCTCTCTAAAAAATTGCTGGGCTACGATTCAAGCTATGAATTGCCTACTGTCATCTGGCAGGACAATACAGGAGAACAAAGTTGGACTTCCTTGGATGATTTTGGCAACCAAACAAATCAGCGGACCTTCTCCCTGGGAGACGACGAAAAAGTCATCCAAAACCGCTACGAGACAAAAGATTACGAGCGCTATGGCAAGGCTTATCCGACCTTCTTAAGCGATCTTTACCAAGACAAGGCCCAACAGGTGACAATTGATCTTCCAATCGAAGAAGACCTGCACCTCAACGGGAAAGCTCGCCTTCACCTGCGACTTCACTCCAGCACCAATAAAGGTCTTCTCTCAGCCCAACTCTTAGAGCTTGGAAGCAAGAAATACCTCCAACCCTATCCTGCAGTCTTATCGGTCCGTACGCTGGATAACGGTCGCTACCATATGCTAGACAACTTGACCGAGTTGCCATTCAAGGAAGCCGGCCAGCGAGTGATTTCGAAAGGTTATCTCAACCTCCAAAACCGGCATGACCTCTTAGAGGTTGAGGCCGTAACACCAGGCGAGTGGATGGAATTTGACTTTGATCTCCAACCAACCATCTACAAGCTCGAAAAAGGTGCAACTCTTCGCTTGGTCCTTTACACGACGGACTTTGAAATCACTGTGCGTGATCAAACCGATTACCAACTCACCATTGACTTAGCACAATCAAGCCTCCATCTTCCTGAAATGACAGAGGCCCACTAATCGTGGTATCAAGGCTTAGCCTTTCTTTGCTTCATTTGACAGCTTAGCCTACTTATGTTACTATCTAATAGAGTATTTCATAGAAAAAGATATTAGAGGAAGTTATGGCGATTGAAAAAACTGTCAGCGAAATTGCTGAAATTTTAGGAGTCAGCCGCCAGGCGGTCAATAACCGTGTCAAGGCGCTGGCTCAAGAAGATACCCAAAAAAACGAAAAAGGGGTTACCGTTGTAACCCGTAGTGGCTTGATCAAGCTCGAAGAAATCTACAAAAAAACTATTTTTGAAGATGAGCCAGTCAGCGATGATGTAAAGCAACGCGAATTGATGGAAATTTTGGTAGATGAAAAAAATGCTGAAATCGTCCGTCTCTACGAGCAACTCAAAGCCAAAGACGAGCAACTCGCTAAGAAAGATGAACAGTTGCGCGTGAAAGACGTTCAAATTGCTGAAAAAGACAAGCAATTGGACCAACAACAACAATTGACTTTACAAGCAATGAACGATCGCGATACCTTGAAACTTGAACTCGAACAAGCCAACGAAAAAGTTCAAGAGCAAGAAAGCAAAGGTTTCTGGGCACGCGTTTTCCGTCGATAATCCGGGGCTGGATCCTACCAGTCCCTTTTCTTTTCTACCACAGGAGATTTCCCATGAAAGCATTAGAAGATTATATCGCCTTCGATCTCGAATTTAACCAATACGAAGGGGCCTATCAGATTATCCAGGTGTCTGCCGTGCGTTTTACGGACGGTAAAGAAGTCGATCACTACGACTCCTACGTCTACACCGATAAGCCCCTAAAAAGCTTTATTAACGGCCTGACTGGCATTACCCAGGACAAGATCCAAAATGCCCCACAACTCGAACAGGTCCTCAGCGAATTCAAGGCCTTCGTTGGAGATCGACCCTTGATCGGATACAATGCCCTGAAGAGCGACCTTCCCATCCTGCTTGAAAATGGCTTAGATTTAGAAGACCAGTACGCCGTTGATGTCTTTGACCAAGCTTTCGAGCGTCGTCCATCTGACCTCCACGGCATTAAAAATCTCCAACTCCACACCGTTGCAGAATTTTTGGGAGTCGCAGGAAAATCACACGATAGCTTAGAGGACGCCCGCATGACAGCTCTTGTCTACGAACAATTCCTCGAATTTGATCAAGGCCGCACCCTCCTTGACGAGCAAGAGAACTTCTCCACCAACCCCTTCGGAGGCTTGGACTTATCCGGATTTTTTGATGAATAAAAAGAGAGAGTGGGACAGAAATCGGTAATTCGTTAGAATTCGATTTCGTCGTCCCACCTCCGCACAGTTGAGTAGGGCTGTAAAAGCTGAAGAAATCAGCGTAGTAGAGCCCACTCAACCACTGCGTCTTGCTCAACAATCCAAAAACAATTAAGAGGCTAGGACTTTTGTCCCAGCCTCTTTTGAGTTAATGAAAACTTCCTTTGCTTAAAATGGTAATTTCCCTGCGAAAGCACCGAGTTTTTTCTTGGTTGCAGCATCAATTTCTTCAATGGCAGCATTGATGGCTTGAACCGTCATATCAGAAAGAGTTTCTGTATCTTCAGGATCGACCACTGCAACATTGAAATCAATGGAGACGACCTTCTTATCACCTGTAAGAGTCGCGACAACCAAATCTTGAGCAGATTTTCCGACAAATTGAGTTGCAGCTAGCTCCGCTTGGCTTTGCTCCATTTGCTTTTGCAATTTTTGAGCTTGCTTCATCATATTTTGCATATTCATCATAATATTTTCTAGATTCCTTTCGTATCAAGGGTTTAGACCCTTTTTCTTAATTTTTACTGCCCACTTCTGCCCATTTTTCTAAAAATCGTCGAATGCGTTAGCGACTTCTTTTTGTTGTGATGGGAACAAATGTGAGTAGATATTTATTGTAGTATTGATAGAACTATGTCCTAGTCGTTTCATTAGAGTGAAAAAGATATAATCCTTTCCTTCTCCTCTCCTCAGTCCCTGATTTATTAAAAAGGCTACATGTGAATGCCTAAAATCATGGTTTCGAATCAATTTGAAATCTTTTGGCAATCGTTTCTTGAATGATGCTCTAAAGTTAGAGACATTCGGAGCAGTCATAGGCTCTCCTGAAAATTGGAAAATCTGCAAATCATCTGTTGAATCAGTTAGCTTAGACAGCTTCTGACTTTGAACTGATTTCCAAGTTCTCAACTCATCCACAAAAGCTTTATGGATGTAGATTTCTCTATTTGATTGAGTTGTCTTTACAGATCCAATATGTGTTTTCCCATTGCGATAATATGCTGACTTACGGATCTTAATATATCCCTCGTCAAGAAAAACATCTCTCCAAGTTAAGGCAAGTGCCTCTCCCATACGAATTCCTGTAAACATGAGTACACGATATAGAAGTTTAAAAGGATATTCACTTTCTTCGAAATAGGACTCAAACTCCTTGAATTGTTCAGGAGTATAATAAGACATTTCTTTATGCTTTTCTGGAAGTTTCCGAATAGCATTACATGGATTGTCCTGTCTAAAACCTTTTGAAATAGCGATATCAAACAATTTATGAACAAAAATCATTTGTTGGTTAATATGCGTTGCTGTAAGTGTGCCGCCTTTTACACTAGGCTGTTCGATTAACCAATCTCGATATTTTTTTACATCTTGAATGGTAACTGAAGACATATCAGCATTTTCAAAGAATCGCGATACATATTGGGTATAGTATGAGTCCTGGGTATCTACTGTACTTCTTTTATTTCCACGAAGCTCATCTTCTCCTTTTAACATTACATAAAGAGTGGAAATGGTGAGTTTTTTTGTATTCTGTATCTGATTTAACTTATGGATACGGTAATAAGCCTCATATTCCTCTGCTTCTTTTTTCGTTAAAAAATTAGATTTGCGGTGTCGTATACGTTTGCCAGTTAAGGAACTTTTACCATCACTAATATCAACTAGCCACAGTCCATCGTCCTGTTTAATTACCGCCATGCTATTTTTCTCCTTCAGTCATGACAGCGCTTTGAAGGTTCCCCTCAATTATATCATTTTTTAATTGTATTTGAAAACCAAGAATGGATTCAACTGTAATAATTGGTACTCGTCCAATACGTTTATTCTTATACCATTCAAATCCTTCTTGTACAAGCTGGCTCTTAGCCTTTCGTATTAATTTACTAGCTTGAGTTTCAGAATATCCAATCAATTCCATTAAATCATTTTTATCTACAACTTGAATCATATATATTCCTTTCTAATGTCCTATGACATAGGTAAATTGTCTTGCAGTTTCCGCATCAAATGTGCGGTAACTAATGATTCCTAATCCTTTAACATTACATTCTGAGACGAGAATTGAGCCGTCTGATTTAACTTGTTCCACAAATGAAATATGCCCGTATATCGGATCAGCACCAGCTTGTCCAGGGCTAAATGATAGTGCAGAGTGCTCAGTTGGTGTATGGGTTGTTGTGAATCCTGGCTTATTCATCCATTGACCACCATTTCCCATAAATGGATCAAAGTTGACTCCAACTTGTTTTCCACGGTTGAAGACATACCAGGTACATTGTCCCCAAGGATAGGTACTAGTGATATATCCTGTGGTATCAATAGCTGTTGTTAAACTATAGCCTACAGGTATATCATTTGAAGTGATGCCACCACCATCTCTAGTTTTTCCTGTAGTTTGTTCAGGAGCTTTTGGTGTTCCTCCATGTTCATCAATGAAGGCATCCAGTTTTTGCATGGTTTCTGCACGTCTTTTTCCTGATCCAGTGGTATCTGTGAAATAGACCCCACCATCAGTTGCTGGATTGAGTGTTCCATTCGCAAACTTTTTAGCTTTATCATCTTGTATTTTAAAGGTTTGGTTTTTATTCCCAATGATGGTTTGCTGGGTTAGGCCGACAACAGCAATCTCATCATTAAAGTTATTGGCATATTCTGGGTTGGAGTCATAGGCTCCAAAACCAAACATATTAGCTCCAGGATTGGTGGCTACTCCAGCAGTTCCAAGAGAGCTTTCATTTAGTGCGATCGCAACGATTCCACGGACATCAAGATTAGACTTAGCTTCCCATTCGAGGAGTTTCTTTCCATTAATTCGATTCTTATCATAGGAGATTCCTAACGTATCTAAAAAGCCGTCTAATTGCTCTGCTGTGATACCGAAGCGATGAACAAGTAAATTGTGAGTATAGGGATCTCCATCTGACCAGTGATCCGCATAAGTCACTCCATTTTGGGATTGTGGTGAGCCATTTGTTCCGCCACCTCCGACAGCTCCCATAAGGATAATGATAATGAGGACCGGTAGAAAGAGAGGAATGAGACCAGCTAATAGAAACCATTTTAGTTTTTTCATCGAATCTCCTTTCTAGTTAATGTCTTATATAAGCAGTGAACAAAACAGTCCCAAAACGCCATTTTGCATCTAAGACGACCGAATAGGACTTAGTTTGTAGGATGATTTGGTCTCTTTCTTGTTCTGAGACTGGAAACAAAAGAAGGAAATCGACTGAGCGTTTTCCTTCTTGGTAGGCCTGATAAAGAGTTTCTTCAAGAACTCTTGAAAAAGAAGTTCTTGAGCGTATTTTGGTATTCATATCATTCTCCTCTGAGTTGTTTTAAGCGTTCTGTTAATCGGTCTCTTCGTTCAATATTGGCTCTTAATTTATCATCTCGTGTCATAGTCTTTCTATAAGCACGAGTGAAAGCATTCGATCCTTGAGCTTTGTACATGGCTTGAGGATCTTTATATTCCTCTAATTTGCGTTCAATACTATTAATGCGGAGTTGTTTAAATGGAGAAATCCATTCTTCTTTAAGGGTTTGGAATTCCTCGCTTGAACTTGGTGTTGGCTCCACTGTGATTGGAGATTCTATTGAAGGAGTTGGTGTTTTTTCTTCAACTGGTTTAACCTTCTCAGAAATTGCCTTGGTTTTCGGAATGTTTGGTTCAGGAGTATCTAGACTTGTTGGCGTCTCAAGTGTTTCCGTTGGGAGCACTTCATCAGGTTGGTGCTCTGATTCCTTATTAGTAAAGAAAGAACCAACATTTTGGAAGTGACTCTTAGCATTCATCACCATTCCAGCTCCGAAACCAGCACCTGCTAAGGCAAAGTTCCCAAGGTGTTGAGCAGATGAAAGACTTCTCGATGGTACTTGCGAAGCCACCTCTCTGGTCTTTGTGACCCCTTTTTCAACTTTATTTCCAATGTCATTCGCAACCATTCGTGCTTTAGAGCCAAGAATGAATTGGATCAGTTCAGCTTTGTATTTCCATAGAAGGAAATATACGAGTCCTTTTGAGACAACTGAAATGAGTAGTTTAAAGACAAGGCCAAAGATAATCAAAGATGGAAGTGTTTTAAGGATGCCATCAAAACCTGTAATGACAATGTTTTCGATCATTTTTTCAATATAGAAGACTAAAAGCGTTAATAGACTTGTGATAGCTGGAAAAAGCAGTCCTCCAAACATGACTTTCAGAACTCCAAAAATCAAATCTTGCATTCTTGGTACGAAGGACATCAATAGCACAATTGGAAAGAGCAGGATCATCATCAGGACGAGTGTCTGAGCAATGACGTTTAACATCTGAATCAAGATAACGGGTATAGCTAATACAAAAGCTTCACAGATTTTGAAGATGACATAAAACATACGAGTGAAAATGAAATCAGGCATAGCTGAAACCCATCGGTTCTTTTCACCATCATCATTGGCTCCATTTCCTAGTTCATCTAGATATTTATTACGATCTTTCGATTTAACCGCTTTAAAGTTTCCATTCTTATCGCCTGTTCCTAATACCTTACTATCGTCAAAAGTTTCTTGTTTCCCATCTTGGCTATTCTTATATTTCCCGTTTTCTTGTCCTGTATTGACAAATACATAGGCTTTATAAGAGGTTTCTGCAATATAGCTATCTGCCATGGAATCGCCAATTTTAATGGATTTATTATTGCCATACTCTACCTTGATATTCGTGATATTTTTAGTGACATCTTGAGAGACATGGTTGATAGTATCAAGTAGATATAGACCACCTGATGTTCCAGCGATTGTTCCAAAGTAACCAAAGCCAAGGATGATAACTAGAAAGACGTGAAGGAGAGTTCTTGAAAAAGCTCCCTTAGAAAAGAAAAACTGAAAAAAGAGATAGAACGCTAGAATCAGAAGCAACATTGAAACGAGTGATTGTTTTGCGACTCCGCCAGAACTTGAACCAATAAATCCTTTCCAGATATTCATCGCTCCATTAAACACATAGTTCTTGTAGTTGGAGTAGAGATCAATCTTTTCAAGAATTCGAATCAGTAAAGAAAAGAAGCCCACCACTGCGTTTAGAATGAAAAAGAAGAAGTTGACGAAAAGCTCATTAATCAGAACCCAAGCCCCATTAAAGGAAGCAAACCCAGTAGGCTCCATGTAGGACTTAAGAGAAAATATATCGACTCCCCTTAGTTTGTCAAAAGCTTCTTGCATGGATTCACCTCCTAACTAGCGTATTTATTTTCAAGGCTTGATGACACTGTAGCTTTCATTGGTTTTAGAAGCATATCAATATCTTCAAAGATGTTGTGTACGGAAATCATATTGAGATTGCCATACACGTCATAGTACAGGCATTGACCAGAAATCATATTATCAATCCATTCGAGATTGCTTTCAGTGACTTCTAGATTGACATGTTTTAGGATATCTTCTCGTTCAGACTTTTCATAAAAAGCAAAGATGGTTCCGAACCCAGTTGTATCATCGTCATTTTCTGCATCATGTACAGATTGAGTAATCAGTGCCAAGGTATTATTTTTGGAGCGTCCAATCCGACGCATATTTTTGATAACGGCTTTTCCTTCTGCGGACTTCATAAGAATCCATGCTTCATCAAAGAACTCAATGGTATCTTCATTTTCATTTCGTTCTCCAAAGTGGGTACAGAAGGCACAAAGCGCAAACATGAGGGCAATAGAGTTGCGTTCATGATCTGAAATTTTTGTGGAATCGTCCTTGGGTAGTTTGAGGTTATTGACCTCTAGGATAGTTACTCGTGATTCATAGTTAAGGCCTTGAGTGGTCCCATCTGAAAAGGCTAGTTCCAAGATAGAGTTCGTCACAATTGATGTCAAATAACGACCAACTGAAGCAATTTCAGAGGAAGAAGAGTCTCTCAGCACTTTTAAGACGTGTTTAAAGCCGACTTTCTCACCAGCGACTCGTTTTTCTACAATCGCATTAATAGCTTCTGTGATAGCTGTTTTCTGATCCATTGTGACATCATCTACGGCTTGTAGCAGAAACTCAAGCATGTTTTTTGCGACCTCTACAGCTTGTTCTTTATCTAGAACGACAATAGGATCTAAGACTCCGTGGTTTGATGGTAGTGAGCTATCCAGTGTTACAAAGTTAAAGTTCTCAATCTGTTTCTTGCGTTCAGGATAGAGACGTGCAAATTCAGGTGAGTTGATCACTTCTTGGTAGTGATTTCTAAGTTCACGTTTGGGGTCAATGTAGAGGGTCTTAACATTCTGTAAAGCCACACTTAAAAAGATGATCTGAGCAAGAAAGGATTTTCCTTGACCTGTTGCCCCTGTAATAATGATGTGTGGGTTCTTAGTGATCTTCCCAGCTATATCTTCTTTATTTCCGACTGTCGCATTGTAGAGGACAATGTTCTTTGAGGAATCAATGGCTTTTGCAATATTATCCCAACGTCCTGTCCAGTTATCTACTCGGCCGATATACCAACCGATACGGTTTCCAGAAGAGGTATTGGTGAAGGGCATAAGTTCTGAAAAACCACGAGCTGTGACCATATGTGTCCAGGTGCGAGTTTTCTTTTGAAGATTTTCTCCATAGAGTAGAGCTTGAAAGAGATAAGGTCCGTCTTGAGAGGCTTCACTAATTTCAACCCCCATATCATCAAAGTAATTCAAAACTACTTGCCGTCTTTGTCGTAGTTGGTTCACACTAGAAGCAGAGACGATAAGATAGGCCCCATATTCGATGATATCTTCCTTGTTTCCGACTTTCTTCATTAAGTCCTTTAAGGAGATGGACCCCATGATGATCTCGTCTTGTTGGACAGTATCGGTATTTTCTGCCTCTTCCATGATGTTTCTATAACGTGTATTTGATCGTCCCATTCTCCCCTTGATTTTACCAGTATCAATGAATTCTGCTTTGATTCGTAGTTCAACAGGAAAGTTCAAACGTTGGATAAATTCGCCCAGATGAAAACCGTTGAATTGAACAGGAAATTTACCTACCGGAAGAATCGTCACAAAAGAAGATCCATAAGGGCTTTCTAGCTTGAGGAAACCACCTTTTAAGACTTTAATCAAGGTATCAGTGATATTGAATTGAGCACGATTGGCCAGTACCTCCTTCTTGTAGTGAGGGATATAGCGTAGGTATTGCATTCGCTGGTAATAAAAGAGTTCTTCATTGGATAAACGTTTTGCCCGAAGGACAGAGAAGGCTTGGAAAATGGTGAATTCATCACTTTTATAGTCTTCATACCAGGTGGGACTTAATTCATATTCATAGCCAAGGCCTTTTGCGATTTTTTCAGTGAACTCATTAAAGCTCTCATAGGCCAAGTCTTTGACGGTAGCTCCATGATTTTGTTTGCGTAAGGTCACGCCCACGACCCAGTCAAACTGATAAGGGATTTCCATTTCATCTGTTAGACGATCCACCGTGTAAAGAAGAAGTTCTTCTCCTAGCTCACGACTGTCATCTGCTAGAGCATCTGAGAAGTCTCGCATTTTCTCTTCTAAGAGATAATCTTTAGGGATCAGAGATATTTCAAAGAACTTGTTTTTCTGGAGCTTCTTCATCATTTGAGCAACAGTGATTTTATGTTTGCCCTTTTTTTCATCATCTGTAATGGTGATAGGAGTGTTTGGAATACGATAATAAGCAACGACTGTTTGATCTTTTTTGAGAGCTAGATTTTCATGTGTTTCCCTTATAGGATAGGTTAAAGTAATACTCATAGGTCCTCCTTTTCTATAGATTTGTTTTTTCAAAGACAATTTCTTCTACAGGCTCTATTCGATCTTCATGGTAGATAGCTTTTTTGTTTAGCTTAAAATCCCAGAAGTAAATCAGGTAATCTACAATAAAGACATGCATCTTTTTACCGTGAGGTTCGTATTCAGTATAGAACTTAGCTAATTTGTAAGGGAGATACCAATAGAGCAGCAATGAAATTGAGTGAGTGATTTTTGCGAGTGGCACAAAGATAAACCCTCCAAAGAGTAACATGGCCACAAAGACGATGATAAAGACAATGAAAAAGGACAACTGCATCGGTGTCGCAAAGTACCATAGTCGAGTGCCCTTTTTTGTCTTGATTTCTTGGATCCAATAAGGAGCATTTAAACCCTTACTGTAGTCATAAAGTCTTTCTTCATTCATACTTAAAGTCCTGATTCAATACCGAAGAGTCGCAGGAACCAGCCGACTGCTTTTAGGATATCTTGTCCTTTGGCAATTGAAACAATAACGGCATAGAAACCAACGACAGAGAAGAGTTGAAGCCAAGAACTGTTTCGCCATGCCTTGATCGCTAAGAGCACGGCAATGGCTGTCAGGATCCAAATTCCATCGCCCTGGAGGAAGGTTCGTAGATTGTCTGTATTCATAGAGTTCTCCTATTCTTTATCATTTGCATAGTTCAGTGGAATGGTGTGTTCTAGTTTTGTGACATAGTAGGTCTTTTCTTTTTCTGAGAGGGTAAAGGTGAAGTTTTCCGAGTGAGTGGTTCCTCCGACCTCAAAGGTTGCTTGGACATATGCGATGATGTTTTTTCCATCTTTTTTAAGATAGGTATAATCAATTGTTTTGAAGGTGGTATTGGCTATAATATCCACATCCTTAGCAATCAGATTGAGGTTGTCTTGGTTAGTAGTATAGTTGGTAAAGAAGACCTTGAGGAACTTTTCAACTTTCTTACGCTGACCATCTGAAAAGTGATCATTCGCGGTTAGTTGGAGCTGATCGTCTTCGCTAAAGTGTCCAGCTTGTGAGGATTCAATAGCAGAGAACCAAGGAAGACCAGAGATATAGTATTTTCCATCTTTTTCATCAAATGGAATATTGAAACCTGTCACAATTTCTTTTTCTTCCGTGTTATTATCTCGGCGGATCGTTTCCTTGTATTTGATCTTATAGGTCGCAACTTTTCCTTCTACAGTGACTAACTGAGAATAGAGAAGTTCACTAGGATTTCGAACTTGACCTTGAGCTTTCACATCAGGAATGAAGTTGTAAAAGCTATTTAGGTAATCTACTTGAGCTTGTTGTTTGTCTCCTTCTTGTGGAAGGGTGAAATAAGCGTAGACATAGTCGTTCAAGTAGTACTGGAGTTTGTAGTCGTATTTTCTACTCGACTCCATTGGTTGTGCCTTTTGTTTTTTAGTAGCCTCAACTTGAGCTTGTAGTGTACCTACCTTATTTGAGAGTGTGATAGCACGAATAGATCCCAAGAAACCAACAAAAAGGAGGAAAGAAATTCCTCCTATGACGGCGATATTCACGGTCTTTTTATTGGTGACTTTTAGCTTTGGTGGGCCTCCTTTTTTCTCTACCTTTTTGAAGTGTGAGAGATATTCTTTTGCTTGAAGCAAGTAGCGTTTAGCTTTATCCATAGATCCTCCTTTAGAGACCAGCAAGCTCAATGAGCTTTGAACCTTTTGCATAGAGGCGCTTATTGGCTTTTTCGATCTCACCATTAATGTAGTAGTAACCTCGCAACTCAGTTTGGAGTTGTTCGATCAAGTCAGGTTTTAGATCCTTGGCTTCTTCTTTTTTAAGGAGACTATTTAATTCACCAGCCTTGGTCCAAGCCTCTCTATGATCTTTCTTTTTCAGTAATTCTCCCAGTTCATTTGTGACTTGAGAGACTTTCTTTTCAAAAATAGTTTTAGTAGCCATTTCAATTTCCTTCCTAAATTTTTCTTGATTGTTTTTAATGGTCTTTTGAATATAAGTAATGAGTGAGGAGCGCATTTTTTTATTTACGCTCAACACTTGACCATCTAGCGTGAAACAGGCATGTTCATAGTCATAGAAACCTTTCGCATCTGGTGGTTTTTCGGTAGATCTTCCAGCGCATTCATAGTAGAAGTCCTTTCCTTTTCGTAAGAGAACGTACATATGCCAGAATTCTTGTTCTGGAAGAAGCAGAAAATCTGCTTGATAAATCTTCTTCAGCATCTCAAGAAGCCTCAAGCAGATCATCGTAGCCTAAAGCTTGGTAGATAAAATCTGAATCAAACCAGAGCCAGTCATTGATTTGTCCTTCTGTTGGTGTATCACCAGAGAAGATATCTTCACAAATGACGGTTAGAGTATCTACTCCACCACGTTCACGGACAGTGTTCAAGGTGGTTAGTCCCCCAGACCAGGCTTTAAAGTTGTCTAGTGAATTGATTTGAACTTTGTATTCCATATAGTTTTTCCTTTCTAGTGTTCATAGTGTTTATTGGCTTTGAGAAGTCGTAACATGGCTTTTCCTCGATCTGTGATCTCTCCGCTGTTTTGAATCATTTTCATGTATTCTGTTTGCAGGATTTTATCTGCTTCAGTGACTAGTGCAAGGGAGTTAGCAACTTGGTAGGTCAGCCAGCGAATCGTTCTCTCAATACTGTAAGGTTGAGGGTTGGTTGAGAGTTTTAAGGGTTCGACTCCTCCAAAGAGCTGTTGCCATTTCTCATCGGGTTTATAGGCTCCAAAGCGAGTGAGACCATCATAGACTTGGATTTCTTTGTTTATGATGCCTCGTGCAATTTCTCCGAGGTCTACACCGTTGATATATTCCTCCACAATACCTTGAGCCTTCTGATCTGAAAAACGCAATTCATAGCGATTCCAGATACCAAAAATCTCCAAGGATTCGTCCAAGGAGATGTTTTCCATTCGAGCTATTTCATAGCGCTTTTCATAAAAGTTGAAGTAGAGTTGACTTTGACGGCTCCCAAAATAAATGGACAAGCCGTGATTAGCTTCCATATCTTCATTATCAGTGAAAGATCCACCACCTGTGATATTCCATTTCTTGATCGTATCTAGAACAATCTCTTTGGAATAGAGTTTATCAATCAATTTAGGAATTTGAATTTGTTCGTCCTCGTGACCATAGCCTTTATAGAGTTCATCTAGAGCAATATCGAGACGCTTCACCCGAACATCTTCATAGGAATAAAGAATGTTTTGAAGAAAGATCTGCCAAGTGATTCCCTTGTCTTCTAGAAGCAATTCCAGCTCACGGCATCCTTGACCAGATAGCTGAAGACAAGTTTGGTAGTCGTTGGTCACAGACTTATCAAAGAAATCAAAAATCCAGATGTTTCCTCGTTGCCATAAGTGGGTATAATTCATGAGACGAGTTTCTTGGTCTGTAAATTCGCTTAGATGACAGTGAAGGAAGTTTTCACAGAAAGCGTCTAAATCCTTTAATCTAGGAAAGGTCAATCGTAGATAGTCGATCTGAGCTCGAAGACTGTTTTTATCGCAATCTTGATAGTAACCAAGTTTTTCTTTAAGTTCTCTAAACTTATCAATCGTCAGTCCTCTTTCGCCTGTTTCATAGGAGCGATAGGTTCTTGTAGGTAGATCAACAGCTTGTGCAAATGCTTTTTGACTAAGTCCTGTTTGTTTTCTGAAATTCTTAATATGAAAAGGACTAATTTTGTCCATTCATCGCAACACCTCTTTCTAGCAAAGTGACACACTTTTTTGACGAAAGTGACACACTTCATAAAAATTGAAAACCCAACTCCCATAAGGAATGAGGAGGGGTGGACTTGGCGTTTTTGCCAAATGTAACCCCCCTATTAGAAAACGGGGGTTGAAGTTTCATCATGGCCTAGAAACTTCGGGCTACGGTCTGCGCCTGACCTGCGGTCAGGCTTGCCCTTGCCCTTGTCCTAGCCCATGATGAACAATCGTCGCTTCAACTGCTTTTGGATAAGACCTGCGTCCTCCCTCTTCAAATTGAGCGAGGATTTCAAGAAGAAGTTTTTCTTGAAAAGGATCCACTAGAATAGCGGATACAGTCCGTTCAAAGATGATCCCTTGTTCTGTTAAGAGATAGATAATCTTGCGCAAGGTTGGCATTTTAAGATTTTGTTCGTCCGCAAATTCCTTGAGTGGTCGTTTGCTTGGTTCGTTTTCTATAGTCTTCTCTTCCTCTATAGGATCAATTGTTTCAAGCAGTGGTTTATATTCTTCAAATACTGAGAACTCTTCTCCTTCAAATTCCATAATAGGAATTTTAGAGTAGGCATCGTAGAAGGAAAATCCTTGATCAAGCGGTACATAAGGAGAGAAAAACTCACCAGCCAACTCACCGTTGTTTGCGATATAGCCCCGTCCTTTGACCTTGACTCCATTAATTTCATCCAGCTTTTTAAATTCTTTGGTCTTATTAGCATCTCCAAACATCATGTCATATCCTGTTGATTCTAAATGACCGACGGAGAGACGCTTCATAAAGTTATCCCGAAGAGCCGTTTTGATGAATTCCCCATCGGGCCGTTGCATAGCAAAGATGATAAAAACCCCAGCTTGTCGACCTTCTAAAACTAATTGGGAGAGGTATTCCATGAGTTCTGACTGTTGGCTATAGTCTCGGTCAATCTTTGCCATAAGAGCTGCCCACTCGTCTACAAGAATGAATTTTGGTTTCATGTCATAATGAGTAAAGTTCTTTCCAGCTTGGAATTTTGGCGAAGTAGACATCCGTTCATAGCGTGTTTCCATGAACTCTACATTCTCTTTAAAACAGTTAATGATATCTTCCTTACTAGTATAAACACGGCCATGAAAGACTGGAATTTTCTTTAATCCAGCAAGGTCCGAATTCTTTGGATCACAGATATCAACAAAGCCGATTTTAGATAGGGCGTAAATTATGGTCATGAGAACAACTGTTTTTCCTCCACCTGTTCCACCGCCAATTAGAAGATGAGGTTCTTCAATATAATCCCAAGATACATCTTTCATGAGCTGGAGTTTAGATCCCTTGACTTTTACTTCATCGATGGTGATTCTGCTATCAATCCGGTTAATAGCAATTTCATATTTGATAAAGCGATTATCAAAGGTTTTATTTCGAAAGTCCCCGTTAAACATGACTTCAAGCGTAGCTCCTAGATTTAAAAAGCGATCTTGAAATTTATTGCCTTCTAGAATGAAACTCACTTCAATCTTGTAGCGAGACTGTTTGACATACACTTGAGGCAAAGTGATTTTTTCAACGATCTTGTTTTCACGTTTAACCTTTTTTACGAGATAAAGGTTGTTCTCTAGTAAAAAGCGTGAAAGGATTCGAAGGCTATTGAGCTTTTGAAAGAAGAGCATCTTCCTGTAGCAAACACGGTTAATAAACCAAGCCAGGAGTAAAGAAAAGAGAAGCCCAGCTCCTAGAAAATATCCTTTAGGTAAGGGATGAACTTTTAATTCTTCTAGATGTAAGTAGCTGTAATAACTAATAGCCAACAAAAAAGGAAACCACCAGATAAACCATGTGATTCCCTTTAGTTTACGATGAAAAGCGTGAACTCTTTTCCCTCGATAGGTAAAGAGTTTCATGGTGCATCACCTCCTAGTTTTCTTTCTTATTTTCTACTGGTTTGTTTTCTTTAGTTGGTGTACCTCCAGCTTTTTTCTTGATTTTAGAAGCAAAAAGCTTATAGATGTCATTACGATTGACGTGGGTATGTGTGATAACAATATCTTCTAGTTCAACTTCTTCTCGGTATTTAATGCCCAAGTCTTCAATTTCAGACTCTGACATATCTGCGATAGTAAAAAAGAGGGTTTCGTGCTGGACAGAAGAATGAATACCTACAACAATACCACGGATCTCGCCTGTATTGACTTGAACAAATGATCCATCAGGATTACGTTGCGAGCGATCCACTTCAAAGATGATATCAGGACCTTCAATGCCTCGGAAAGTCAGTTTTCCAAGGACAGCTGGGACATCTAGTCCATCTGTAATGACACGATAAGTCTTGTCAGCAATTTGTAGTTTTTCTCCGTAGTTTAATCCAATTTTAGCCATGTGATTTTCTCCTTCTATTTCTTATTTTTTAAGTACCAATTTTTCCGCAAAGACATTGAGATAAGGTGCAACAGTATTGCCGTTTAAAGCAGTATCTGGGAAAAAGATTGGGTTAACTGTTTCTACTAGAGCATCTTCTGGGAAGACCGTTGTAGAGGCTGGTGTAATAACATGAAAGGCACCGTGCTCCGCGCTATTTAGAATGTGACGTTGGTATTTGCCTTCTTTTCCAAAAATAAATTTAGGAGCATTTCCCAAACGTTCGTAGTAAGCAGGGCCAATAAATTCTGGTTTCATTTTAAGTGTTTCTGAGATCATAAGATTTTCCTTTCTGAGTGTAAAATAAAAAGAGTTAAGCTAGTTGCTTCACTCTTGAGTAATAGTGGGTAAATAATTTGCGTTTAAACATGCGACTATAGAATTGAATATCTCCATGGGCATAGCCATTTCTACGAGCATCTTGAGCCAGATGGTCTAGATCTACTTGAGCTTGAGCATAAAGTTTAGCCTGTAGTTTATCAGATTCACTAAACATACCATAGGTAAATTCATAGTTATCATAGAGTCGTTTACATTGTAGTGCGAAAAAAGTTTGTCATATCATTCTCCTTTATTGTAATAAGTAAAAAAGCTACTAAGTGAAAAAAGGA
Source organism: Streptococcus sp. HCA-5024 (assembly GCF_037890265.1). Taxonomy (NCBI): domain Bacteria; kingdom Bacillati; phylum Bacillota; class Bacilli; order Lactobacillales; family Streptococcaceae; genus Streptococcus; species Streptococcus sp. HCA-5024. The sequence goes on from NZ_JBBKBR010000003.1 coordinate 170,284, forward strand.
AAGAACTTAGTAGCTTGAGAGTAGGTCTATCTAATTAGATAGACAGCAGTAAAGAAAAGTTATTTGGTTGGAAAGATCCCTCTTTCCACGGTGGCAACGTTTAGCAAGGTGCTTTGCGTGAATTACCATCGCTTTCCCAGCCAATCTCATTGGGGAGTCATTATCATACCCTTAAGATTCTCTTACGCCCTTTGGCGAAGCCAGTTCACTTTACTATTCGGAAAAGTGCGAAAGTCCGAAATGCGTGGAAGCCCACAAATACTTGTTTTATATCTTCACTTCAACCATAAAACGGACTTGACTTTTAGTATCAAAACATTTACAATAAAGGTACGAAGTTTATGTGTAGTTCTGATGATCAGTCCTCTGGTTGTCAGACGCACTTTTTATTTAATTGTCAATGATCGTGATTTAGCCTTGAAGATAAGGTTATTATTTTCAATCGCTATACAACTATCAGTTGTTGGTTATATTATACAACTGCTAGTTGTAAATGTCAACGGTTTTCTGCAAAATTTTAAAATAATTTTTTGAGGTCACATATGGAATTCGCAGAACGCTTGAAAACACTAAGGAAACAAGTAAAACTAACACAAGCTCAAATAGCTGAAAAACTAAATATCTCCCAACAGGCATATGCTTCATGGGAGCGTGGCGCCAAAAAACCAACACAAGAAAATCTCGTTAAAATTGCACAAATTCTTGATGTATCAATTGATTATCTAGTTGGAAACTCAGAAGAAAAATCAGATGAACTAGATAATATTGAATTGCTTTTCCGTATGAATTCAAAAGGTTTGACTGATGAAGAGAAAGAAGTATTTAAAAAAGAGCTTATAGCTTTTATGGAAGAACGGAAATTAAAATTTAAGAAAGGTTGAGAAGGATGACTAAAGAAATGACCACAATAATGAAGACGATGCCACTTCCAGTGGTAAAAGGACTAATGGTTGCAGAAATAAATTCATCTGATCATCCGGAATTACGTTTTAATCACAAAGAAATGACCACAATAATGAAGACGATGCCATTTCCAGTGCTAAAAGCACTATTGGTTGCAAAAATACATTCATCTGATCATCCGGAATTATGTTTTAATCACTATGAATATCTTTTTTCAAAATTCAAACTATGGCCAGTGGGACAAGGTCTATTTTATTCTGGAAATATTAAGCTAGAATGTGAATTTAACTTTGTTTATGACTGTGGGGGGAACAGCATTAATATTAATTCTGTTGTTGATGATTACATAAATCAACAGCACACTAAAGATATAATACTCGATATGTTAGTTATTTCTCATTTTGATGATGATCATGTTAATGGTATACCTAAATTATTGAAAGAAGTAAGTAAAGTCAGAAAAGTTTTTTTACCTTACAACGATGACAATAAAAATTATTTACTCTTCTTAGCTCTGGTATATGGCAATGGGATAGATATGGAGAAAAAAGTTGATGAAATTATACTTGTTAATACTAAACATATGGATAATGATGAAGAACAAACTTATGAATTTAATAATATTAAAACCTCAGAATTAGAAGATGAAGAGTTATATCTGCCTAATACAAAAACAGGTATATTAAATGGTTCAACTATCTTTGTTGAAAAAAAATGGAAGTTTAAGTTTTATAATACTTATTTGAAACAAACGGAGTCTTCAGCAAATATAAAGAAAGAAATTAATAATCTTATACATAAAGTAGGTGGAAAAAATTTAGGCGATTTGTTGTTAAAACTAGATGGGACTCTACAGTTTGAAAGTATAAAAGAATCGTTAAAAAAAATATACAATAAATATTGCTCAAGTAGTTATGGGAACTCTAAACAAAATCAATCTAGTTTGTGCCTATTTCATTCACCTGTAGAAAAATATAATGATATTTATATTATTGAGAGTAAAGATAACCCGAAAATTTTTTTTAAGCAACATTTCTCTTTCGAAAGAATAACTGGAACTTTATTGACAGGTGATATTTCTCTTAAACAACCTAAAAGATATAATGATTTTAAAAGATACTATAAAGATGAATGTGAAGATGTGCTATGTTTTTTAATTCCACACCACGGGGCCAAAAATAATTGGAATAAAAATGTATTAATAGATTTTCCATTTGCAAATATTTTTCTCAATTCATCTGGATCTTCAAATCCATATAAACACCCATCTGATAAAGTAATTACGGATTTAAATAAAATTGGTAATTCTTTGCTTCGTTGTAATGAAGGGAATTCGATAACATACTATATATAGTTTTATACGAACAGTGGACATTTGTCCACCTTTTTCACACAACAAACTCAACCAATTAGGTTTAGCTTTGTAATTTACACTTAATGGAGGTAGCATTCTTTGGATGAATTGTATACAAGAATAAGTAAGTCTACAAAACATGTGTTATATCAGTATATGAAGGATCATGACATTTCATTACTAAATTATAATTTCAATTACTTTTTTCAATATTGTATTCAAAAATATCAAATTCAAGTAATTAGTCACCACTTCTCAAATCACAAGATTGAAGGATTAACTGTTATTGATGAATTAGGTATTAGTTTTTCTTATGAAAAGGATAATCCCATTGTGAAGCAAAATTTTACTCTGTGTCATGAGCTAGGACATTTTATTCTTAAACATGAAGGCACTTATTTTGCAGAATCTATTGATAATCAGGGAAGCCTACAAGAGAAAGAAGCAAATATTTTCTCTGCTATAGTATTAATGCCTGACATTGTTTTGTTGTCAAAGATTTATTATAGTTGCGACACCTTTCAACACATTCAAAATAGCCTCGATGTCTCAAAACAGGCATTGTTCTTTCGCCTTTTAGATCTTCTTAGAGAATATTATCCTGAAAAAGAAAATACCATTAGGCAGGCTATCGATGCTTATATTGATGGACAAAATGCCACACTACTCCTTTTGTTTCACAGCATCAAAGAACATATTATAAAGGAGTTTAACAACTACCAGACTTCTCTCATCAATAAAATAGAGCTATCTGTGAGCAAAAGAGGTTTTGTAACTAGTCAAGAGTATCCAGAACTTCTAGATCAAGAGAATTGGAAAACAATAAAGACTTGCCGAAAGAATTTAAAAGTATGGCTCATTTATGATAGAGGAAAATCTATAGCTTATGTTTGGGATAAAAATAAGCTAACGGACAAAGAGGCAAAACAAAAAGCTGAATTGAAACTACTATTAATGTGAGGAAAACGATGTACCAACCAGAAAAACTAAAGGCTCGTAGAAAAGAGCTAAAAATGACTCAAAAGGATATTGCAGATCAATTAGGTATTACTTACCAAGCCTATTCTGCATGGGAGCGTGGAGTAAAACAACCATCTAGAGAAAAAGTAAAGCTTTTGGAGCAGATTCTAAAAGTACCAAAAGGTTATTTTACAGAGCTTGAAATCGTCCGAATATATAATACTTTATCAGATGAAAAGAAAAATCAAGCACTTAGCTATGTTAGAAGCTTAGCTCAAAAAGAAAAATGTAAAAATGTTGTTTCGATATCAGAAAAACTATACGAATACCATGTTTACGAAAAAATATCTGCTGGTATCGGTTCATCGATTTATAACGATCAGAATTATGATACTGTTTATTTTGATGAAGAACTAGCCCATGACTTTGCTTCATGGATATCTGGAGATTCAATGGAACCTAATTATCAAAATGGTTCTGTTGCTCTCATTCGTGAGACAGGATTTGATTACGATGGTGCAGTTTATGCTGTTGTCTGCAATAGCCAGACTTATATTAAACGAGTTTATCGTGGAGATGAGGGGTTACGCTTGGTTTCTATTAATCCAAAGTATAAGGATATTTTTATTTCTTATGATGAAAACCCTCGCATAATTGGTAAAATTGTAGGTTCTTTTACCCCATTATAAATATGGGCTAAATTATAAAAAAGAGAATGACAAAAATTATTGTCATTCTCTTTTTTCTTCCTACGTCACTCGATATATTTTACGAATAATATCTTCGATCTTATTTTCGATCAATTCTAATGCCCTAGCGTTGTCTCCTTTGGAAGTCGTTCCAGATTTTTTTATTTTAACTGCTTCTTGGAAGAGAGGAAATAATTCTTGGAGTTTTTCTGGAGAAGGTACTACTATCGGAAGTTGACGAGCATCATTTATTTGGAAAGTTTGAGTATTATTTACAAAATCATCAACGTATTGGCTCATGAATTTAGTATTAATAATACTAATAATATAATATTCTGGCACCTTTGGAGATAATCCGAATAAACTCATACTTTTTACATCATAAACGCTTTTTTGTTTCGCTCGGCATTTTAAATAAGTAGTGTTAATATCGGACCAACAAAAACCTTCTTTAAAATAGAACTGAGGATTTCTAACAACTGGCATACCCGTTCCGCTTTTTCCAGAATTTTTCCTTAAAAATTCAACATTTTCTTTTGACCAATCAATAGCAAATGGAGTCTCCAAATACCATCTGTTTCCATCCTTATCCCCTTTATCATATGGAACGTAGTGATTTTTTTCAGTGGAAATTCCATTTGTTTTCTCATCATCGGTTAACGAATCAACATCAACAAGATCTTCATCATTAATAATTCGGTAAAGGTAACCTTGGCCGAAAATGTCTCTACCATACTTTTCTTTTAATAAATCAAAGAGCTCGGCGATTTGATATTCATCCAATTCATTCAATAATTGATCTGGATTCGAAAAACCATTTAAGTCGGTAGTTGGGATATTATATTTGTTTACTGCCTCTTTTAATTTTTTAGGGCGTGTCTTCAAAATATTTTCAGCCCATTTCGTTGATTTTCTAACAGCGATATATTTACCATTATTAGCAGTGGCAAGACCTTGACCACCTTCTGTCAAACATCCTAACAATGTTATGTCTCCTGGTTTAAGATTATTCCGATACTCTTCAAGAGATGTTTTATTCTGTTCAATTTTTTTACTTGTTGAAATTTTATCCCACCACTCATTGTGAAGTTGTTGAACTATCTTAGCGTATAAGTTATGAATTTTTAGGTTCAGCTCAGTTGGTTTGAAAATAACTGTATTTTGAGTATTTATATAGCTGGATTGTTCTACTTCGAAATATTTTGGCTCCAATAGATTTGTACTACCATCTATAAATTTGATAATATTATGAGGTTCAACTTTCGTTTTTCTAATAGATGTAATTGCAGTATCAACCATTGCGGACTCAAATGGATTAGCAGTATCAAAAATGTAATTTATTGTTTGAGAAAGTAATAACTCTCTTAAGTTTTTCTTTGATTGAATTGTCCAAAAAGTTTTGGATGTAATATATGCTAGACTACCTCCTTCTTTTAGCAAATTAATTCCTTTAAAGAAGAAATGGTTATAAAGATCATCTGCGAAACCAAATTCTTCTTCGAGTGATTTTTTATCTGCAGCACTCCTTTTTTTTGTTCCAACATATGGAGGATTTCCTATGACCGCATCAAATTTATGTACCCCAAACATAAAGAAACTATCAAAAAAACTTGCTGGTTTCTTTACAATAAATGGATCAAAAGACTTCAATTGCTCAGAACGGACGGATTCCCAAAGTTCTATTTTTCCTGTTGTTAACTCGTAATATTTTCTTTGCCAATTGTCTTTAGAACTTTTTACACGTGCTTTAAAATATTTTTGACGAATATCAGAAAGTTTTACATCTAAATCTTGATCGTCAAAAAGAGTTTCATCATCTTTCGATAAAGAAATTAAACTATTTGCACAAACAAACTTAAAATCCAGGTTAGGTAAAGGCTTGATATTACTTTTATCGGGTTCGTCAATAATTACTGAAAGCCAAGCTCTTAGGCGAGAAATTTCAATTGCCATCGGTTCGATATCTACTCCAAAGATGTTGTTTTCAATAATTGAAAGTTTAAGTTCGTATGCATCATAGGATTTTAGCAATCTTTCGTATGTTCTAACAAGGAGTTGAATCATTCCCATTGGGAAAGCACCAGAACCACAAGCGGGATCTAAAACCTTATAGTTATCTAATGCCTCAAGGATAGTTTTTGTTATATTTTTACTATTAACTCCCCATAAATCAGCACCAGAAGTACTTTTTCTAGCTAAAAATTCAGCATCTGAATAGTCAATTAGTAAGTCTATTCCTTGATGGAAGGACTTGTTGCCCACCTTGTTATACAAATATTCTCTTAAAGATTCTTTACAAATAAATGCTACAATATCTCTCGGTGTGTAGAAAGCTCCACTTGATTTCCTTGCACTCTGTCCAGTATCTTCATTTTGAGTAGCCAATAGATTTTCAAATACTTGTCCTAACATTTCAGGATCGACTGCAATCACTTCAAAGTCAGCACTAGATTCATCAGTAGTAAAATTGAACTCATTAAATCTATCAAAAAGATTTTTAAAATAATCTTGAGGGAAATTGATAGTTTCGTGAATAAAATCATTTTCCTTAGGTTCGAACAGACCACCATTTAAATAAGGTGTGAGGTAATCTGAATGTATTCTATCCGAAACATCAGTATTCAAAGTATTAAAAAATAGAAGCTTTATTTTCTTATCATAGTACTCAGTAGCGGATAAACCGTCAAGATCAAAGTATCCGAATTCTTCGTGAATGATATTCATTTTTCGTAAGAACCAAATGAAAAGCATTCTCCCTAAGAGTCTAGAAGAAAATTGTTTTGCGTCTTCTGAGTTCTTTCCTTGATTTTCTATTGTTTTAACAAGGTCATCAAAGAATTTTGCAATGATTGAATAGAATTGTTTATTAACCTCTTTTAATTGCAACGCATCCCATAGTTTTTTATGAATAGTCTGTTGAGGTTCGAGACTTTGACCATCCTTAATTTCTGAATCATCATAATCTACTGCGTTAAATAGATTGTGTTCAAAAATTTGTTTTTGAGTATTACTCAAATGATCATGTAACTCCATAACACGAAGTTTTTTTCTATTTGAAAGCACAATTAGGAGAGAATTAGCATCAGATGTCAGGAAAAAGTCGATTCCAATCTTGTTGCTTGGAGTTCTTGTTAAATCAGAGTCTTCCCAGTTAGATGTGAATTCTGTTGAAGCTGAAATCTTTTGTTTAGTTGCACTTTCACTAAACCAGAATAACTTACTTTCAACTACACAGTCATCCTGTTTGAAGTGTTGAAAGGCTGAACGTGCAGAATTAGATTCTGGGTGTTCACGGAACCATGTTCTTTGTTTTTGATTATGGAAAATATCCATTGGAAGAGGAGAGGGGAGATTTCCAGTATTTTGACTATTGTGTTTCAACATACTAGTCCATCTATCTTGATTTGGAAGGATCCATCTCATGATTTCATCAGCTAAATCAATTGCTATAGCAAGGGATATCCACTCGTCCTTTTCATTCGATAATTGTTTGACTAATTTGTCTATTGTATGAATGCCATTATGATTTTGCATAGAATAATACACCTTCGACTTTCTCTAATCTTTTTTCGTCCGATTCAGCTTGTAAAAGCTTAGTTAGCAAATTCTCAAAATTCTTGATTACTCGTGGTGTTAATTTACCATTTTCTTTGTTTTGTTTATTTACTTCTCGAACAATTTGTTCAAAAGTTCGTTTATCATTTGAATAACGTATTCCTTTTTCAATAATTCCGACAAGATTGTAACTTGAATCAAAATAAGTTTTTAAAATTTCAAGAGCTTGCATCCCTTGTTGCTTTATACTATAAACTGGATTAGCTGATTCAAATTGCACACTAATTTCTGTACTGCCTTTTTTGATATATTCTGATCTATCTACTGGTATTTTATCTATCATACGTTTATTATCTTGGGGAGTCGTTTGAATTTGTTTCAAAGCATCCTTTTCTTGAATGTATTTTGCTTGAAGCGAGCTGAATGGCCCTCTTTTTTCTGAGCTTTTTTCGATGCTTACGAAACCAACATCTTTTATCATTGCCCCTGTAGCAGATGTTTTCCCCTTTGCTCTATATAATCCGATGACATTATCCGGATTGTCACCATTTTCACTTGTTTTCGGAAGGTAATTCCATTTTCCATCAGGTATACTTTGAATTCTCTTAATTTCTCCATCTTCTTTGTGAGCATCAATAAATTTCCGTAATTCAGTGGAATAATTATCAACCCAATCCAATATATCTTCAGTATTTTCAAATTGTTCCATTGCTTTTGAAGCTTTGTCGATATCATCATCAAAAATATTATCAGATTCCAATATTTCATGAAATTCTATTGGATTTTCACTTTCACCTAATATACTTTGATCGTTACCAACGGTGAAGTTGATTGTTGCAATTTTGTGTTCTAGACGTCTAATTAACTTAAGATAGAATTCTAAATCCTCATGAGGCTTCATATTTGCAATTAGTATTTTTTCATAAGTTGAACCTAAACGATTAATTCGACCATTTCTTTGAATCATTCTTACAGGATTCCAATGTAAGTCATAATTTACTAAGAAACCAGCATCTTGTAGGTTTTGACCTTCTGAAAGTACATCAGTAGCAAATAGAAAATCGAGTTCATTCTGTTTCCTAATTTTTGCTTTTTTACTAATTGGAGAAAAGCGTTTAGTAATTTCTTCAACAGAGCCACTATTACCTGAAATAAACTCTGCACGTTTCGAGAAGTTAGGAATCCTGTTTTCCAGTATTTGTGGAAGGCGTTCTTTCAGATAATCAATTGTATCAGAAAAGAAACTAAAAACTAATAGTTTTTTCCCATATTTATTTTCTTCCAATCGTTCCACTATTTTATCTGCAAATGCATTTAGTTTTCTATCATGATCTTTTTTACTTAATCTTGTTAATACAGTAGTTAAGAATTTACATATTTCTTTATCTCGTTGGAGATCTTGTTTTAATTGTGGAATATTAAATAGTTTCTCATCAGCTTCTTTTCTTTCGACACCACGTTTTTTAATATCTTGTTCGTCACCTTGAGACATAGCCTCATCTAAGTCTGACAAGTATTTATCATAATCTTCGAAAGCCTTATCAATATCTTCGCCATATTCACTATCAAGAGTTGCGGCATCAGTTAGACTAACAATATATCCCCTATCCAACCATTTTTCAAACAAAGCAATTCTATCTTGATAATTCAGCACAGATCTTAGTAGGGTGGCTGTAGATGATTCCAAACGTTTTAGCCAAGTGACATGAAGCATATTGTGAACAGCAAGTTGAGTTCTTAATTGATTAGCCTTGTTTCCTTTTAGATCCAATGCACGGATTTCATTAATTGTTTTATTGTAAATATTATGAGAATAGACATCGGGTTTGTAAGGTACAAATCCCAGGAAGTTTATCACTTTAAATAAAGTTGGGATAATATTTGAAACTTCATCTTTATTAGAAAATATAGCTTCACTATTCGAGTTCACTGATAGGTCATACTTTTCAGAAATATTAATTCCTGATTGTTGTTCTTTATGAATTCCCTTATATAAATCAAGTGGGTGAGAAGTACGTTGTGTTAATTCTCCAATTAAATTTAGATTTAGAGATACAGGAGAAAGAGTTTCGAAAGTAGTATCTTGCACTTCGTCTAAGACTTGTTGGATAAATTCGTTATCCTCATTGAGAAAAGTATAGGGGAACTGTTCAATTGTTGACGTCGGAAAAGGATTACTTCGGCCATTTGTAGAATTCATTTGTTGATTTTTGACAACACCTTGTCTTGTTGATCTAACAAGATAATGCCTTATTCCGGCGATGATAGTATTTTTATGGAAATCCCAATCAAATTCTTCTCCACGCTTTTCTGCACGAGTTGCTTCTGATTGAATTCGCTTTAATGCTTCAAAAAAGTCAATATATTCAAGAGTTTTACCTTTATTACTTTTATACGGGACATTTATAGAAACTAGATCACCTTTTGCCCCTAGTTGTATTTGATTTGCAAAATCAATCAAAGAGTTATTAATAGGTGTAGCAGTAAGTAAAAGAACTCTTGATTGAGGATTTTCTTGAAATAGTTGTAAAATCTTTTGATAGCGAGTGCTTCCTTGATTTCTCAAATTGTGAGCCTCATCAACTACGAATAAGTCAATAGTATTTCGAGAGTTTTTATGATGTTTAAAGTAATCAATTTGTTCTTGTATTTTTCCAGAATCTTGTTGAGAGATCAATCTGAAATCTTTTCCCTCACGAAGATTCCATCTTTCTCCTTCTAACTCATCAATCCATTGTTGTTTAAGTGATGCTGGAGGTATTATACAAATATTGTCGTTTCCATCCTCAATATATTGTTTAATGATAGCCGCAGCTGTTATGGTCTTTCCTAGACCTACAGAGTCTGAAAGCATTGCAACACCATAACGTGACAGTTTCCGTCTTAAATCAAGTGCATTTTGATTTTGGAATGGATGAAGAATATCCTCAATATCTTTATCAAAAGGATCCACAGGCTGTAGTTCTTCTGGGAAGACCTCCATAAGAGTTTTTATATAAACATCATAAGCACCATAGGTTTTATCTCCAACCGGACTATCCACAATGATGTTACTGAACTCCCCTGTCCAATCTTCAGCATCTTTCCATAGTTCATCAAACCATACGATATGGCCATTTTGTTGTTTCTCACTGGTCGGTTTAAATTCAACAATTTGATAGTTTTCTGTAAGAAAGTTCAGCTCTGCATTTGAAGTTAACCCTGCCTTCGTGAAATTTGAAGAGCCAATAATTCCAACAGAATCAGCGTCTCCTAGTTCTCCAAATATGTAAGCTTTTGCGTGAAGCCTAGGCTCTCGATATATTTTTACCTCAAGAGTTTTGTTATCAATCAGATTTACTAGTTTCCTTGCCGTATTCCGAAGTACTTCAATTGTTTCCTGATCATCATTTTGTTTCCCATATTCTTGTAAGTCATGTCTAATATCCGCATCTGGGAAAAGGTTTTCAGGAGAATTCATATCAATATTATACTGAGTTTGAAGCCTATGAGCGATAGGCTCTTTACCAATTAATAACTTGATTTTGGAATATTGTTCAAGATCATCAATCAATTCAATAGTACCAGCTAAATCCCAATAACCTGTTGCAATTCTAAGTATTTTATAGTTAGGTGCAATTTCATTTAGTACATCAGAAAGTCTTTTTCTTGAATTATCAATAAATTGGGGATATGCCATATCAATCTTCCTATTTCGTATTTGTTCAATAAAATTTTTTATTACCCTTATTTTAACATTTTAGATGGCGTTGTACCAAGTTTATAATAATATAAAATTTCGAAGACTAAATTATCACTGGTTGGCAAATTTTTATTTTTTCTATTAAAGGATTTAACTTTCCCGATAATAGCCTCTGTTCAAAGATTATTGACAGTATCTCTTAGATTATAAACAATATTACACCTACTGCTATTATTAAGCAATACATTGAGAACTGGACATCAAAATTTGTATAGTTCCACTACATCCATTGACCATGAAATAACTCATTTGTTGCTAATGGAACTTAGAATAAGATAGAAAATAATTCTAATCTATTAATATTTTCTTGATAGAAATATATTGCAATATGTAGTAAAAAATGATATTCTAGTAAAGGTATCAGAAGATACCTCCTATGATTTTAATTTAGAGATACTCTAAGCTTTTATAATATCTTAGTAGTTTCGAATTTGTAGTGTACCATTGGTACCTTAAGAGAGCCGTTAAGGTTCTCTTTTTTGTAACTTTAATTTTCAATTCTGCTAAAAAGTCTGAAAGGTATTAATTAGTAATTTTTTATAAAAAACTCTGAAAAAGCCTTTACTACTGCTTAATCTATGATATAATGAATCGATTATGAAAAGTTCATTTTGTAGGGAAGGCCTCTAAAATGAATACTCTAAGAAGAGTTTTGAAAGGGAGCAAACATAGTATGTATGATTTTAATAGAAAATTACTTACAGGTTGGGCTATATCTATTTTTGTAGTTGTTATAATGGTTTTCGCTATATTCGACACTGGTAGCAAGTTGACGGATAATTTAGATCGTGAGAGACAACTGGAGAAAAAACAAAATAATCCATTTGGTTATCAGGATAATGAGGTTATAGAGAAAATCATTGTCGATAAAGGGACCAACGTATATAACATCGACCAAATTTTAGAAGATAAAGATGAGATGAAAAGCTATTATATTGTTGTATGGAGAGACAATAGTGGGTTGAAAATGTATCAAAAAGTTAGCAGTACTTACTTTGAAAAAGTAAATCCAGGAGATACTTGGGATGGTAAAACAACAACATCAGAAGAGGAAAATGAAGGTGACTACAGTTCAACCCATTATGGTTATGACGAATGGTAGAATTGAGATCAAACCTTCCTAAATGATGATGTTTCTTAAGTCGATTATGAAAAAGGAGCTAGAAATTTGAATATGAGTAAAGAGAATAAATTTATTCTAATCGGACTGATCTCTACAATTTTATTAGGTATTATTCTTGTGTTTCCCTTGATAAATACGTTGAAAAAAAACGCAGCTGTCAAAGAACGGATTGAATACCTAGAAAAGAGACAAACAAAGCCTAGTTATAAGGATGGAGAAGTCATTGAAATTGCGGATTTAAATTTAGATGGTGACTATAAAGTAGTTTACTGGGATGAATTTGAAGATGCTAAAGTTTATGAATCTATATTTCAACACATGTGGCCAAAGGTTGGGGAGATTTATAAATGATCATAAACTTTAGCAACAATATTTATTTTTTGTGATTAAAATATTTTAAAATAGAAATTTTTTTTGAAAATAAATTCCTATTATTGACCAAAATTAATAAATGTTTTTAAAATACATCCTCCCTATCCAAATATAGATAGGGTTTTTTATTGTTCATCACACGTTCTAAACATTCTATGCTAGATTGAAGATGAAATGCACAATATTGTCTATCTTCGTCATTTTTAGAATTCAATAATTCGTCGAGATGTCTTTTAATATGCCAAATGGCTCTTTTAATATTTTCTTCTTTTATATTATTCATGAATCAATTATATTATAAAGTACTGTATAATTTTTTGATTTAACTATTTGGTAAGAAATATAAACTATTTGGTACAAGTTGATAAGTCCAAAATAGAGAAATCATCTATAATGCACTAAAATACACCTATTCAGTAAAATAGGTGTATACGATGTTATTTGTAACCAAATTCTTTGAGAGCTTTCTCATAGGCACTGCTCCCCTTTAAGTAGTAGTCGTGTTTCATTCCACTAATATCAACAGAAAATACCCCATCTTTAAACGAATATTCTTCTGTCCTTTTTGCAATATCTTGTCCAGTTAACTCAATGGTTTTCTTTTGTTTATCAATCTTAAAGTTATTGGCCTCTCCATGTTCAATGGAACCTTTATCACCTTTTATAGTGAATGCTAGCTCGTTTCTTTCACTTGATACCCAATAATATTCTCCATCCAAGGACTGTTGATTGCTATTAGAACATGCAATTAACATCACTGCCATTATTGAAAGTAGCAAAACACTTATAAATTTTTTCATTTCCTCCACCTCCTTTTGTAATATTATTTTACCAAAATAATATTACAAAATTATGTCATGTCTGTTATAATAGAAATTTCAAAAAATGTCTATTATAATGGCAAATATGCATTATTTGGTGATGTTAGCTTGTATATTATATAAGGTACAAGAACTCTTGCATTAAATACCCACTAAAAACTTACTAGTATTTACCAGAATAAAGAAGAAATTGAAATCCTATATTTCTTGATATAAAGCGACTCTAAAAGATTTAGTTTCACCTTAATTTGTCAGTGACCTTTAAAAGTTTTTTAATCTATATACTTACTTCCTAAAATCATAGATTATAACATTACTTTATAGTTAAAAACACCTTGAAAGTTAGAAAAAAATCTAACTTTCAAGGTGCTGATCAATTAAGGTATATTGTTAATAAGAGAACCTCCAGAATCAAATGTGTATGAAATACCGTCTATTATTAAAGTTTTATTTGATGCAAATGCACCACCATCATTTGGATCTGCATAAGATCTTAATCCGTTTAAATCAAGCCAGCCTGTTTTCAATTCGCAAGTAACTGGATCAAAATTATAAAGTTTCCCATCTATAGTATAAGTATAACCACAATATGCCCCTTCTGATGTAAGGTAATACTTCTTCCCATCTATGTCTTGCCAACCTAACAGTCGTTCTCCACTTTCTGGGTCATAATAATACCATTTTTTAACATCAGATTGTCGGGATATCCAACCTGTTTTCATATCGGCATTAACTGGATCGAAATAATATTCTTTTCCACCTATATTATTGAATCCTTTTAATGCATGATTATGAACAGAATAGTCTGCAAAGTAATACCATTTACCATCTATCTGTTGCCACCCCTTTAATGCGGCTCCACTTACTGGATCGTAATAAGACCAATCTGTACCATTAAGACCTGGTGTAGATATCCAACCTGTTTTCATATCACCATTAACAGGATCAAAATAATATTTTTTTTCATCAATAATCTGCTTACCTCTAGCTATCCAATATGAATACAAGTAATACCATTTACCATCTATCTGTTGCCACCCCTTTAATCGGGCTCCACTCACTGGATCAAAATAAGACCAGTCTTTGAATAGTCTACCATTAGGCTCCCTATACTCCTCTAAATACCAGCCGGTTATCATATAACCTCTTTCATCAAATCTATAAACATTTTTGTCAATATAAGCTAATGTATCTTTATAATAAGATCCATTATTTGTTGAATACCACCAGCCAATATTATCTTGATGCCAATCAGCCTTAACTTGAGATGATAGAGCTAAAAGCAATATTACTAATACACCACCTAACAAAAGCTTAGTTATTTTTTTCATTTTTTTCCTCCTTATATCACCAGATGTATACGCTTTCATTGTAGCATCTTTATTACTTTAAATCAAATAATGTGTGGATAGAGTGAGGTCGTAATCACCAAATAAAATATAAAGTCTGTCACTGTACGTTTTTAAATAAAATAAGAGAAAATGTCATCTGGAAGAGAACTCAAAAGCTAGTTTTAAAAATAACGTTCCCTACGTACTTAGAAATTATCAAAAGTTTAGCAACTAGTTTTATCAAAGACTAGCTATAAGTAAGGATCTAAATGAAGCTTCTTAACTACCAAATAACTCACTCTGATTGTATAATGTAATTCTTTTTCATAGTTAAAAACACCTCAAAAGTTAGAAAAAATTGACTTTTGAGGTGTTGACCAGTTAAGGCGCATTATTTGATAAGAATGCTATTGTAATCGAATGTGTATGAAATACCATCTATAACTAAAGTTTTATTTGTTGCAAGTGCCCCACCATCGTTAGGATCTGCATAATATTTGTTTCCCAACGCCTCAATCCAGCCTATCTTCAATTCATAAGTATCTGGATCAAAATAATACATTTTTCCATCTATTTTTTTATGCCGTTTCAATGCCCCATTCCAACCAAAGTAATACCTTTTCCCATCTATTTCTTGCCAACCTTCTACTTTGGCTCCACTTACAGGGTCGAAATACAACTTTTCTGTCCCATAATTGTATTGTTTAGATACCCATCCTGTTTGCATATCACAATTAATCGGGTCGAAATAATAATCTTTTCCATCTATACTCCAGAAACCAGTTACTGCATGATAATATTTAGGAAAGTAATACCATTTACCATCTATGTTTTGCCAACCTTCTACTTTGGCTCCACTTTCAGGGTCGAAATAATTCCAAATTGTATTTGAATTTTGTTGTTCGGATAGCCAACCCGTTTTCATATCACCATTAACAGGATCAAAATAATAATATTTCCCATCTATGTCTTGATTACCCATAAGTGCCCCGTCTTTAGTAAGGTAATACCACTTTCCATCTATATTTTGCCAGCCCAGTTTTTTATCACCATTTACTGGATCAAAATAAGACCAGTTTTTGATAATCCCATAATTACTATCATTACGCTCCCATATTAGCTGCCAGCCGGTCATCATATAACCTCTGTCATCAAATTTATACCACTTCTCGTTAATCTTAGCTTCCGTGTTTTTATAATAAGAACCATCATTTAGTGAATACCACCAACCAACATTATCTTGATGCCAATCAGCCTTAACTTGAGATACTGGAGTTAAAAACAATATTACTAATGCACCACCTAGCAAAAACTTAGTTGTTTTTTTCATTTTCATTTCCTCCTTACGTTTTGTATACGCTTTCATTGTAGCATGTTTATTACTCTAAATCAAATGATGTGTGAATATAAGGAGGCCTTTATCAATGTATTCAAGGGGAAACAAAAAAATTTGCACAATTTGCTTATAATAAAAGAGACGCTTAGGCCTCTACTTATTTTCTTCAAAAACACTGTCAATGTCCATTTACTGTCCAATATAGTGTAATACATCTAAAAATTGTTAATTATGTCGAAGACTAAATCCTTTAAAATCAATATTTCTATGTATAACAAGACTTAAAGAATCTTAAATTAAGTCTTGCATATTCATCATAGCAATAACATTCCTTCCAAATTGTGAAATTTACAGTTCATTATACCATTTTTTAGACGCTTGGAAAAGCCTAGGTGAGGGAACTCTGACATCATGCCTGCTGTTTCAGGCAATTTCATGAAGAGAGAAAAGAGTTTTGAAATCTGTGGGCCTCATCTTCCCTTAAAAGCCAGAATGTTCTTTCAAATACTCCTCTTCTTCCTTGGTCGAAGGCCGTCCTAAGATGGCATTCCGATGTGGATAACGCCCAAATTGTTGAAGAATGTCCATGTGCATCTTCTCATACTTCAAACGCTTTTCTAAGCCCGGTTGATCAAATAGGCGCAGAGCTTCTTCATGAATGGTTAAAGATTCCGAATGCATAAAGGGCATGTAGAAAAAGCCTCTTTGTACAACTGGTAATTCTTGAGCTTGTGTTAGGCCTTCTTGGGCCAAGACCAAGGCCAGGGAATCTGTCGCAAAAGCTTGGGCAGTCCCTCGAAAAATATTGCGAGGAATTTGGTCCAAGAGCAAAATCTCTGCTAAACGCCCTTCTGCCGTAGCCCGCCAGTGAAACAATTCCCCACGACTGGCCTTCCAATAAAGTTCCTCAAAGCGCTCCCGCATTTCTTGATCCAGTGCTTCTGATTTTTTGAACCAATCCTCTGGCTTCAACTCTTCGAACCAGAACCTTATCACTTCCTTCATTGCTTAACCTGCCATAATTTTTTCTTTTGTTTTTTCATCCAATGCATCATTCATCCGGCCGTACTTATATCCAGCCAAATCCAAGGCTACATAGGTAAATCCGATTTTTTTCATGTAGTCATTGATCTTGTCATGCAGTTGGATGGCTTTAAGCAGATGGTCTTCTTCCACTTCGATGCGCGCCAAGTCTCCATGCACACGCACACGGACTTGCTCAAAGCCAAGTCCTACAAGGAACTCTTCCCCTTCAAAAACCCGTTGTACATTTTCTGAAGTGATTTTCACTCCGTATGGGAAGCGTGAGGCAACGCTACAAGATGGCACCTTATTCCAATTGGAGACCCCTCTTTCCTTGGCCAATTGACGAATTTCTGTCTTATAGAGGCCGGCTTCTTGCAAGACACTGCGGACACCCGCTTCGTCCCGAGCCTTGATACCAGGGCGAAAATCGTCGATATCATCCATAATATTGCCGTCTACCAATTGCTTAAAGCCCAGTTCTGTAACTGAATCCTTAATAGTTTGGTACATCAATTGTTTGGTGTAATACCAAATATTGGGCGTATTGGCAGCAATCCGTGGATCACTCAATTCTCTCATTTCCAGTCCAAGCACAGGTGCTCCTAGCTGATCGGCCAAGTCGAGCGCTAGATCGAATTCTTCATTTGAAAACATCTCAGAGTTCACGACGGCCGCAATAACATTGTCAGGTCCCAAGGTATCCAAGGCCACCTTCAAGAGATAAGAGCTGTCAATCCCACCTGAATAGGTAACGGCTACTTTTCCGATTTCCCGCAAAATATCTTGTAATTTTTCTTCTTTTTCTTTTCTGATTTGTGCTTCTGTTGCCATGTTAGAATGTTTCCCTTCCAATAAATTCTTCAATTCGTTCGATGTCCAAAATAACGATCTTTTGCTGTCGAATGTCTAAAACTCCCTCCCGCTTTAATTCGTTCAGTATGCGGTTGACACTGTTTCGGGTTGAGATCCCACAAAAACCAGCAATATCTTCATTGGTAATATTAAAATCAATCAAGATACCATCGTCCTGCTCTACCCCAAACAAACTGCACAGCTTTTGTAGGTGAAAACAAACTGCGCCTTTTTTCCCATTCATCATCATGTACTGCTGGGATTCCATACTCTCAGACAGTTTATTGCGATAATAATCCCGTACGTAATCTTGCAGTTCCTTTTTCTCTTTGACAAAGGTCCAGAACTTGACCCGAGGAATCCGGTAAAAACTAGCCTCAGCTGTCTCGACGCGCACGTTAAAAGGCGAGTCCGTATAATTGGATACCTCATCCCGTAACAAGGATACAATATCGGTCGCTTTTAAATAGGAAAAGTTAAATTCTCGACCATCACGCATGATGACACTGGTCTTGACAACCCCTTCTTTTAAAATATAGATATAGTCCTCTTTAATCCCGCGATAAGAGAGGTAGCTGTGGTATTTTTTCTTGATAATGGGCGTTCGCCTCTCTTCCAAGAATTTCACTAAAAATGCTGAATCCACGCGCGTTTTTCCTCCTGTTTTGGCTCTTCATAGAAGTCACACTAATGATACACCTGTTCAAAACGAACGACGTTAACATTTGTTGACATCAATTGGTGCACACCTCTTTTTAAAAAGAATTATACTATAAGTATCAGTATTAATAAAGGAGATCGCAAATAATGGTAGAAATTAAATTACCGTACGACAAAAAATCGATTGTTGCAAAGATTCCAGATGAAAACTTTGCAGGATTGTTAGAGTCTAAGGCGGAAAACTTCCATAACCCACTGTCTGAAGAAGAAACTGTTGAACGTTCAATGGACAACCCTATCGGCAGCCCTACTTTGGAAGAACTTGCTAAAGGCAAAAAAGACATCGTGTTGATCAGTTCTGACCACACTCGTCCCGTTCCTTCTCACATCATCACTCCAATCATTTTGCGTCGTATTCGCTCAGTTAACCCTGATGCACGCGTGCGTATCTTGGTTGCTACTGGTTTCCACCGTCCTTCAACTCGTGAAGAATTGATCAATAAATACGGCCAAGAAATCGTTGACAATGAAGAAATCGTTATGCACATTTCAACAAACGACGATGACATGGTGAAAATCGGTCAACTTCCTTCAGGTGGTGATTGTATCATCAATAAGATCGCTGCTGAAGCTGACTTGTTGATAGCAGAAGGATTCATCGAATCTCACTTCTTTGCTGGTTTCTCAGGTGGACGTAAATCAGTCCTTCCAGGTATCGCATCATACAAAACTATCATGGCGAACCACTCAGGTGACTTCATCAATTCTGATAAGGCACGTACTGGTAACCTTGACCACAACCCAATCCACGAAGATATGCTTTACGCTGCTCGCACTGCAAACTTGGCCTTCATCGTCAACGTTGTATTGGACGGCGAAAAACACATCATCGGATCTTTCGCTGGGGACATGGTTGAAGCCCACAAAGTTGGTTGTGACTTCGTTGCAGACTTGGCACGTGTGTCTAAGATCGAAAGCGACATCACAATTTCAACAAACGGTGGTTTCCCACTTGACCAAAACATCTACCAAGCTGTTAAAGGGATGACTGCAGCCGAAGCTTCTAACAAAGAAGGCGGAACAATCATCATGGTAGCTGGATGTGCAGACGGTCACGGTGGAGAAGGTTTCTATCGCAACCTTGCTGACGTAGAAGATCCAAAAGAATTCTTGGAACAAGCCATCAATACACCTCGTTTAGAGACTGTCCCAGACCAATGGACTTCTCAAATCTTGGCACGTATTTTGGTACACCACCATGTTATCTTTGTATCTGACCTTGTAGATCCTGAATTGATCAAAGGTATGCATATGGAACTTGCAACTTCATTTGACGAAGCGCTTGAAAAAGCCTTTGCTCGTGAAGGAAAAGATGCTAAAGTAACTGTTATCCGCGACGGACTTTCTGTCGTTGTTGAATAGAATCAAACATGGATTTTCAACCCAATCTAGAACAAACACTCCGTTCTTTGCAAGCGGGCCATCTCTCCGTTGAGGATGCGCTGGAGCAAATCAACGGGGTTAAAGAGCTAGGGTATGCAGCAATTGATACTGACCGGCAACGTCGCAACGGCTTCCCTGAAGTCGTATACGGCGAAGGAAAGACAGTTGAGCAAATTGAAGGAATCCTGCAATTTCTTTCACAGAAAGAATTGCCGATCCTCACAACAAGAGTCTCTCTCCAAAAGGGAGAGGCTCTTTCTCAGCGCTTTCCGACTGGCCACTATTATCCGGAAGCCCGCTGCTTCGTTCTCAACTCTAAAAAGGAAGAAGCCGATCCTGAACACTACATTGCGGTCGTCACAGCAGGGACAAGTGATGTTCCTGTTGCAGAAGAAGCTGCAGTCACTGCAGAAACCTTTGGCCATTCGGTTCGCCGAATCTATGATGTGGGAGTCGCCGGCATCCATCGCCTCTTCAATCGCTTAGAAGAGATCCAAAAAGCCAGTGTGATCATCGTGATTGCCGGTATGGAAGGAGCTCTTGTTAGTGTTGTAGGAGGTCTTGTGGATGTTCCCGTTATTGCCGTTCCGACCAGCATTGGATACGGAAGCAACCTTCAAGGGCTAACAACCTTGATGAGTATGTTGACCTCTTGCGCTTCTGGCGTAACGGTCGTCAACATTGATAACGGATTTGGTGCAGCTTATTCAGCATGTATGATCAATCGACTCAACCACAATCGAAAGGAAAACTGATGACCAGTCTATTTTTAGAACCTTTTTCTGGAATAAGTGGCGATATGCTCAATGGTCTTCTTGTGGACCTTGGGGCAGATGTCGAGCTTCTTCACACAGAACTCGAGAAACTGGGAGTGGATGGTTTCCACCTCCACGTTCATCGCGTCGCAAAGAGCGCAATTTGGGGAACTGATTTTGATGTTCACCTTCACCACGGGGAGAAAGATACGGGGATTGAAGGTGATTTTGATCACGATCATGAACATCATCACGATCATGAACACCATCACGATCACGAACATCATCATCACCATTCCCACGCGGATGCTCGCAGTTATGCGGATATCCACGATCTGATTGCCGCTTCACAGTTGAGTCCTTTTGTGAAAGAAAAGAGTCTTGAAGTCTTTCTTGATATCGCAAAGGCCGAAGCAGCTGTGCATAACATGCCTGTCGAACAGATTCATTTCCATGAAATTGGTGCAATTGACTCCATCGTCGATATCGTTAGCTTTTTCATCCTAGTGGAATCGCTCGGTATCGATACAGTTTACTCTACTCCTCTCACTGAGGGAAGTGGGACTATTTCAGTTGCCCATGGAGAAATGCCTGTTCCGGTTCCCGCTGTGATGCAGTTGAGAAAAGGAACGACTATTCCGATTACTCAAGACTTCACAGTTAAAACGGAGTTGATTACTCCGACAGGGTTAGCCCTCCTTAAAGCATTGTCACCAATCTTTGAACCAATCCCCTCTCACCTTTCCATCGAAAGTGTGGGCTATGGATTTGGTAAAAGAGAGACTGGAAAATTCAATGCTTTACGCGGTTCGCTATTGAAAGAAGACACCTCTCACAGCACCACTGTTGTTCATCGCACGGAAGATCAAATTATTGAGATCACCACTACGATCGATGATCAAACACCAGAGCAACTCGGTTATATTATCCACCGTTTCCTGGACGCTGGAGCTTTAGATGTCTACTATCGTAGCGTCGTTATGAAAAAGAATCGCCCTGGCTTTGAATTGATTCTCTTGATTCAAGGAAGTCAGTTGGAAGATTTTTCAGCCCTCTTGTTCAAAGAAACCAGTACCATTGGTTTTCGATACCAACAAGTCGACCGAAAGGTCATGCAACGTCGATTTGAACAAATCGATACGGAATTTGGACCCGTTACGGTAAAAATTAACCAGTACGGATCTACCACTAAAAAAACACTTGAATACGAAGACTGTCAGCGTATTGCTACGGAGATGCAGTTGCCGATTCAAGAAGTTTATCACCAATTACAAAAATACATTTATTAATTTAGGAGACATTAATTAACATGACACATCAATTACTTGCAGAAGTTATGAGTACAGCTTTGATGATTATCTTCGGGGTTGGCGTACACTGTGACGACGTTTTGAAGAAAACAAAATATGCTGGAACTGGACACTTATTCGCGATCACTACATGGGCATTCGGTATCACTGTCTGCTTGTTCGTCTTTGGTGGCGTTTCAATGAACCCTGCTATGGCTTTGCTGAAAGTCCTTCTTGGTAAATTGACAATCGCTCAATTCTTCCCAATTGCAATCGCTGAAATGATCGGTGCCTTCCTTGGTGCAGTCATTGCTTACTTTATGTACGCAGACCACTTCAAGATTTCTGAAGGTCAAATTGATGGTGTTGCTATCCGTAACATCTTCTCAACTAACCCTAACTGCCGTAACCTTCCACGTAACTACTTCGTCGAAGCGTTCGCAACATTTATCTTCTTGACATCTATCATGGCTGCTGAACACGCCAACGAAGCAATGCTTCCATTCACTGTTGGTTTGATCGTTTGGGCTATCGGTATGGGTCTTGGTGGTACTACAGGTTTCGCGATGAACCAAGCGCGTGACCTTGGACCTCGTTTCGCTTACCAAATCTTGCCAATCAAAGATAAAGTAAACAACGACTGGCAATATGGTCTTCTTGTACCAGGTACTGCTCCATTTGTTGGTGCTGTCCTTGCCTTCTTCTTCATCCGTTACTTCCTTGGAATCATGTAATAAGTTGATCGAAGAATCATTCAAAAGCAAGCATCGAAGGGTGCTTGTTTTTTTGATTCCTTCATTTTCCGAAGCCGTCCATAAAATGATATAATGGACAAAGCAAATCATGAAAGAAACAAAAGAAGGAAGAACGACATGACTCATTTTCACACCATTGTCATCGGTGGTGGCCCAGCAGGTATGATGGCGACCATTGCCAGCGCCTCTTATGGCCAACCTACGCTACTGATCGAAAAAAATAAAAAGCTGGGTAAGAAACTTGCTGGTACCGGAGGAGGCCGCTGTAATGTCACGAACAACGGGACCTTAGACGATTTGATGGCCGGTATCCCTGGAAATGGCCGTTTCCTTTACAGTGTGTTTTCCCAATTTGATAATCATGATATCATCCAATTTTTCACCGATAATGGGGTAAAGCTAAAAGTCGAAGACCATGGTCGGGTCTTTCCTGTTAGTGATCAATCTCGCACCATTATTCAAGCTTTAGAAAATAAGATCCTTGAGCTAGGTGCTAGTATTGCCACCAACTGTGAAGTGGTCTCTGTCACCAAGCCAGAAGACGTCTTCATCATCAAATCAGCTGAAAACACTTGGACAGCCGATAAGCTGATCGTTACGACTGGAGGCAAATCCTACCCTTCTACCGGCTCTACTGGTTACGGACACGAAATCGCCCGCCACTTCAAACATAGCATTACGGATCTAGAAGCGGCAGAAAGTCCTCTTTTGACAGATTTTCCACACAAGGCCCTCCAAGGGATCTCTCTGACAGATGTGACCCTCAGCTACGGCAAACACATCATCACACACGACCTTCTCTTTACCCATTTTGGACTCTCTGGTCCTGCAGCCCTTCGGATGTCTAGCTTTGTTAAAGGTGGGGAAATCTTATCTCTGGACCTCCTTCCGACTACCTCTTCTCAAGAGTTAAAAGACTTTCTAGAAGAGCATCGAGAAAAGGCCATTAAAAATAGCCTCAAAGCCCTGCTTCCTGAACGCCTAGCTGATTTCTTGGCGCAAGGATTCCCTGAAAAAGCCAAGCAACTCACTCCTCCTCAGACAGAAGAGCTCATTCAAAAGATCAAAGAGCTGCCCATCCCCGTCACTGGGAAGATGTCACTAGCCAAGTCCTTTGTGACCAAGGGTGGTGTCAGCCTCAAAGAAATCAATCCTAAAACCCTAGAAAGCAAGCTCGTTCCTGGACTCCACTTTGCAGGAGAAGTCCTCGATATCAATGCCCATACAGGCGGTTTTAATATTACAGCCGCCCTCTGTACCGGTTGGGTAGCAGGGAGCCTTCATTATTAAAAAAAACGAACTCGATTTTCCATCGAGTTCGTCTTTTTATTGTTCTTTGGTTAATGAAAAACGGAAATCATTGTATTTGGTGTAGTCAAATTCTGTATTGACAGGCGCTGTGAAAACAATCGGGGTATAGTGTCCTTCTTCTAAGACAAAACCTGGCTCCAGTCGGAAGTTGGCTACACCTAGCCCTGTGATCCCAGGAAGCAAGGCATCAGCTCCATCCAATCCTTCTGACTCCCAATAGTAGATATTGCCTGTTGCTTTTACTGCTCTTGCTGTATAGGTAGCTGTCCGAGTTGGTTCGCTATCATTTTTGAAGCTAACCACTGTTGTCACATCTCCATTGGCATCCACTGTCATTTTAATCGCATCCGCTTGTGGGCTAGATCCTACCCAAGTTCCCACCAGTTCTGCAGGGACAGTAGCTTGCGTCGTAGTAGACGCATTGTCAGTCTTACTAGAGTCTTTTGCAGCTGTCGCGCTACTGGCTTGAGTCGAAGAGCTAGCTGTATCGTTTGCCTGAGAGGAAGATGCCGCACTCTTTTTGCTATTACTTTTGGCTTTTTTCTCTACCTTGCTGGTAGATGCTTTTTCGGATGAGGAAGCTGTTTTTTTATCCTTAGCACCACAACCACCGAGAGCTAGACCAAGTGAAGCAGCCACCAGAACAGCGGCACTCCAACGGAAGATTGATTTTTTCATACGATCACCTCTTTATCTTTCTGACTTCCATTATACTCCAATTGTTACAAAAATCAAGTTTTTTGTAACAATTGTAATTTTTTTGTAACATATTTTTCCATTTAAAACACCAATCGCAATAGGGCGATCAAGACAATTCCAAACAAAACGGTTCCCATAAGGTTTTTGTAACGAAAGGCGACAAAGAGACTGGGAATGGTCACTACTAGGTCCAACCAGTGAAACTGCGGGAGGCTTCCAATTTTTCCATCTACTAAGCTTGATAAAACCAAGGCAAAGATAATGGAAATGGGCAGGTATTTGAGAAAGCGGGTCACAGGAGCCGGCAGTCCCTTGTATTTGACTAAGAGGAAGGGCAAGATCCGAGGAATCCAGGTAACGAGGGCTGAGGCCAGAATGGCCATGAAGATATAACTATTCACGCGCATCACAGACCACCCCCACAAAACAGCCGATCAAGGTCGCAGCTAACACTGCTAGAGGTTGCGAAACAAAAAAGAGTAAGAGAAAGAAACTCACTGCTACTGCTAACAGCACCATGAGCATGGTCTTGGTCTTTTCTGTTAGTTGCATTCCTTGAAACTGGGCTGCAAAAATCCCAATAAACATAGCCACTAAGGCAAAATCAAGCCCAAAAGCCTTTGGATCAGGTAGGAGAGATCCCAGAGCTGTTCCGATAACCGTCGCACTGATCCAAGCCACATAGCCTACTAGATTGTTCCCATGCATCCAAGGAACTGTAATGGTATCCGTCTTTAACTTCTCACTCAAGTAGACCCCATAACTCTCATCGGTCAGGAGACTTCCAATCCCAATGGTATGAGCAAGGCTCGCATCCTTAAAATCCGTGGACGTATGCAGACTCATCAACATATTCCGGAGATTGATCAAACACACCGTCAAGGCCATATTCAGAATCGAAGAGTGGGCCGCAATCAGAGAGAGCATCGCAAACTGAGCTGCCCCAGCATAGACCAAGACACTCATCAAGGCCATCTCCAAAGGAGAAAGATAGGGAGACGCCACCACACCGCAAGCTAGGCCAATACTGATATAGCCCAAAGCAGTCGGTAGCGCGTCCCTCACCCCCTGCCAAAAATCTTTTTCCACTCTCTCACTCCTTTCTGAATCATTGACCTCTATTATAACACAAGAAAAAAAGTTGAAAAGGGACCAATGAGAGAGAATGGATAAGCCTCGATATATTTCTATCTCTCCCCTAATGATTCACTTTTAAATCCGACATCTCTAATGACATCTTTTCTTCTTGTGTCATGCTCTCGACAATTTGTTTTTGCTCGCTGGATATTGGCAAGATCAAAATCGTAGCAGATTGATCCGGCAATGCTCCACTGTCACTAATTTTATAGCCAATCCGTTGATGTTGATAAATGAATTGCCCATCATATTTCCAATTTAATGAAAAGTCAAAATCCTTATCAATTTGAAATCCAGCTTTGTTAATCAATAGAAAAACGGCATATTCTTGTTGATTAGATGAGAAAGTTGCTCCAGTATAGTTGATCGATAGGCTTCCTTTATTTCCAAGTTCTGGATGTTCCTTGGTTAATTTCTTCCCTAATTCAATTACATTTGATTCTTTTCCTTCATACTGTGGTCCCACCACAAACTGCAAGCCTTTTTCATTTTTAATAGTTGAAGACTCTTTTGAAATCTGCTCCGTTTTGCTCTGCGAAGAATCTTTTGATTCCTGTCGAGACTGGACGCATGCTGTTAATGATAGAAGCGCTACTAACAAAACGATCGTTTTTTCATCATTTCTACTCCTTTTTCTTGTCCATTTCATTCTAGTTACTTTTTTCGATGACTATCTCTTCTACACTATCAAACTGTAAATTCCCTGTTTTAGCTCCTAAAAGAACTGGAACTTTACCAAATTCAAAGGTCAATAGAAAAGCCGTAAGAATACCGCCTATCACCAAAAAGATCCCCTCTTGTCCATTATTGTTGAATAAATACATGGCTAAACAGGCCAGTAAGACAACATTTAATAGATGGGCATCAAAAATTTGCTTTCTTTCTGGTATCGGCTTGAAAGTCACCCTGTATCTCTTCCTCGCTGTAGGAAATAGATTCTTAACTTTTTTACGAGCCTTTGCTATAGAAAATCGAAAGAACGCAAAAGATATAAGCATGGCAACCATGAATAAGACCATCTTTAGAAAAATTTGCTGACTAATATCATACTCACTGAATAGATTTTGTAAGAGTCTATAAACCACTCCAACAAATGGCTGGACTATAATGGCTGCTGTCCCTCCTTTTATTTTATTGATGGGTGTGCCTGGAATTTCAACTTTTTTATTTACTTCCATCATCTCAACAGTGATAGCTTCCGTTGGCATCCCCCAATAATAGAGCTTAGGCTTCATGGTACTAGCATCTAACAGAAATTTTTTGCCATTGTACTCTACCAGTTGGTGACAGAAAATACTTGTTTCTTTATATTCTAACATCCTATTTACTTCCTACATGCTTTCAACATAGCGTCCTAGACGGTACTAACCTGATCAAATCCAGCTTTCTTCTCCCAACCTTCCAGATGAGGCTTTACTCAGCCAATTCACCACCTTTTCCATTGTAGTATTGTTTAAACTCATCATAAGAACGAATTTCATGTTCTTGACCATCTATTGAGTACCGAGCTTCAATTTTTACACCAGGTAAGGTGTCCTGTCCTTTAGGTGCAAACCAGTGAAGAAGAGTATCAAACCATTCCTTACTACTTAACAACTGTAATCTAGGTTCAATCCAGTACTCACCACTCAACATTTTCTCTTTGAATTCCGGATAAATTACAAATAAATTGATATCTGTATTTACATTCTTAGCCTGTTTCTGAAATTTAAATCCTGCTTGAAGGTCAAAACCGGTATTCTTATCGATTAATTCCATTAAATTTGTATAGTCTATTATTTTTTCCTTAACTGCACTGCCCTCTGGGATGGCATATTTGCTATAGTATTTCTGTTCATCCAACTTGTAATAAATATTTTTCCCATTTCCAATACTACGTTCCATTGCGCTACGAGAATCAAAATAGATTAGATCTACAACACTTACTCCACTATTAACATTTATTTGATAATCATAAATAAAGGCTTTTGGTGCTGTCTTACGAATCTCATCTAAAGCATTTACGGTTGTTTCTTTAAAATGATTGTCAATCTCGTAATATCGGAATCCGACATACTCCCATTTTATTCTGTCATCGGTTTTTACATAGTCAAAACCAACCAGATACTTCCCATCAACCAAGGTCAGATCCTTACTCAAAACAAATTGATTTTTCTCACCAAATAGCTGAACATCCTTGAGATTCCCTTCATGAATGATTTTTGTTGAGCTAGGTCTCTTTTCGATAGGTTTTTTCTTAGTCTCTGAAGGTTTAAAATAAAACACCAAACCAACTATAACACCCAATATGAAAACCAGTTTCAAACTTAAAATTTTTTTCAATACATCCACCTACTTTTCAAAATCCTCTTGACCATCAGAGATTTTCTTACTTACCATTTTCCACTTCTTGAGATATGATCTCTATCATATAAGGCCATTTGGATAATTGGTAATCAAATTTAAACATAAATATCACTAAAAAACTAATGAGCAAAAAGAGGACTGCAATGGTTTCATTGCCAATCACAAACAAAAGAATCGCGGCTACAGTTAGGAGTCTAAAAAGATTAAGGATACAGGTGAAGTACACCCTTCGTCTCTTCAAGGACCTGATCAATTTTTTTCCT
The DNA here is from genome assembly GCF_037890265.1 of Streptococcus sp. HCA-5024. Taxonomy (NCBI): domain Bacteria; kingdom Bacillati; phylum Bacillota; class Bacilli; order Lactobacillales; family Streptococcaceae; genus Streptococcus; species Streptococcus sp. HCA-5024. The sequence goes on from NZ_JBBKBR010000003.1 coordinate 199,006, forward strand.
TGATCCTCCTCTAACTTGGATGGCTGTAATTTCAGACTCGCATGGTAATATCGAATGATCCACGCCGCAAGAAAGTAGGAGAAGACACCTAAAATTGGAATCGTTCCAAGTCGTACCAACTGATTGTCAAATATTCCAGCCTCCGCTAATCCATCCGAAATTTTGTTGATAATAAATAATGTAATAGGGAGCAGTACATAAGACCAGTAGTTAGGAGAAGATGTCTCTTCTAGTATGACTTTTTCCTCCCAATCAAAATGGAAATTCTTGTTCTCCCATATTCCTAAATTAATCATTGTTTGCATAACAACCTCTTTTTCACTCTCCTTGTATGTTTTCTAAAAATTCTCTCAGTATCAATATGAAAAAGATTTACCGTTATAATACTTTTGAATCTCGTCGAACTGAGAGATTTTCGTATCCTTATTTTCTATACTCAGTTCTTTAGGTAGGTAAGCATGATCGTACACAGAAGAACCTAATTTAAGAAATTCTGATTCAAGATCTATCAATTCTTTTCCATTCGTAATGGCACCATTCTCAGAATTGATCACTTTATACGCAAAACCTTCTGGTTTTGAAAAGAGTTTAAATGCTGTCGGATAAGATGCTCTTAAATTGATATCCCCTTTGAAAGATTTTTCCTTCCAAAAATAATTATCAAACGGAAGAACTCCAGCAGTGTAGCCTTTACGGGTAGAAATGGAGAGATACACTCTATTTTTCTCATTAACTTCTTCTTCCGTTATTTCTTTATCGATTTTAAGGGTTTTAAGATTAAGCAAGAAATAACGTGACTGAGTTTGCTTCATAATTTTAATGATAGCGTAGTCATTCCCATTCATTTTTCGAAGAGTAGGGAAAGGACTATAGAGCTCAAAATCATCGTTTTTTACATACTCCACCATCATCTTCCAAAGATCGACTTCCTTTCGTTTCGCCTTACTCCCTGTCAAATCATAAATCTCTAAATGGGCAAATTCATCTGATTTCATTTTTTTCGATGGAATAATACCTCTTACTCTGTTCCTTTGTCTAACCAAATAATTAGAGTTCACCTCAACCCAATCTGATGAATCAGGAGACTTCAAAGATTTCTTCCGTTCTTTTTCATCAAACTTCCATTCGACCACAAGCCCATTTTTTGCATGGATAAATTGAAAGTCTTTAATATCAGATTTCGCATTATAGACCGAGAATTCGTAAGACTCTTTATCTTTGTCACTTTTTTCAATTTTCTTTTTTGATTCACATCCTGCAACCAGTAGCAAACAGACAGCAAAGACAAGAATCGTACCAATTCTATATTTATAGCTCTTCTCTTTCTTCATATCTATTCTCTTCCACCTCAGTTTCATTCCTTCTATCATACCGAATTTTCTTTCACCTCGCAAATCCGCTACTAGTTGGTGAGATTCCAGCAAAAAAGCCATTGGACCTTGCACATCCAATTGGCTCCTTTTTCTTATTCAATTCCTTCAAAGGCCAAGCTTGGTTTGGCATTGAGGTCCCAGCCTGCGAAGTTTTCTTTGTTCCATTCACTAACGCTAGCATAGGCAATCATCCCTGCATTGTCCCCGCAGAGACGCAGAGGCGGAATGATGACCTTAACATCCGTGATGTCAGAAGCCAAGCGTTCACGGAGACCTTGGTTGGCTGCGACCCCACCCGCAACGACTAGAGTCTTGACTGGATATTTCTCCAAAGCCTTCTTGGTCTTGGCCATGAGAATGTCTAAGACGGCTGCTTGGAAACTCGCTGACAGGTCCGCATTAGAGAGACTTTCCCCTTTTTGCTGGGCATTGTGGTGCAGATTGATAAAGGCCGATTTGAGCCCTGAAAAAGAAAATTCCAGATTGTCTTCTTTGATCATGGCCCGTGGAAAATCATAAATATCAGCCCCTTGGTGGGCTAGCTGATCAATCTCACGTCCTGCTGGATAGGTCAAGCCCATCACGCGCCCGACCTTGTCATAAGCCTCTCCTACAGCGTCATCACGGGTCTCTCCGACGATCTTATAATCCCCCGCTTCACTGACATAGACCAACTCGGTATGTCCTCCACTCACCAGCAAGGCTAAGAGCGGAAATTCTAAGGGCTCGACGCTTTGAGCGGCCATCAAGTGCCCCGCCATATGATTGACAGGAATCAAAGGAAGGCCGTGCACCCAGGCAAAGGCCTTAGCTGCAGCCAAGCCGACTAAAAGAGCCCCAACCAGGCCTGGGCCGTAAGTAACGGCTACAGCAGTGACCTCGTCTTCTGTGATGCCGGCTTCTTCTAGGGCTTCTTCAATACATGCCGTGATGACTTCCACATGGTGACGAGAGGCTACCTCAGGCACTACTCCACCAAAACGCTTGTGACTTTCGATTTGACTGGCAATGACATTGGATAAGAGTTGGTCGTCATTTTTCAAGACAGCCACGCTGGTCTCATCACACGATGTCTCAAAAGCCAAAATATATCTATCTTTCATTTGGGTTCCTCTTCATGATCACGGCATCCTCTATCGGATCGTGATAGTAGTTTTTCCTCCGTGCAATTTCTTCAAAATGCATTTTTTTGTATAGGCCTTGGGCCGGTTGATTGGACACACGCACTTCTAAGAAAAGCTCTTTTTGGTCCGGCAACTGCGCGAGTAACTGCTGAGCTAGGCCTTGGCCTTGAAAGGCGCGCTTGACCGCAATCTGTAAGACCTCTGCTTCATAGAGAGTCTCTTGAATGGCGACAAATCCAAGGACTTGTCCTTCATCCACAGCTAGGAAATAGAAGATCGATTCCTGCTCTAAATCAGCTTCAATCTGCTCCAACTTCCAGGGACTAGCTTCATAGACATCTTCCATCACAGCGAGAATGGCAGCTGCATCCTGGACGCTCCCTTTCCTGATTGTTCCTTTCATCATAGGCGCTTGATGTAAGAGGTCGTTGTTTCCGTGTGGTCTTTGAGCCAATTTTCCTCTGCTTCGACCCGTTTGAGATAATGAGGGACGAAATCATGGAGGCTAACAGGCGCTTGTTTGAGACCGAGACGTCCGATTTTCACTGCATCTGGCAAGGTTTCATAGTAAGTAGCCCTTGGCAGGCTAGAGGCAATCTGCTCCTTAAAGGCCGTGACTTCTCCGACAAAGGTGACCTGCTCACTTGTCGCTGCACGCTCTAGGACTTCCTCAAATGGAAAATGCCCTTCTGGTGTGACCAGCTGATCATTTTGGTAAAAACCTGCATAAACGTTGTTCCGACGGGCATCCATGACAGGAACTACCAAACCTTCTAGATCTTCCGGCACTAGGGCTAAGAGGCTCGAAACCCCGATCAATTCAATCCCTAAAGTATGAGCCAAGGTCTTTGCGGTTGCGACCGCAATGCGCAGCCCAGTGTAACTCCCAGGACCTTCTGCCACCACGATGCGGTCCAAGTCCTTGGGTGTCAAGTCGATCTGTTGCATCAAAAAATCGATGACCGGCATCAAGGTGATACTATGATTTTTTTTAATAGTTAATGTTGTTTCTGCAAGTAGAGCCTCATCTTCTAAAATCGCTACAGAAAGAGCCTTACTCGAGGTATCAAATGCTAATAATTTCATTTCCTACTCCTCTTGAACTGGATTATATTATACTACAAATTCCCTTCAAATCCCAGCGAAACTCTCCTCTAGAACGCAGGATTTTCCTATCCAAAACTGCTCAAAAGCTTCTCTATTATAGGTCTTTGCCTCTCTGACTTTTCCAGTCTATCTTTTACTTACAGGCGAATTTATGATATAATGATAATTAATTGTATCGAATCAGGTCCACTGGTTGCGAGTAGGAAACTCTAGTGATTGCACTCCTCCGTAGCTAACAAATAGACCGAAATAATGAAAGGAAAATTACTTCATGATTTACAAAGTTTTTTATCAGGAAACAAAAGAACGGAACCCTCGTCGTGAAACGACGCATGCACTTTATCTCGATATTGATGCACCGAATGAACGCGAAGGACGCATCCAAGCACGTCAATTGGTTGAAGCAAACACAGATTTCAACATTGAATTTATCACACCACTTTCTGAGCAACATCTTGCTTACGAGAAAGAGTCAGGTGCTTTTGAACTAACGGAGTACTAATCCATGGCTTATACCTTAAAACCTGAAGAAGTTGGTGTATTTGCCATTGGTGGACTTGGAGAGATCGGAAAAAATACCTACGGGATCGAATACCAAGATGAAATCATCATTGTCGATGCCGGGATCAAATTTCCAGAAGATGACCTCCTTGGGATCGACTATGTAATCCCAGATTACTCTTATATCGTTGACAATATCGATCGCGTCAAAGCGGTCCTCATTACCCACGGGCACGAAGACCACATCGGTGGGATTCCTTTCCTTTTGAAGCAAGCCAATGTCCCTATCTATGCTGGGCCTTTGGCGCTTGCCTTAATCCGTGGAAAATTAGAAGAGCATGGTCTTCTTCGTGATGCTAAACTCTACGAAATCAATCAAAACACTGAGCTTCAATTTAAAAATCTTAAAGCAACCTTCTTCCGTACGACTCACTCGATTCCAGAACCTTTAGGGATTGTGATTCACACCCCTCAAGGAAAGATTGTTTGTACCGGAGACTTCAAATTCGACTTCACACCTGTTGGTGAACCAGCTGACCTCCATCGCATGGCAGCCCTTGGAGAAGAAGGCGTTCTCTGCCTACTCTCAGACTCAACCAACGCAGAAGTCCCAACCTTTACCAACTCTGAAAAAGTGGTTGGCCAATCCATCATGAAGATCATCGAAGGCATCCACGGGCGCATCATCTTTGCTTCCTTTGCTTCGAATATCTTCCGTCTCCAACAAGCTGCCGAGGCAGCTGTCAAGACAGGTCGTAAGATCGTTGTCTTTGGACGCTCGATGGAAAAAGCCATCGTCAATGGAATCGAGCTTGGCTACATCAAGGTCCCTGCTGGAACCATTATCGAGCCAAATGAGATCAAAGACTATGCGGCCAATGAAATCCTGATCATGTGTACAGGAAGCCAAGGAGAGCCAATGGCAGCCCTCTCTCGGATTGCCAACGGAACGCACCGCCAAGTGCAACTCCAACCAGGAGATACCGTGATCTTCTCTTCTAGTCCGATTCCTGGAAATACAACCAGTGTGAATAAATTGATCAATACGATTTCTGAAGCGGGTGTCGATGTCATTCACGGGAAGATCAACAACATCCATACTTCTGGACACGGGGGGCAACAAGAACAAAAACTCATGCTCCGCTTGATCAAACCAAAATACTTCATGCCTGTCCATGGTGAATACCGGATGCAGAAGATCCACGCAGGACTTGCGCGTGATTGTGGAGTAGAAAAAGACAATATCTTCATCATGAGTAATGGTGATGTCCTCGCTCTTACAGCTAACTCTGCTCGGATCGCAGGAAGCTTCAATGCTCAAGATATCTATGTCGATGGAAACCGCATCGGGGAAATCGGGGCTGCTGTTCTTCGTGACCGGAGAGACCTTTCCGAAGACGGTGTTGTGCTTGCTGTTGCGACTGTTGACTTCAAATCGAAGATGATCCTGGCTGGACCAGACATCTTGAGCCGTGGTTTCATCTACATGCGTGAATCAGGAGATCTGATTCGTGAAAGCCAACGCATTCTCTTCAATGCTATTCGTATCGCCTTGAAGAACAAAGATGCCAATATCCAAACTGTCAATGGTGCGATTGTTAATGCCCTTCGTCCATTCTTATACGAGAGCACGGAACGTGAACCTATCATTATCCCAATGATTCTCACACCAGATGACGAAAATTAAAAAAACAACCAGTTGAGACCACTGTTTCAACTGGTTTTATGATGACTTTTTGAGGATCAAAAAGAGGCTGGGACAAAAGTCCTAGCCTCTCAATTGTTTTTGGATTGTCGAGCAAGACACAGTGGTTGAGTGGGCTCTACTACGCTGATTTCATCAGCTTTTACAGCCCTACTCAACTGTGCGGAGGTGGGACGACGAAATCGAATTCTAACGAATTACCGATTTCTGTCCCACTCTCTTTACTCTTGTTTCTTAATAAAGATCTAAATAGTTGTCTACTTCCCATTGAGATACGAAAGTCGCATAGCTTGCCCATTCGATTCGTTTGGCTTCAAGGAAGCTGGTGTAGATGTGCTCACCCAAGGCAGCTTTTACCACTTCGTCTTCTGTCAAGGCTTTCAAGGCATTGTGAAGGGTAGAAGGGAGATCTGTGATTCCAGCTGCTCTACGTTCTTCTGGTGTCATCACATAGATATTTTCTTCGATCGGAGCAGGTGCTTCGATTTTATTTTCAATACCGTGAAGGCCGACTTCAAGCAAGACTGCCAAGGCTACATAAGGATTGGCCATTGGGTCTACGGAGCGTAATTCCAAACGAGTTCCCATACCACGTGATGCTGGCACACGTACCAATGGGGAACGGTTGCGACCTGCCCAAGCGATATAAACAGGTGCTTCATATCCAGGAACCAAACGTTTATAAGAGTTGACGGTTGGGTTGGTCACCGCTGTAAAGTTATATGCATGCTTGATCAAGCCACCCAAGAAGTGATAAGCTGTTTCTGACAATTGCATGCCACGTGGATCTTCTGGATCAAAGAAAGCATTGTTGCCATCTTGGTCAAAGAGAGACATATTACAGTGCATACCTGATCCGGCAATTCCAAATTTTGGTTTGGCCATAAAGGTTGCATACAAGCCGTGTTTACGGGCGATGGTCTTCACAACGAGTTTAAAGATTTGGATCTTGTCACAAGCGCGGAGAACTTCGTCATACTTAAAGTCGATTTCATGCTGACCAACGGCTACTTCGTGGTGACTGGCTTCTACTTCAAAGCCCATCTTGGTCAAGACATTCACGATTTCACGACGAGTGTTATCCGCAAGATCTGTTGGAGCCAAGTCAAAATAGCCACCTTTGTCGTTTACTTCAAGAGTTGGATCTCCATTTTCGTCCAACTTAAAGAGGAAGAATTCTGGTTCTGGTCCAAGGTTAAAGGATTTGAAGCCAAGTTTTTCCATATGACGAAGGGCACGTTTCAAGTTGCCACGTGGGTCTCCTGCAAATGGTTCCCCTTCTGTCGTATAGACATCACAGATCAAGCCAGCTACGCTACCATTTTCATCTCCCCAAGGGAAAACTGTCCATGTATCTAAATCTGGGTAAAGATACATGTCTGACTCGTTGATACGGACAAATCCTTCGATAGAAGAACCATCAAACATGGCTTTGTTTGAAAGAACCTTGTCCAGTTGCTCATCGGTAGCTGGAATTTCGACGTTCTTCATGGTTCCCAAAATATCAGAGAACATCAAGCGAATAAAAGTAACATTTTTTTCTTTTACTTCACGGCGAATATCTGCAGCAGTAATTGACATTTTTGTCTCCTTAAAATAGATTACAAGCTTATGAAATGATCAACGAAATTGACCATATGGCGATGGGGAAGATGTGAAGCGACTTTGCTGAAGAATGTCACGATGAAGAGCCTTACGGATCTCTTCTTGACTGACAACCTTGGTTTGCTCTTGCTCTTTTTCCGCATATTTCTTCTTAATATCCGCAATATTGAAGCCATCTGAGATATAATCTTTGATCTCAAGCAGGCGGTCCATATCGTCCAACGAATACATGCGGCGATTGCCTTCTGTCCGATCAGGAGAAATCAATCCCTGATCTTCATAATAACGAATCTGGCGAGCTGTCAAGTCGGTCAGCTTCATAACACTTCCAATTGGAAAAACTGCCAGCGAGCGTCGTAATTCCTTTTCCTTCATACCATTCCTCTTTCTATTCTATTATATCGAAAAAAAAATCTATGTCAAGATTAAATGTTATATAATCTTACATAGGTTTTTTGTGTTTCTTGAGAAAATCGCGAATGCGATCCACATCCGAATTGACCAAAATCGCAACGAAAACGCCAATAAAGGTCTCAAATATTCGGGCAAAAACATACAAGAAGGTTTCTCCGTTAGGAATCGAGAGGGTAATGATCAGCATTGCCGAAACTCCTCCAATAATTCCTGCTTTGTTATTCATAGCGACATTTGTCATAATGGTTAACATGGTCGCAATGGGTACAAAAATAAGAGTCACCCAATACGCCCCATGAAAGAGCGTTTTTAAAAGGAAGAACAATACAGCATAAAAACCTCCGATACTGTTGCCCATGACACGCGAAGCCCCAAAGTGGACACTCTTATCAAAGTCTTCCCTCAAACTAAAAACAGCTGTCAACGTCCCGATCTGAAGGCCTCGCCAGCCAAATATTCCAAAAATAAGTAGTACAATAAAAACGGCAATCCCTGTTTTAAAGGTTCTCATCCCCAAACGGAATTTGGACCAATCAAATTTGTGTCGTTTAAAGTAATCCATGGTCACCTATCTTTCTATTTCTATTATTCTACCATATTTTCAGAAAGGAGAGAACAGATATAAATAGAAAGAAAAAAGAGAGCGGGACAGAAATCGGTAATTCGTTAGAATTCGATTTCGTCGTCCCACCTCCGTACAGTTGAGTAGGGCTATAAAAGCTGATGAAATCAGCCTAGTAGAGCCCACTCAACCACTGCGTCTTGCTCGACAATCCAAAAATAATTGAGAGGCTAGGACTTTTGTCCCAGCCTCTTTCATTCTATTTAGATTATTTGTCTGTAAGAGCAGCCAATCCTGGAAGTTCTTTACCTTCAAGGAGTTCCATAGAAGCACCACCACCAGTAGAGATCCATGAGAACTTGTCTGCACGGCCAAGGTTGATCGCAGCAGCAGCTGAGTCACCACCACCGATGATTGATTTAACGCCTGGTTGTTTCACGATAGCGTCCATCACACCGATTGTACCAGCTTGGAAGTCAGGGTTTTCAAATACACCCATAGGTCCGTTCCATACAACTGTTTTCGCACCAGTCAATTCTTGGTCGAATTTAGCGATTGATTTAGGACCGATATCAAGACCAAGGAATCCTGGATCTACTGCTTCACCTTCAGTGTCTTTCACTTCAGTGTAGTCAGCAAATGCGTTCGCTTCTTTTGAGTCAACTGGCAAGATCAATTTGCCGTTTGATTTTTCAAGAAGAGCTTTCGCCACATCCAATTTGTCTTCTTCTACAAGTGAGTTACCGATTTCGATACCTTGTGCTTTGTAGAATGTGTAAGTCATCCCACCACCGATAAGGACTTTATCAGCTTTTTCAAGCAAGTTTTCGATAACACCGATCTTGTCAGATACTTTAGATCCACCAAGGATAGCTACGAATGGACGTTCTGGAGCTTCAACTGCTTCTTTGATGTAAGCAATTTCGTTTTCAAGAAGGAATCCAGCAACAGCTTTATCAACGTTTGCAGAGATACCAACGTTAGATGCGTGTGCACGGTGAGCAGTACCGAAGGCATCGTTTACGAAAATACCATCTCCAAGTGATGCCCAGTATTTACCAAGTTCAGGATCGTTTTTAGATTCTTTCTTGCCATCAACATCTTCGAAACGAGTGTTTTCAACCAAGAGAACTTGTCCATCTTCAAGAGCGTTAACAGCTGCTTCCAATTCAGCACCACGTGTAACACCTGGGATAAATTTAACTTCTTGACCCAATTTAGCAGCCAAGTCAGCAGCTACAGGAGCAAGTGATTTACCTTCTTTATCTGCTTCTTCTTTTACACGTCCAAGGTGAGAGAAGAGGATTGCACGTCCACCTTGTTCAAGGATGTACTTGATAGTTGGAAGAGCTGCAGTGATACGGTTATCGTTAGTGATCACGCCATCTTTTACAGGAACGTTGAAGTCAACACGAACGAGAACTTTTTTCCCTTTCAAGTCAACGTCTTTAACAGTCAATTTTGCCATTAGATATGACTCCTTCTTTTTTTAATACATGATAATTATATCACAAAAGCTGTAAAAGAGGTAGAAAAATCCAATGCTTTTCCCCTCTAATTCACAGGATCCGAACGACACTTCTAAATACAAGATCAAACCTCTCTGGTTTTCACCAGAGAGGTTTTTTGAGAGTGACTTTTTAAGTGAACGAAAGAATCCTGTAAAAGACTTACTCTTCTTTCTTCTTACCAGCCAAGAGGAAGCTGCCTAAGGCTGCTAGGAGAACAGCTTCAGCTGCATAGGAAGCTTCTAGGCTTGCCGTATTTGGCAAGTGTTCCGATTGACTTTCTTTGCTGGCATCTTTTGTTCCTTGCTGAACTGTTGGCTGTGAGTTCGCTCCTTGGTGGGCACTTAACAACTGATGGATCTCTTGATCGACCATATCCTTGTGTTCTTCCTCCTGATGACCCGCTTGAGTAGAAGTCGTTGGGGCCAACTGATCCACTTGAGAAGACTCTGTAGGCTTCAATGGATTAGCTGGATCCGGAGTTACTGGGGCAGCTGGTTGGACTGGTTGATTTGGTTGAGCTGGTTGAACAGGCTGATCAGGTTTAGCCGGTTCCTCTGGTTGGATCGGTTGATCTGGTCCTTCCGTTTGTGCTGGTTTATAGACAATCGCATAGTGAGTAAAGTGAGGAGCTGTAAAGATGACTACATCTCCAACTCTCTCAAAGGCCAAGGATTGAGGAGCTTGACCTTCTGGGAAGAAGAGAACTTGCTCCACTTCTTTATCCTTATCCACAGGGATTTTCACAAGGGATGGATGGTGGGTATCAATATCTTGACCGCTGGCATCCACGCCTTCAATATCAAAGACGATTCCTTCTCGACCCTTCAGCTCTTCTTTTTCTGCCTGATTGGCTTCAACTTTTGCGACTTTCAGTCCTTTGACAACGGTTGGCTCTAAGTTGGAGAATTGAACTTCGACTCCAGTCGCAGGGTCTATAAAGACCGCTGGCTTATCTTCTTTCAGGAGCGCAATCAAGGTCTCTAGACCTGTCTTAGCTGTTCCAAGCGCTTCAGGAGTGAGCTCTGAAGAAGCTAGGAGTTCTTTATTTTTCTCCAGGAGTGCCTGCAAAGCGTCACCAGAAGGGTGATTTGGCTTGCTTGCTAATAGAGCGGTCGCTTCAGTTGTTAGGGCAGAAAGAGCTTCTTTTTCTTTTGTTAGATTGGCTTGACCATCCAAGGCTTTCAAGAGAGCGGTCAATTGGTTCAACTGCTCATTGACTTGATCTTGTGTGCTGGTATCATGCTCTTTCAAGACTTTTTCAGAAGCAACCATTCCAGCTAGCAAAGCTTCTTTGACTTCAGGAGTCGCAAAAGTAAAGTCTACTTTGGCTTTTGCAGCTTCAGCTTCAGCCAATTTTTGCTTAAGGTATTCATCGTTGAGAGCTGGTTTTGGATTCACGAGGACATCAAAGCTTGTGCTAGCTCCTTTGTAATGGACCGTGATGGTTTGACGACCTTCCTTAGTCGTATCAAAGCCAGTTACTTCCACACCTTCATCTGTCAAGGCATGCGTTTCGGTCGTTTCATCTTCAAAGACGACTGTAAAGCGTCCGCCTTCTTTCTCCAATGCCTCTCCGACAATATATTCCACTTTTGGTTTGTCGGTCAATTCTAGACCAGCAACTGCTTTTTCACCTGCTTCTTCTGCACTGACCACAAAAACAGTGAGGGTCTTATCCAATTTCTGACCAAGGTAAGAGACTTCTAGGTGTTGTTCTCCCAGCTTGCTACTATCAAATCCATGAATCTCTACACCTGAGTTGGTGAGGTTGACCAGCTGATCTGCTTGGCCATCTTTATAATGAACGCGGAGAGTTGCCCCTTTCAAGGAAAGGGCATCGCCTTCCCGGTAGACCTTCTTGGTCAATCCATCTTCAAATTGAAGTCCCGCAATTTCTTTATCATTCTTTGGAACTTCGATCGCCAAAACATTACTGATATCTTTACCAGGAACTTGCGCGCGATAGTAAAGAAGAGACGGGGTTGATTCAAAAGCCAATGGTTTAAAGATGAGATTTCCAGCTTGATCGGCTGTCATAGTCGCAATTGGACTAGTGGCTTCTTTATCGGCATAAAGAGTCAGAGTAGTATTAGCTGGAACATCTTTGAAACCGACTTGGACAAAATGATTACCTAAGTTTTGCGCTGCAGCATGTTTCATCGAGATGTTGACCGTTTCAGTATCCAGACTTTCATACATCTTCCAGTTGTAAATCCGGATGGCTTGCCATGGGGTGCCGTTATCTGCTGTAATGACATGGAGACGCCAGTCTTGAGCCTTGATCGGATGATCCAGTGTAATGTCAGATACATGGGCTTTATTGCCACGAACTTCCTTGGCCAATTTCCACTCACCGGCTTCGTCCTTGTAGTAAAGGTCGAAGTCACGGGTATTCATCTTGCCATCATCGACAGATTCTCCACCAGCACCAGCATGGTCCATCACCCAACGAACAATGGTTCGAGGTTGTGTCAAGCGGATATCGACGGTTCCACTCAATTGAGCAGAAGACCATTTATCTGAAAGACTGGTAATGGTCCCATTTAACATGCCTTCAATGCCTTCACTACCATCCGCATCTGGGAAGCTCGAACCGATCACTTTGGCTCCAATGACTACGTTTGGCGCTAAAGCTTTTGGTAGACTGGTATCTGACACGGTCATGCCCCAACCAAAAGCTACAGTTCCCGCATCTGAACGTTGACCATTCTTTCCAACTGCCACAACCTTGAGTTCCTGAGTGGTTCCTTCAGCACTTGCTGAACGGCTAACTTTTGGAAGATAGACGGTTGTCGCAGAAGACCCTGTTAAAAGACGCCAGTTGTCGCCATCTTTTTCATAGACTTCATAATAATCCGCATCTGCTACCCCTTTAAAATTGAGGACTGCTTCTGCTTCTTGCGCATTTTGTAGACGTTTTGCCCGAACGGATACTTCTGCTGGAGTAGCTGGTTTCTCTTGGTTGGACGTAATCGACAATTGGCCGAGATTAAATTTGTAGTCTTTAACATCCGTATTATGGTCAAAGAACATCTTCACAGCATAAATGGTCTTGCCAGCCAAACTTCCCAAATCAAAGGTTTGAGTAGACCAATCCGCACTCGGTGTCAATTCTTTCCATTCGTATTCAGAGTAGTCTTCTTTGGTGGCAACAGCTACCCAGGCAGTAGCTCCGATCCCACCTTTATGACTGACGCTCAATTTTGTCGTTTCTGTCACAGGAATCTTGGTCGAATAGAGCATGACATTTTGACTGCTATTGGCTTTTAAATCTCCTTCGAAGGCTAGAGAATTTCCTCCATTGTAGGCTTGATCAAAATCATAGTGGCCTTTCAATGGCGTACTATCTTCACTATGCTCTACCCACCAACGCCAGGTCGGAAGGTAGCCAGAAACAGAACGGTAGTTCCATTCCCCTTCTTTAGAAATCTTGCCATCGACAAACCAGTGTTTTCCGTGACCAGTATTGAAGGAAGTATTGAAATCTTCACTTGTAATAGGAGTTTTGTCCACTACTAGATTGGACATACCGTACCAAGATTGGTCTGCTGGTTTTCCTTTAGTCGGATCTCCTTGGAAACCTGTCCAGAATAGATCTTCATGGGTATGGTATCCTTCTCCAGTCTTTCCTAGACCTGTAATGGTATCTGGCGCATAAAGACCAAGAGATAGACGCAACTTGCCATGTTCATCTAAAATGGCATTCCAGTCTACATTAGTCTTATAAGAGCCTCCTTTTTGGAGCTCAAGTCCAGCTAGAACATCATAAGGATTCCGATGAATCCATTTGGCTGTACTGATGGAATAATCCACTTCTGATTTGCCCCAGTTAAAGTTAGCAAAGAAGGTATCAACTGGATTTTCCCCATTTTCTGGCTGCATGAAATTGTAGTTGTATTCTCCCAGCGCATTCTCATGGTAACGGCCATATTCATAGGTCATAGCATCATACCAGGAATACTTAATCGGATAGTTCAGACTCTTCGCATATTCCTTGGTATAAAGAAGAAAATCTCTCAATTTTGGCCCCAATGGTTCTACAAGATTTCCGGTTGTTTCTTGGTTGATAAAGTAACCATCAAAGCCATAGTACTTAGCAAGTTCAACTAATTTACGGGCGATCGGGAAAGTTTTAGAGCCTTCACTATCTTCTTTCAAGGTTTCTGCAAAATGTTCTTGATCCTTGATGCTGCTAGACCAGTTATAAAAGATTGTTCCATAAATAGGAACCCCATTTCGGTGTGCAGCATCGATCACATCTGCTGATGGAACCAGCCCTTCCCAAAAGACCATGGAATCCAAATATTGCCAGTAATCAAAAGCGTAGGCCTTAAATTCTTCCCCGCCGACAGACGCATGATCCTTGGCTTTGGAGTTCATGTTTGACAGTGCTTGGATCTTCGCTTCAGGGTTGGCTTGTTCGTTAATTTGCTTCCCTTGAAAACGACTCGCAAGTGGGACGCTTGCTCTGTTCATATCGTCATCCACTCGTTTTCCTGGTTCCCACTTCAAGAGATCGTCCCAGGTATCGAACTTAACTTCTTTGGGTCTTAATTGTTTTTCTTCATTGGTTGGTAAATCAGCCACTTTTTCTGCAGCAGCTTTCGGTTTTTCAGTCTCTGAAACTGCTGGATGATCTGTAGTTGTCGAGCTAGCTTCTGTACTTGTAGGACTAGCCTCCGGAGTGACCGCTTCTGCGGCTGGTTTTTCCGTTTCTGCAGAAGGTAAGGCCGCATCTGCAGTATAGACGCCAGCTTCTCTCACTAGATGATTGACGTCTTCGGTCGTTGCTGAAGAGCTTTCCAAGGGTTGTTCACTAGTAGAAACCGCCTCATCTGCAGAGACAGCGCCTGTTCCTAAAAATGCTAACCCAATCAATGCGGAGCAAACTCCCACACTGAATTTTCGTATACTAAATCGTTCTTTCTTTTCAAATCGATGACCTTTCATCTTGACCTCCTTGTATGGTTTTTTTCTTTTTCTTGAGCGATTTCCATTGGCTCCTTTCTCCACGACCTGTAATCGCTTTCATTTTCTTGTATTAGAAATCTCCAATCAAGAATAGGATACCCTAATCTATTTAGCACTGTCAATCTATTTTATCAATTCCTATAATATGATGAGAAAGCCCTAAAAAAAGTACAAAAAAAGAGGAGGTTTCCCTCCTCTCATCATACGCATGAATTATTTAGCAATTTTTGCGAAGTATTCAAGAGTACGAACAAGTTGTGCAGTGTAAGACATTTCGTTGTCATACCATGAAACAACTTTAACCAATTGTTTACCGTCAACGTCAATAACTTTAGTTTGAGTTGCGTCAAACAATGATCCGTAAGACATACCTACAACGTCTGAAGAAACGATTGGATCTTCAGTGTAACCGTATGATTCGTTTGAAGCTGCTTTCATAGCTGCGTTCACTTCATCAACAGTAACGTTCTTGTCAAGAACAACTACCAATTCAGTAACTGATCCAGTTGGAACAGGAACACGTTGTGCAGCTCCGTCCAATTTACCGTTCAATTCAGGGATAACCAAACCGATTGCTTTAGCAGCACCAGTTGAGTTAGGAACGATGTTAGCAGCACCAGCACGTGCACGACGAAGGTCACCTTTACGGTGTGGACCGTCAAGGATCATTTGGTCACCAGTGTAAGCGTGGATAGTAGTCATCAATCCTTCAACAACACCGAAGTTATCTTGAAGAGCTTTAGCCATTGGAGCCAAGCAGTTTGTAGTACATGAAGCACCTGAGATAACTGTTTCAGTACCATCAAGAATATCGTGGTTAGTGTTAAATACGACTGTTTTAACATCTGATCCACCAGGAGCAGTGATAACAACTTTCTTAGCACCACCAGCATGCAAGTGTTTTTCAGCAGCTGCTTTAGTAGCAAAGAAACCAGTTGCTTCAAGAACGATTTCTACACCGTCGTTAGCCCAGTCGATTTGTTCTGGATCACGTTCAGCGGAAACTTTAATGAATTTACCGTTAACTTCGAATCCACCTTCTTTAACTTCCACAGTACCGTCGAAACGACCTTGAGTTGTATCGTATTTCAACAAGTGTGCAAGCATAACTGGATCTGTAAGGTCGTTGATGCGTGTAACTTCAACACCTTCTACGTTTTGGATACGACGGAAAGCAAGACGTCCGATACGACCGAAACCGTTAATACCAACTTTAACTACCATTCGTGATTTCCTCCTTATGAAAATCAAAAAAATTTTTTGTGAAAAGAGTAACTTGACACAGCGCCAAACATCTTTTAACAGTCTCTATTATATACTTTATTGCATTAAAAAGCAACTATTTCCCCACGAAAAGCAAGATTTATCATAGATCACTGCCTCTTTTATTAAAGTTTTTCACAAAGTCTTGATCGCTAGGAAAAGCGCTTTTTTACTTGTACTCACTTTTGGAACAAAGAAAAACTCTTCCCAAAGTGGGAAGAGTTTTTTAGCTTTGGTAAATTAAGCTTCACCTTTAGCTTTTTTAATGATTTCTTCTTGTACTGATTTTGGTACATCTTCGTAGTGGTCAAATACCATCATGAAGGTACCACGTCCTTGAGTTGCAGAACGAAGGACAGTAGCGTAACCGAACATTTCAGCAAGTGGCACATAAGCACGAACGATTTGGCTTGCACCGTGTGCTTCCATACCATCTACACGTCCACGACGAGCAGTTACGTGACCCATAACATCCCCAAGGTTTTCTTCAGGAACTGTGATGGTTACAAGCATCATTGGTTCAAGGATAGCTGGTTGTGCAGTCTTAGCAGCTTCTTTAAGTGCAAGAGATGCAGCGATCTTGAAGGCAGTTTCAGATGAGTCGACATCGTGGTATGAACCATCGTAAAGCTTAGCTTTCACGTCAACCATTGGGTAACCAGCAAGAACACCGTTCGCCATAGATTCTTGAAGTCCTTTTTCTACTGCAGGGATGAATTCACGTGGAACCACACCACCGACGATCGCATTTTCGAACTCGAATCCTTTACCTTCTTCGTTTGGAGTAAATTCGATCCAAACATCACCAAACTGACCTTTACCACCAGATTGACGTTTGAAGAATCCACGTGCTTGTGTAGAAGCGCGGAATGTTTCACGGTAAGATACTTGAGGAGCACCAACGTTAGCTTCAACCTTGAATTCACGTTTCATACGGTCAACAAGGACATCCAAGTGCAACTCACCCATACCAGAGATAACTGTTTCACCAGTTTCAGGGTTTGTTTCAACGCGGAATGTTGGATCTTCTTCAGCCAATTTTTGAAGGGCGATACCCATCTTGTCTTGGTCAGCTTTAGATTTAGGCTCAACCATCAATTGGATAACTGGTTCTGGAACTTCGATTGATTCAAGGATGATTTTTGCTTTTTCATCTGTCAATGAGTCACCAGTTGTAGTATCTTTCAAACCAACGGCAGCAGCGATATCTCCAGAGTAAACTGTTTCGATTTCTTTACGAGTGTTGGCGTGCATTTGAAGGATACGTCCGATACGTTCACGTTTACCTTTAGAAGTGTTCAATACGTATGAACCTGAATTCAAGACACCTGAGTAAACACGGAAGAATGTCAAACGACCTACGAATGGGTCAGTCATGATCTTGAAAGCAAGAGCTGCAAATGGCTCTTCATCAGATGCTGGACGTTCTTCTTCTTCGTCTGTATCTGGGTTTACACCCTTGATTGCAGGGATATCAAGTGGGCTTGGAAGGTAGTCAAGGACTGCATCCAACATCAATTGAACCCCTTTGTTCTTGAAGGCAGAACCACAAAGTACTGGGTAGAATTCAACGTTGATTGTAGCTTTACGGATACCAGCTTTCAATTCTTCGTTAGTGATTTCTTCCCCTTCAAGGTATTTCATCATCAAGTCTTCATCAGTTTCAGCAACTGCTTCAACCAATTTTTCACGGTATTCTTGAGCTTGTTCAAGGTATTCAGCTGGAATATCTTCTTCAAGGATATCTGTACCAAGGTCGTTCGTATAGATTTCAGCTTTCATCTTGATCAAGTCAATGATTCCGCGGAAGTCATCTTCAGCACCGATTGGCAATTGAATTGGGTGAGCGTTTGCTTGAAGACGGTCATGAAGTGTGCTTACTGAGTAAAGGAAGTCAGCACCGATTTTATCCATCTTGTTAGCGAATACGATACGTGGAACTCCGTATTCAGTTGCTTGACGCCAAACTGTTTCAGTTTGAGGCTCAACACCTGATTGTGAGTCAAGAACGGTTACAGCACCGTCCAAAACGCGGAGTGAACGTTGAACTTCGATAGTGAAGTCCACGTGTCCTGGTGTGTCGATGATGTTTACACGAGTGTCTTTCCATTGAGCTGTTGTAGCGGCAGATGTGATGGTGATACCACGTTCTTGCTCTTGCTCCATCCAGTCCATTTGTGACGCACCTTCGTGAGTTTCACCGATTTTGTGAATCTTACCAGTGTAGTAAAGGATACGCTCAGTTGTAGTTGTTTTACCAGCATCGACGTGAGCCATGATACCGATATTACGAGTTTTTTCAAGTGAAAATTCGCGTGCCATGAGGTTTGTTTCTCCTATATTTTTTATTTCTATATTCTATTATAACATGATTTAATAAAAACGGATAGGCAGGACCTACCCGTTCTCATTGTTTTCATGCTAAGTTTTGGTTCCAACTTGTAAGAAGAGTTGAATTGAACCCGGGCTAAAGTTAGTTAGCCGATCTGAGCTCAATTGAACCTGGGCTAAAAGCTCAAGTTAACTGATTTGAACCCGAGCGAGGCCCGGTGCAAAAAAGATAAACTGCTTTGTGTTCATCGAACACTGCATCAGTTTCCTATTTTTGCCTTGGGCCTTTGCCGCTCTTAGTATCATTTTCTTACCAGCGGAAGTGTGCGAATGCACGGTTAGCTTCAGCCATACGGTGAGTATCTTCACGTTTCTTAACAGCTGCACCAGTGTTGTTCGCTGCATCCAAGATTTCTTTTGCAAGACGATCAACCATTGTGTGTTCACCACGTTGACGAGCGATGGTTACCAACCAACGAAGTCCAAGTGTTGTACGACGTTCTGGACGAACTTCAACTGGGACTTGGTAGTTAGAACCACCGACACGGCGAGCACGTACTTCAAGTACAGGCATGATGTTTTCCATAGCTGTTTCGAATACTTCAAGAGCATCGTTTCCAGTAGCTTCTTTAATTTGTTCGAAAGCTCCGTAAACGATTGAAGCAGCTGTACCACGTTTACCATCAAGCATAACGCGGTTGATAAGACGAGTAACTAATTGTGAATTGTAAAGCGGATCTGGCAATACATCGCGTTTAGGCGCACGGTTTTTACGACTCATTTTTCTTTATCCCCTTTCCTTATGCTTTTGGTTTTTTAGTACCGTATTTAGAACGGCCTTGTTTACGATCGTTTACACCTGCAGTATCAAGTGCTCCACGGACGATATGGTAACGTACCCCTGGAAGGTCTTTTACACGTCCACCACGAAGAAGAACCACGCTGTGTTCTTGCAAGTTGTGTCCGATACCTGGGATATAAGCAGTTACTTCGATCAAGTTGCTCAAACGTACACGGGCAAATTTACGAAGGGCAGAGTTAGGTTTTTTAGGTGTCATTGTTCCAACACGAGTTGCAACACCACGTTTTTGTGGTGAAGAAACGTTTGTTTGAACTTTTTTATGACTGTTGTAACCAACGTTCAAAGCTGGTGATTTAGATTTTTCTACTTTTGATTTACGCGGTTTGCGAACCAATTGGTTAATTGTAGGCATCTACATTCTCCTGTGAAATTTTTTATTTTTGGTGATGGTACACTTGGTGACAGCTACCATCTGTGTGTACTTTTGCAACATTTGTCAGCACGTCCCTGTACACTCTTGAGAGACCAAAAGTAAAAAGTACCGTCTATTATTATAACATGACGGCACTTTGATTGCAAGATGTTTTTTTATTTTTTAAAGAAGTCGAAAAAGTTCATTATTGACCAGCTTCAGCAGGTACTTCTGCCCCTGCATCTGCAGCCGGAGCATACTGTTGTTGCTGTTGTGGTTGAACTGTCGCATTGGCTCCAGCTACTCCAGCGTTGGCATTAGCGTCTGTTTGAGTCTGCTGCGTTGCCGCTGTGTCACTCTCATAGGTCAGTCCATAATAGTTAGCGATGTATTGGATACGGGCATCAAGCGATTGCTTTTGAGTCGCATCTTTGACTTTCTTCACAGCAGCTTGGGCAGCGTTCACAGAATCTTGACTTGGGGTTGTTTCCATTTGAACGACTGCTTTTTCAGCAGCTTCTGTATTTTTCTTTTCTTCCTTCTTTTCTTTTTCTTCCTTTGTTTCCTTTTTCACTGGAAGGGAACCTGTTTTTTTAGCAGGTTGAATTTCTGTCGTTACCTGGGCAGCCGTATTCTTTTTAACGGTATACAAACCAGCTACCAATATAAAGGATAGAGACAGAACTGTCACCAAGCGAATCCACAAAGGGCTATTATCAAATCGATCTAAAATTCTTTTCACTTTTTGATCCTCCTTTGCTGCTCTTAATCAAAGATATTCCCAACTTCGACACTCAATTTATTTTCTTTTACATCGATGTTGGTAACGCGCAATAAGGATTTGTGTTCAAAGAATTCACGGTCGGTTGCAGCATTATCCGCAAAGACAGCTACCCCTGCTAATTCAGAATCAAATTCAGACAAGAGGCTGACCATCCCGTTAATCGTTCCGCCACCTTTAAGGAAGTCATCGACAATCAAGACCCGGCTTCCTGCTTTTAGGCTCCGTTTTGAAAGGAACATTTTCTCAATGCGATCCCCACTTGAGCCTGAAACATAGTTGACACTAACGGTTGACCCTTCTGTGATTTTCAAATCACGACGGACAATAACAAAAGGAACATTCAAGACATTGGCTACTGCATTGGCTAGAGGAACTCCCTTGGTCGCTACGGTCATGACAGCATCAATCTTCTTATCCCGGAAAGCTTTGGCAATGATGCGGCCGATGCGATTCAAAATCTTTGGATTGCTCAACAGATCAGACAGGTAAATGTAGCCACCAGGAAGGATACGATCACTTTCAGATAGCTGCTTGCAAAGATCCTCGACGATTTCTTTGGATTCTTGATCTGAGATAGACGGTGTAAAGATAACACCTCCACCAGCTCCTGTAATGGTCTCAATATTTCCGATTTCCATCTCTTCAAACGCACGCTTAATGATCACGATATCTTCTGAGATGGAAGACTTGGCAGACTCATACTTTTCCGCAAACGTATTGAGGCTCGTCAATTCATAGGGATGGTTGATCAAGTAATTAGAAATCACGACCATCCGTTCACTTCTTCTTAATTTCATTTTCTCACCATGTAGTTTTTTCTATCATTATACCATAAGAAGCGAAAAAAACGAACATTCTGATTTACAGAAGGCCGTTTTTTCCTGATTATTTTATTTTTGGCAGAATCATTCCCGTATTTATCTCTGTTTTTACTAGTCGAGATTCGGTTTATAGAAGGAACGATTTTCCATAGCAAAGATTTTATTGGTCATTTCGCCAGGACCAATTAAGCCAAGTGCCGTTGTCATCATCATCATTTCTGCATCCAAATTATCGATCATATGAATAATCTCTGCTTCCATGATCTTTGGACGAACAGGACTACCGTATTCGAGCAAGCCATGGTGACTCAAGATCACATGGCGAAGAACGATGACATCTTCTTTTTGGTCATCAATCTTCAAGTCTTGCAAGACCTTGGTGATTTCTTCATCGATGAGTGCAATGTGGCCGATGAGGTTGCCTCGAACAGTGTATTCTGTATTTTCAGGCCCCGTCAACTCGATCACTTTGGCCAAATCGTGTAACATAATCCCTGCAAAGAGCAAGCTCTTATTCAACTGAGGATAGATATCACCGATACTATCTGCCAAGCGGACCATGGTCGCCGTATGATAAGCGAGACCTGCTTCAAAGGCATGGTGGTTGGTCTTAGCAGCTGGATAGCTATAAAACTCTTTCTCATATTTCCCATAGAGGGCCCGGACAATCCGTTGCCAGACTGGATTTTCAATTTTGAAAATCATGTTTGACAAGTATTCATGCAATTCTTTAGGATCTACTGGTGGTTTTTCCTTGAAGTCTGCTGGATTGTTGGGCTCTCCCGCTTGTGGCAAGCGCATGTTTAATTGGTTGACTTGAGGAGTATTATTGTAAACTTCTCGACGTCCAGACATATGGACCACGCGCCCAGCCATAAAACTCTCTACATTGTGAGGTTGGGCATCCCATAGTTTACCTTCGATTGTACCGGTCTCATCTTGAAAGACAAAGGCGAGGTAGTTTTTCCCGGCCCGCGTTTGACGCACTTCTGCTGACTTGATCAAATAGAATCCTTCGAACAATTCATCTTTTTTCATTTGGTTAATTTTGACCATCATCTTCTCCATCTTCTATATATACATCTAGTCCCAGCAGGTCCTCATCGCTTTCGATTTGGCGAAGCGTCCGCTCGATGGCACTGGTCCGTCTGGTTAGCAAATCATCAATATTATTGGAAGCATTCTTTAAATGGCGCTGAGTCTTGGCCAGAATCCCTCCAAACTTATGGAATTCTGATTTGACCGATCCCAACACCTTGCTAATGTCATCTGCACTCTTTTGGATGTTGAGCGTTTTAAAGCCAACAGACAAGGAGTTCAAGAGGGCTGATAAGGTACTTGGCCCAGCCACTAAAATTTGTTCGTCTCGACGCAAGCGATCGAAGAATTCTGGATTGCGAACCACTTCGGAATAGAGGCCTTCGGTTGGCAAAAAGAGAATTCCGAAATTCGTTGTCGCTGGTGGAAAGAGGTATTTTTGTTGGATATCCTTAGCAAAACGCTTGATACTAGCAAGAAGGGCCTTGCGGTAACGCTCGATCTCCTCTTTCTCTCCTAATTCATAAGCTTCTTCCAGACGATAGTAATCTTCCAGTGGGAATTTAGAGTCAATCGGCAGATAGACTGGTTCTTCTCCTTGTCCTGGAAGCTTAATGGCATACTCCACGCGCTCACTGGATTGAGGAACGGTGACAAACTCCCGCTCATACTGGGCTGGGGTCAAGATATCTTCAATGATTTGACCTAGCTGCAATTCGCCCATAATCCCACGTGTCTTGGTATTGGAGAGAACTTTATTAAGAGTTCCGACATCCCGCGCCACCGTCTGCATTTCTCCCAGCCCTTTGTTGACCGACTCCAATTGTTTTGAAACCGTCTCAAAGGAGGTCTGTAAGCGGTGCTGCAAGGTTTTCTCCAATTTTTCTTCTACCGTTTGGCGCATCTGTTCTAGCCGCACTTCATTGGACTCTTGGATCTGGCGCATGCGCTCATCTGTTTTGTCCCGATTTTTAGTAAAGTGCTCATTCATCTCAGCGCGCAGAGCCGTCGTCTGCTGGTGGATCTCCACTCGCATCTCGGTCAAGCGATCTGTCAGGGCAATCTCTAACTGCTGATTGGCAATCTGGCTTGCTTGTCTTTCTTTTTCAAAACGATAGTCCAACTGGTCTGTCAAATGATCCTCGTGGTCTTCCAGCATCTCTCGTAAAGCCGGTCTGGTGTCATCTGACCGTTGCAAGAGATAGATGAGGAGGCCCAGATTGAGCAGGCCAATCAGAAGCAGAATGATATTCATATTAACCTCTGTCTTTACTATAAACAATGACAAGATAGCCACGGTCGAGACTCACTTGAATCGGTTGATCTAAAAATTCATTGGAGCCATACATGGCCTTCAAAAAATAATTCTCCGGATGGAGCGGATACTTGGCCCCTGTGATCTCTACGCGACCTTGTCCGACAGGCATAAAACCAACATAGGGCTTAGTAGGATCTGGCTGAATCTCATGGCAGCCAACTGGTCTGTAAATCAGACGATTTTGACCATCGACTAATTGGATCTGCTCCATATAGGGAGCCAGGTCTGGATCGGTCGGCAAAAAGATATTAGACAAGAAGTGATCCAAGCGACCACCAAAGGCACCATAAACTGTGACTGCAGCATCTGGATAGTCTTTAAAGACTGCTTTCAAGGCCAATTCCAAATCCGTATCGTTCTTTTCAGGGACGGACTGAACCACTTGCTTGGCTTGGGTGCGGATCTTGCTCAAATCAGTTTCAGAAATGGAATCAAAATCCCCCACAGCCATATCTAAAGGCAGACCTTTTTCCAGCAACTTCAAACAGCCTCCGTCGACACCTACGTAAAGCTCTTGATCTTTTGGTAGTAGTGAAGAATCTCCACCTGCCAATACTCCTATATTAACCATTGATGGCATCTCGGAGCGTTTGCACACGCTCATTGACATCGCCATTAAAGACATAAGAGCCCGCTACAAAGACATTAGCCCCGGCTTCTTTTGCTTGGGAAATACTTTGGCCATCAATTCCGCCATCGACTTCGATATCAAAGTCTAAGCCTTTCTCTTCACGAAGAGCCGCTAATTCGCGCACCTTGTCCATTGTTTCTGGAAGAAAGGCTTGGCCACCGAATCCTGGATTAACGGTCATGACCAAGACTTGATCCACCAAGTTCAAGACGTGTTTGATACTGTCTACAGGAGTTCCTGGATTAATCACAACACTAGCTTTCACACCGGCTTGACGAATTTTTTGAAGAGCTCCGTGGATATGAGGAGTCGCTTCCACATGAATGCTGATGATATCCGCACCTGCACGGGCAAATTCTTCAATGTGGTGTTCGGGATTGGTCACCATCAAGTGGCAATCAAAGACCAACTTGCTATGCGGACGCATACTCTCTACGACACCAGCCCCAAAGCTGATATTTGGCACAAAATGACCATCCATGACATCGATATGAGCATAGTCAGCTCCAGCTGCTTCTAAGCGTTTCAACTCACTTTCAAAATTGGCATAATCTGCACTCAAAATTGAGGGTGCTATTTTCATTGTTTTCATTCTTCTATTGTCTCCTATTTCGGCATTTTTTTCGAAACTTTTTTATAGGTTTCGCGACGGTTTTCAATCTCACTTAGAAATTGCAAGTAATCCTCATATCGGAAAGTCGCAATTTCCTCTGTTTCAACGGCTGGTTTTACCGCACAAGCAGGCTCATGCGTGTGGGTACAGGTACGAAATTTACAAGAGTGGCTCACGTCTGCGATTTCTGGAAAGGCTTGATTTAAATCTTCACTGGTCGTCACTTCATAATCAAGGGATGAAAAACCTGGTGTATCCGCAATCTTTCCTCCATTTAAATGATAAAAGCTGACAGCTCGGGTCGTGTGTCGACCACGCCCCAGACTATCTGAAATCTCACCCGTTTCAAGCTCCAGGTCCGGAGCGATTTTATTGAGCAAGGTCGATTTTCCCACACCGGTCTGTCCCATAAAGACTGTAGTTTTATGGGTTAAAAGGGGCAAAAGTTCCTCAATCGACAAGACAAAATCATAGCCAATGGCCTGATAGATTCCTTGGTAGTAATGGATAAACTCCAGATCTTCTAGCAAGTCCAATTTGGAAATATACACAATAGGATGAATCCCCTTGTGTTCTAGAAGGACCAGAAAACGATCCAAGAGATTGGCATTAAAATCCGGCTCCTTAGCCGACATGATGACTACTGCCTGATCAATATTGACAATCGGAGGGCGCACGAGGCTATTTTTTCGAGGGGCAATACTCAAAATGTAGCCTTCCGAATTCTCTTCAGCAGAGAACTCTACCTGATCCCCCACATAAGGAGTCTGTCCTTTTTTTCTAAAATTTCCACGAGCCCGTGTCTGGTAAATATGGCCGTCTGACTCCACATAGTAGAAGCCAGCCAAGGCCTTGACGATGGTTCCTTGCAAATCGCACTCCTTTGAGATTAATACTATCTATTATACCAAAAAAAGAGAAATAAGGCTGGATTGCTTGATAAGAAAAATCTGGAACTAGTTTCAGTAAAATTTTTAGGGATAATAAAGATAGGGGTATTGTAACCGCTTTCTAATTTGGGTATAATAAATGTGAAAACATACATAAATAAGTTGTGTGTGGGGGAAGACAGAGACACGGACGCAGAAAGGAAGTGACGACAAGAAGCGCCTTGTTTCAACGACTATTTGGCTGAACAAAGAAACGTTTTTCTTGGTTCTACGTTTTTAGATGGAGGTTCTTTATGAGTCTTTCTTTTCTTTCTAAAGCGAATCCCTTGATTGCTAATATCAAAAAGGGAAAATTTCTGACACCTTGGTTTTTGGCTCCGTTTATCTTGTATTACATCACAGAGTACATGTCACCTGTTAGCACGGCATCGACCAGTTTCTTTCTCAATAAGCAACACTGGATCCCAGACTGGTGGAACATCCTTGATCTTTGGTCCTTCCTCTATACCATCATTGCCTTCTTCCTTTGGGTTCGCTTGATTGAAAAACGGCCCATTCGAACCATGGGATTTTCTAAAGGAAATGGTCTTTCTGAATTCGCCAAAGGTTGCCTTGTGGGAGGCATCATGATCACCACAGTCTTGATCGTCTTTTTAATCACAGGAGATGCCACATTCCATCGCATTCAATTTAGTATTCCATTTCTTGTCTCCTGGATTCTGGTCTTGATCGGCTATATTTTCCAAACTGCGGCAGAAGAAATTTATATCCGTGGCTGGTTGATTCCAACTATCTCCTACCATACCAATGCCCTTCTAGCTATCCTGATCTCAGCTACTATGTTCTCCTACTTCCATATGAATAATAACGGTGCTTCTTGGTTCTCTACTGTTCATCTCTTCTTCTTTGGAATCTTTACAGCAGTCTATGCCCTGAAACGCGGGAATATTTGGGGACCTTGTGGTTTCCACTTTGCCTGGAATTTCCTGATGGGAAATGTCTATGGTTTTCACGTCAGTGGCTTTGACAGCGAATCATCCTTGATGTACTTCACAACTTCAAATCACACTTTGATCACTGGTGGTGAATTTGGTCCTGAAGGGGGCATCCCGGGATTAGTGGTCTGCATCTTAGCTCTTTTATGGGCCATCTTTATCCTCAAAGATACCTCCAAGGAGCAAGAGAGCCTATATCCTGCAGCATTGAAATGATCTATGGATAAAAGGAACAGAAGCCATCAGTAGGCTCCCCTGTTCCTTTTTTTCCTTGGCATTTTTCCTAAAAAGTGTATAATAGAACTATGCGGAGGTGGTGGAACGGCAGACACGCATGCTTCAGGCGCATGTGCCCCTTCGGGCGTGAGGGTTCAAATCCCTTTCTCCGCATCTTGGAAAGGTGGCCCAGCTCGGTACGGCACCGGACTCGAAATCCGGCAAGTGGATTTTATTCACGCGCGGGTTCAAATCCCGTCCTTTCCTTACGATACAAATAAGCCATAGGTTATAACCTATGGCTTTTCTGTTATTTTATTCCTGCTTCTAGAAGGCCATCTGCTAGGCGAGCGAAGTCTTCTAAGCTAAGAGCTTCTCCTCGTACAGAAGGTTGCAGGCCTGCAGCTTGGATTCCTGCTTCCAGCTTGGTTTTGATTTCTTCGGTCTTGCCAAAGCGACTGGTCAAGTTGTTCCAAAGTGTTTTGCGGCGGTGGACAAAGCTAGCCTTGCTGACAGAGAAGAAGAAATCTTCATCCTTGACGGCTACTGCTGGTTCTTCGCGACGGACCATCTTCAAAATGGCAGAGTCGACGTTTGGTGCTGGCACAAAGACGGTGCGAGGTACAATAAAGGCTACCTTAGCAGTCATATAGTATTGGACAGCAATGGATAACGAACCATAAGCTTTGGTGTTGGGCTCAGCTGAGATGCGGTCTGCCACCTCTTTTTGCATCATGACCACAAATTCTTGGAAAGGAATCTTGGATTCGATCAAGTGCATGAGGATGGGAGTCGTAATGTAGTAAGGAAGGTTAGCCACCACCTTGATCGGAAGGTCTGGATTTTTAAACTCTGCGATGTACTGGTTGAGATCTACCTTGAGGATGTCTTGGTTAACAACCGTGACATTGTCAAACTCCCGCAAGGTATCCGCTAAGATGGGAACCAAACGGTCGTCAATTTCAAAGGCCATCACTTCTGCGGCATTTTCTGCCAAAAACTCAGTCAGAGCCCCAATTCCAGGACCGATTTCGATGACATTGACTTGCCTATCAATCTCAGCCGTATCCACAATTTTTTGAAGGATGTTGGTATCGGTCAAGAAGTTTTGACCGAAGGATTTTTTAAAGGTAAATCCGTGACGCTCCAGCACTGCCTTGGTCACGCTATAATCTGCAATTCTCATTTTTTCTCTTTTCTAATCAGTTTAGGGGTAAAGGATCCCCTCTACTTCCGTCTTAATAACTGGCCATCGCCTCTTCGACTTGGGCCAAACAAATTCCAAACAACTCCAAGCGTTTGATCAATTGCTTGCCATTGCAGTAGCCGATGCGCAAGGCTTCTCCTAAGTATTCTCGTCGTTTGCGACTATCGCTTCCCATCAAAAGACCGAGACGCATCAAGTCGGTCTTTGTGATATCAAAGAAATTTTCATCTTCGTAAGACCCGACCAGTCCAGCTAGGGCTTTTTCTAAGTCTTCAAAACTGGCATGCTCCACTCCCAAGGAACGCCCCTTAGTCTTGGATTTGGGGACTGCTTCGCCACGATTTAAAAAGGCATGCTTGGCCTGGGGCACCTCTTGCATAATGATCTTGCGAATTCGCTCGCCATTGTAGTCTGGATCCGTAAAGACAATGACCCCACGCAACTCTTGCAAGGTAGCAATTCGTTCCAAGTCATCTTGATCGATCGCAGAACCTCGCGTTTCATAGGTATCCACCTCATAAAAACGGCGGAGATTGGCTGTGTCGTCCTTGCCCTCCACGACAATCACTTCTGGTATTTTTCTTTTCTCAGTCAAGGCCAAATACCTTTCTTGCATTGTCATAGGTTGCCTGAGCCACTTCTTCTGTTGTTAAGCCACGTAGTTCTGCAATAAAATCTACCACATAACGAGTGTAGGCTGTTTTATTTTCCCGACCACGTTTGGGAACTGGTGCCAGGTAAGGAGCGTCTGTTTCAACCAAGATCTTGTCTAACGGAAGGCCAGCTGCCGCTTCTTGGACATCTGTGGCTTTCTTAAAGGTCACCACTCCGGAAAAAGAAATCATCATCCCCAGATCCATGAAGCGTTTAGCTTCTTCTAAACTTCCTGAGAAAGAATGCATGATCCCACCGCGAGGACCGACTCCTTCACTCTTGATGATGGCATAAGTATCTTCTAAAGCATCGCGTGTGTGCACCACAAAGGGGAGGTCCAAGTCTTTAGACAATTGAATCTGACGACGAAAAACCTTTTCTTGAATATCTTTTGGTGCCGTCATCCAGTGGTAATCGAGACCGATTTCTCCGAGTGCGACGACTTTGGGATGTTTTAGCTGTTCAAGTAAATAGGCCTCCACTTCAGGACTATAATCACCTGCCTCAGTGGGGTGCCAACCAAGCGTGAGATAGAGTTCTGGGTGCTGGTCTGCCAAGGCTATTCCTCGCTCAATCGTCGGTTTGTCAAAACCAACGATATTGTGGGCTACAACACCCATTTCCTTGGCCAAGTCGAGCTCTTCTTGTTCTTTTCCTGCGAATTCTTCCACATTGAGATGGGTGTGGGTATCAAAAATCTGCATGATCTTCCTTTTCTTCCGAGTTTTTCTTCTTTCTATTATAGCAGAAAGCGCCTCTAAATTCACTTTCGGACAAAACAAAAACCAGTAGTCTCGAGTTTCTACTGGTTTTTAGGTTTTTATCTGAATTAGGCAGCCAAAACTTTGCGTCCTTTACGACGACGAGCTGCCAATACGCGACGACCATTTTTAGTTGCCATACGGTGACGGAAACCATGTTTGCGCGCACGACGAAGTTTACTTGGTTGATAAGTACGTTTCACGATGAATACCTCCTCATAGATTTTGTATTCGTTTAGCCGGCTAGTTGTGATCAGTTACTAAACATACTTTACTATTCTATCTGATTCACGCCTGTTTGTCAATAGCTATGGCAAAATTGTTGCAAATACAGGTCGGAGAACACCTTTCTACACCTGACGGGTTGCCAAGTAATAGGGTTCCAGAGCCAGCAGCGCCTCTTGCAACTGATCCAAGATATTCTCTAGGGAACTCTCCTCAACTAGAGAAACATCGTATTTGACAAGGACCTTACGAACCGCCCCTTCTGCTACTGCTTGCAACAGATCATGGCGATTCTTTTCTGTTCCTTCTACCCTTTGACTCTCTCCATTTTTCTGGGCGAAATAATAAACTGGCTGAGTGATGGGAAGGGTGAGAACCATTTGTTGTTTTTGAAGGCTCTGCTCGTCTTTTTTTCGCTCGATAAAACTCACCTCTAAGGAAACTCCAAAATCAACTGCATCTCCATATAGCCTCAAGGCAAACATAGGCTCTGCCATCGTCCCTTCTCCTTTTAGATAGGCCCAAAAATGAGGCCGCAAGATCTGAGCCTGATTCATCCACTGGCTAGTCCGATCCTGCTCCAAGTAAGGGTGACGCTGCTGAAAGGCCGAGACTAAATCGGTGAATTCCTTACGAGCCGCTTGAGCTAGGGCACGATACTGCTCCATCTCTGAGGCTAGCACTCCAGCCTTTGCTGGGGCCTGGTAGTGGATTCCTTGAAGCTTTAAAAACTCTCGAATCGCTACAAATGCCATTTGCTTCCTTTCTAAACCTAAAAAAGGAGAGATCGGCTCAATCCTGTCTCTCCCTTATGGGAAATAATAGCTAGATTATCCTTCGATGTCGACAACTACATAACGGTTTGGTTCTTCCCCTTCAGAGTAGCTAGTGACTCCTTCCATCTTAGAGACGATCCGGTGAATGATTTTGCGTTCACTGTTTGACATCGGATCTGTCTGTTGGGCTTGCCCATCTTCGAGGGCACGTGTTGCCAACTTCTGAGCATAGCTTTGAAGAACTTCTGCCCGGTGTTCTACATAGTCATTAACATTAATGGTAATGTAAAAATTCTTTGAGTAGCGGTTATAGAGGTAATTTTGCGCCAAAAGTTGAAGAGCCTTCAAGACTTTTCCGTGGTAACCAATGACACGTCCTGGCTCATTGGTATCAATTTGCATATTGACCGTACGGCGGTTGTGACTGCTTGAGATGGCCGCATCCACATCCATTTCATCGACCACGGTTTGAACATAGGCTGTCACATCATCTACGACTTCTTCGATGTTGTAGTTTTCCTCTACCTCGATACCAAGGTTTGAGAAATCAGATTCGCTTGATTCTTTTGTCGCTGGTTCTTTAACTTTTTCAAGGATATGTTCATGTCCTTTTTCTTCAAGAACGGTATCTGCTTCTTTGTCATGTTTCAGGATTTCGGTCTTGATTTCTTCAGAGACAACTTCTCCTTCTTCTTCGACCTTTTTGATCGCTGCAACGACACGTCCGAGATCGACCGTTGCTTCGCTCACCGTCTTAACCGGTTCATTTTGCGCATTGATCTCATCTGGGACACCTTTGACAGCTTTTTGATTGGCTTTTACAACAGTTGTTTCTGCAATGGGCTCAATCTCTACTTGGGCTGGTTTTTTCCCAAACAAGCCAAGAAAACCTTTCTTTTCACGCGCTACAACTGTAATATGTGCCTTCATACGAGGAATATCTAAATCGTTCAGACCTTTTTGAATCGCTTCTTCAACAGTTGCTCCAGTATATAGGACCATATGTCCACCTCTTTCTTATTTTTTCTTTTTCTGTGCTTTGTTTAGGGCACGGCGTTTTTGTTTTTCCATGTCGCGCGAAGCTTGCTCTTTTGCTTCACGCTCTGCGATAATCTTGAAGGGGTTGTTCAAGAGATAGGTTTGCCCGACTTGGTAAGCATTGGAAGTCACCCAGTATAGTGCGACCCCGCTGGCTGAGAACAAGGCAAAGAAGAAGATCATCACAGGCATCACATACATCATGGTTGTCGCACTACCATTGCGCTCTGGCATGGCTTTATTGGTCAACCAACTGCTGAAAAATGTGAAGAGTGCTGCAAGAACCGGCAAGATATAAGTCGGGTCGATCGCACCAAGGTCCAACCAGAGGAAGTGACCGACTTTAAGGAATTCGACACGGCTCAGCGCTTGGAACAAGGCCATCAAGACCGGCATCTGGATCAAGAGAGGAAGGAAGGCTGAAGATGTTTTGACGCCTTTTTCCTTGTAAAGGGCCCGCATCTCTTCAGAAAGCTTGGTCCGACTATCTAGATCCTTTCCAGGATACTTGGCTTGCAATTCCTTGAGTAGGGGTTGAATTTCCTGCATCTTGCGGGTTGAATTCATTTGATATTGGAAAAGCGGCAAGAGGACCGTCCGGATCACAATGGTAAAGACGATAATCCCCACACCGATACTTCCGCCAAATGACAAGAAGCGAATGGCTTCGGCAAAGAAGTAGACGAAGCGTTCCCAACCACCTGTCGACTGAGCTGTCACTTGAGAGGTTCCACAAGCTGTCAAGACCAATAAGGCCGCTCCTAATAATCCAGTTAACTTCAGTTTCTTTTTCACATTATTCCCTTTCTTGGTAGACATGCGCTAATTTTAAGACATGTACAAGATTTTTCTCTACTTGATGAAAGTCGAGCTCCTCCACTCCTTTACGAGCAATGACAACAAAATCATCGGTCGTAAGGAAGGCTTGGTGTTTGATCAAAACATGGCGAATCAAACGTTTGATGCGATTTCTGGTCACAGCATTTCCCAGCTTCTTACTAACAGACAGGCCGACTCGAAAATGTGGTTGGTCTTTGCGCAAGCGGTAAACAACGAATTTCCGATTGGCAACATTTTGACCACTTTTAAAAATAGCATTAAAATCTTTGTCACGTTTGACGCGGTAGCTTTTTTTCAAACCTCCACTCCCTCTATTAAATTTATTCTATTATACCATATTTTCAAAAAAAACCAATCTCCCTCAGGAAATCGGTTGCTACTTGAATACAGATAAAAGCAAAGGCAAGGTGTAGTATAGATTGAGCAAGATATGGCCTAAAATCGGAGAAAGGAGCGTCTTGCTCCGATAATACAGGGTCCCAAAAATCACACTCGGTAGGAGATAGATGATACAAGCCCCTAACGAAAAGGGAGTATGGAGAAAATGCAGGCCACTGTAGATGAGGGCTGGAAGCCAAATCTCAGCATAGAGTTTCCAGCCTTTGAAGTAGGCATTCACCAAGGCTCCACGAAAGATCAGCTCTTCTGTCACTGGCCGGATGACGACCATTGCGATCACCAGTATAAGCACTCCTGTGGGGCTAATTTTCCGTGGAAAGAGACTCAAAACGGCTGCTCGTCCTTGGACAAAACCACTGATGAAGTAGTCCAACCAGTAAACCAAACAGGCTGCAAAAATGGCTTCCATCAGAGATTGAAGAGGGTTTTTCCCCAGCTTAAACTGCGCTTTTTTAGAAAAACGATAGACCAAAAATCCTGCAAAGGTTGCATAGAGCCCTTCTAGGCCAAATAAGGTCCAATAATAGCTATTTGCGCTTGCTAGACTAGTAGAGACATACTGGGCCAAGGGGCGAAACTGAGGCCGGATATAAAAATAAAACAAGAGCAGAAAGAGGGGATAAAGCAGTGAGAGCTTTCCTTTGATGAATTTCATAGAGACCTTTCTTATAGAGTATGACAAATCGTATAGTGCATCTTACCATAATCGTGACAAGGTTTCAATGAAAAAGGATGCCTTTCTACTCTTTAAGATAAGCTACATAACCTCCTAAGACAGCGACTAGAATCAAGAGACAAAGAAGAGTTTCCATCCATACAAGAACTGTCAAGAAGGGCAGTTGCAACAAGCCTTGGGCCATTTTTAAAGAGGTCGCTGTGATGACCGTTGGAAAGGTAAGAGCTGAAAAAGCGGGTTGAAAACCTTCTTTGATCATTTTTGGCAGGCGCGTCAAAACAAAGAAATAAAACCCTTGCGAGGCCATCACCATGATCAGTAAGAACCAGGTAGGAAGGCTTGCTCCACCCACACGAACCAGGGCTGCTAAAAGAAGGGAAAATGGAGCACAATAGATGCCTTCTTGCCCTAGCAGATGATTGGGTAAGGGCTGCTTTTTCCCATCAAAATAAATGACTGGGTAGAGAAGAAAGGTCAAACCAAAACCAATCACTAAAGCGAGATAAGCAATCTCTCTGATTCCTACAACAGGGTAGGTCAAGGCTGCTACTGCAATGCCCACATAGAGAACGGTCCAACTCGGAGTGGCATTGGCTCTTGGACGCACCATGACATGGGTCTTGGTAAAATAAAGAATCAAGCAAAGATCCAAGAGAAAGGCTGACCACCAAACCAACTGAGATAGACCTCCAAAGGCGGGAAAGAGGCGAAAAAGATAGGTGGATAGAATCATCCCTGCCATGGGAAAGGTCGCCATCCCAGATAACAGAGCTGGCTGTTGGAGTTCTATCTTGGTTTCTTGCCAGCGAATCGCATGATAGACTAAAAAGAAAAACCAGAAGAACAAACCTGTCAAACTAAAGGCGTGAGCAAGGAAGGGTAGCGAGTCCGCAAGAAGGTTTCCAGCGCCAACCAGTCCTAACAGACAGCCTGAAAATACTAAGGGGATCTTTTTCATCGGGAGCTCCAATCATGTTGTCGCTTTCAGTATACCATAAAAGAGAAGGAAGCAGGATAAAAAAGAGTGTGGGACAGAAATCGGTAATTCGTTAGAATTCGATTTCGTCGTCCCACCTCCGCACAGTTGAGTAGGGCTGTAAAAGCTGATGAAATCAGCGTAGTAGAGCCCACTCAACCACTGCGTCTTACTCGACAATCCAAAAATAATTGAGAGGCTAGGACTTTTGTCCCAGCCTCTTCAAATTGTAGATATCTCTTTAATTTTTTAAGTATCATTTAGGTTGCATTATGTAATAAACAGGTGGATTACATTCTATTAGACACTAGGCCTGTACGACCATCATATAAAGAAACAAGGATAAGAGAAAGACGATACTAACGGCAAGGGTTGCTAGCTTGAGCCCGCGGTGGGAGCGCCAATAACTTGGCTTCCCTAAGTTACTGGTTGCATCTGTTGAGAGCGATTGTTGTTGGCGAGGTTGCAGGGTAATGAGAACCACCAGAGCTAGAGATAAAATCGAGATGAGGATTGCAAATACCATTTCCATCTTAGGATCCTCCTAACACTCTCAAGAGGGTAAAAATAACTCCCAGCAGAATCACCAAACCAATGATCACATTAAAGGTAACATTGATCTTTTCGGAACGCGTCGTCTTTTCTTTTTCGGAAGGACGGCGTTTGAGAGACTCCATCCGTCCTTCTACTTCTTTGTAAAATAAATCTTTCTTACGATCACTCACCTTGTCCACCGATCCCTTCTTGTAAGCGAGCTGTGAAAACAGCTGGCTCGACACTACTTGATTGGGCAATTTGTTGCGCGACTGCTTCTCTGTAGCTATCTACAGATTGGTAGATTTCCTGGATACGGGCCACCATATCCGCTTCTTTTCCTTGGTCAAAGATATTGGCTTGTGCGAGGAAGTGGCGGTCATGCAGGGTATGGCTAAAGGCAAGGATGACTTGCTGGTGTTCAAAGGCCTTGCGGACAATGCCTTGCACCTCTGCATAGTGGTTGATATCCAGATAAATACTAGAGACCTTAAGCAACTCTTTGATCCGCTCTTGGCTGATATTTTGGTACAAGACCACATTTGGGTAGCGGACCATAGACAAGAGGCTCGCAGACATCTCCGTCAAAGCTGCTACACGGAAGGTCACATTTGGCAAGTTCTCTACTAGATAGGTCAAGGCTTCGATCTGATCCGAATTGGTCAAGACAAAGGCGTCTTTACGGATATCGTCTTTCACCTTGAAATCATACAGGTAGCCAAGGGGACCAAAATAGCTATGCTGGTCTTGCGAGGTCAACTGCAAAGCACGATGATAAGTCTCGTTTTGAGGAATCAAGATCTTCTTAGTCCGGATTCCTGGGCTCTTTAGAATCAACTGCATGTTGCCCGGAAGGCTGTCGTGAAGAGGCTCTTGCCACACCAAGACGTCGTGCCCTTTGATGCCTTTATTGCCCAGTTGGAGACTAATGCTAAAGGAGGTAGCCAGCGTATTGTAGACCAAACCATCTAGATCAAAACCACGATACTCTAGATAAAAGACAAAGTAATCTAAGCGATTCTTGAAAATCCGCATAGGTTGATGGTCCAAGGTCAAGATCAAATCCCCTGTTTGGTGATTCTCTGTCAAGCGCTCGATATCCCCTTCAAAATAAGTGGTCACCAAATGCTGACCTTGATCACCACAAGTCGTTACAGCTATCTTACGACCGTATTGGTCATAGTGCTCAATCATGACTACTTGCCCCTTATCATCCAGCCACTCTATGCGCTCGACGATGCGTTTATAAGAAGCAGCATGGTACACAATTCGAGCTTTTTCCTGACCATAGTAGGTCACTTTCCCCGAACTGTTATCCCCAGAAACTTCCCAGAAATCAGGCACTGGAACTTCATTAAAGTAGCGTCCCCGCTTCTCCCCTTTTGCTTGTCCTAAGAAATAGATAAAGGGAGACTCGACACCGTCTGGTAAGAAACCATTTGGCTCCAAAACAACGGTCGGGTGGTCAAAGCCAGACTCTTTCATGGAGTGGAGCAGGTCTTGGCTTTCACGAGAATAACTATCAAATACGTTCAGCATGTGTCACCTCTTCTATCAATTGTGCCCAAGCTTCTTCTACTCGGCTGGTCAAAAAGTCTTCTGCACGCGCATAAGATGCTTGACGCATGCTGGCTAGATCATCTTTTTTGTATAGCTGGATCATTTTTTCCGCAAAGGCAGCAGCGATCTGGTCAACCACTTGGTCTGCTGAAGGCGGAATGAGATAGCCATTTTTGCCTTCTGTGACAAAGGTCTGGTTGCCATAAGGAACATCAAAACCGATAATCGGAAGTCCAGAACCAATCGCCTCCATCAAGGTCAACCCAAAACCTTCACTGGTCGATGCTGACAGGTAAACCTCATAGTTCTTATAAATCTCCTCTAGATTGGCATGCCCTTTGAGGTGGATATAGTCTGCTGCTCCCAATTCATCAATCAGAGAACGCAACTTGCCTTCTTCTCCACCTTTTCCATAGATGTCAAAAGACAATTCTGGCAATTCTTTTTTGGCACGAACCACTGCTCGCACCAACCAGTCAATATGTTTTTCTGTCGCTAAACGAGAGGCGGTAATCATAGAAAATGGGGTGCGATTTTCATTTTGTGGCAAGTTTGCAAGACTCCCAACTGGAATGGTATAGATGGCTGGCTGATGGTTGGTGTATTTGGCAAACTGCTCGGCTAAGATTTCTTTTTGACGGTCGGTCGCAACAATAAAGAAGTCCACCTTGTCAGCATTGGTAAATTGGTACTCGTAGTAGTTGTTCCACAGGATATACTGATCGTCAACATTATTGGCACTGAAGTGCTCTGCATGGACGACCACACCCAGGCGGGCTTTTTGCGCTTCTTCAAAGATAGGCTGACCGATATTGGTTTCCCGATCCAAAATCACCAGATCTTGTTTGGTCAATTGAAGGGTTTGCATGAAGTAGCGGATCAATTCTTGGCGACCAACTAGATAGCGATCTGGGAAACGATAGATTTCGCGGCCATCCGCCATCTGCATGCTGTAGGCAACCGTCCCGTCTTCATTGTAAAAACGGCGCTCAATCAAGTTGGCTTGGTTGTTCTTAGGAATGAAGTACTCGGTACAATAGCGGGTATAGGAGAAATAATCCTTCCTCACCAAAATCCCTCTAGACACGTACTCACAGCGTTCGACATAGGGACTGTTTTCTGCGCGCAGGTAGCAGGTCAAAAAGTTGTCCTGGTCCTCATAAAAGAAGCGCTTGATCTTACCATCGACTTCTTCACGAGTCGGTTTTCCGGCAAAACCTGCTAAGACCTGATCAATGGTATAGGTCGTTGGCGCAATTTTTATATCTGTAAAATGGCTATAGAGCCAGATGATTTCATCATTTTTAAAACCGATATTTTCTGTTAAATGCTGGATATTATCGGCTAAGATCATATCCATAAAAACAAACTTGGCTGGTTGATGGATATTGCGTAACAACTGGGCACGGTAGGCCTGGGCATACTCAACACCACTGCTGGCCCAACCGATTCCAAGGTTGATATTGTATACTGTCATAATGTCCTCTTTTATGGGAAATGCAAGACAATTTCCCCTTTTTTATTGATTTCTACTCGACTTAGTAAGAGATTGCGGACCATTTGTTCTTTGGCCGCCTCTTTCATTCGTTCAAAGGATTGGTAGGCTTCTTGGAAAAATTCTACCAAAGGGTTTTTCTGACTGGTGTACTGACCAGAGAGCGCCATGCGCAATTGTTGCAGATAGTCTACCTGCTCGACCCAGTTTTCATCGATAGCTTTTAGGATGGCCATGCGCTGGAATTGGGCGATCACCTCATCGGTGCCTAAGATCTCATACTTAGCTTCCAACTCGCTTTTAGCAATCTCCCATAAGAAATTCTCTTTGGTTTTCTTGCTACGGAAGGTTTGGTGGGCCTTTTCCGGATCTACTTGGTAGCTCACATTGTCTAACATATAGCGATAAAAAGCTACCGGTTCCTTGTATTCTTTTTTATGGGCTACGCTTGAAAAGACGGAACGAAGAACTTTTTCAACGATGTCGTCCAAGCGACCTTCTTGTTTGATCAAGCGGTCGCGCTCTTCGTAGACGATGGCACGCTGAATGTTCATGCTTTCCGCAAATTCTAGCGTCATCCGACGACTGGCCTGACCAGAACTTTCACTAGCATTTTGGGCCCGTTCCACCAAGTTTCTATACTTGCGCTTGGTCAGAGCTTTGGCTGAACCAATCCGCTCATCCACATCATAGTCTTGATAGGTATCCTGGATCCAGTCTGGTCCCCAGTTTTTCATCAAATCGTCTTCTAAAGAGACAAAGAACTTGGTCAAACCGGGATCTCCTTGACGACCTGAACGTCCACGAATTTGAAGGTCAATCCGCTGGTTCATCATCCGCTCAGTCCCAACAACCACCAAGCCACCTAACTCAGCGACTCCTGGTCCCAACTTGATATCGGTTCCCCGACCGGCCATTGAGGTCGCAACCGTCACGGCTCCTTTTCGACCTGATTCCTTAATGATCTGGG
The DNA here is from genome assembly GCF_037890265.1 of Streptococcus sp. HCA-5024. Classification (NCBI taxonomy): domain Bacteria; kingdom Bacillati; phylum Bacillota; class Bacilli; order Lactobacillales; family Streptococcaceae; genus Streptococcus; species Streptococcus sp. HCA-5024. The sequence goes on from NZ_JBBKBR010000003.1 coordinate 238,104, forward strand.
CCTCTCGAGGAGCATTGTTGGCATTAAGAAGATTGTGAGGAATCCCTTCGCGCAAAAGAAGATTCGAGTAAAGAATCGACATCTCAACGGATCCGGCAAAGACCAGAATCGGATTACCCTTTTCATGGACCTTCTTCACATAATCCAGAGAAGCCACGATTTTCTCTGGCAAGGTCTGATAGATTTCATCTGGCAAATCCTTGCGGATCTTCTTGCGATTGGTTGGGATCTTGATCACTGACATGGCATAGGTATCAAGAAACTCTGCCTCAGCGACCTTCCCAGTCCCAGTCATGCCACCCAACTTCCGAAACATCTTAAAGAGGTTTTGGTAAGTAATAGAAGCCATGGCCCGTGTTTCTTGGGTGAGCTTGAGACCCTCTTTGGCTTCAATCGCCTGGTGGAGTCCTCCTTGCAAACGGGTCATTTCCATCAAGCGCCCCGTCGCCTGGTCTAGTAAGACAATCTCCGGTTGCCCTTCGACATTGGGATGGATGACATAATCCTTATCCTTAATAAAGTTTTTATTGGCCTGCAGGGCTAAGCTGATATGGCGGACCAAGTCACGGTATTGGGGATCATAGAGGTTGGGAATGGCTAGAAAGGCTTCTGCTGCATGAGCTCCTTTTCGAGTCAACCAAACCCGTTTCTTTTCTTCATCAAACTTGAAGTCTTCCCCCTCTTTGAAGGTTTGGATCAGGGTATCAATAATCCCATATAGGTTGGATTGGACCCGAGGAGAACCAGAAATAATCAAGGGAGTCTGAGCACTATCTAGAAGCACCGAATCAATCTCATCGACAATGGCGTAATTGAAGTCTGCCAAAAACTGGCCATCTGCCGAAGCCGTCAAGTTCTCTGTGAGATAGTCAAAGCCTAGACTGGTATTGGTCGTATAAATGACATCTGACCGGTAAATCTCCCGTTTGACTTCTGGATCTAATTCTTCGTCTTCTGATTGTTTCAAGGGAACTCCAACAGTCAAGCCCAAAAAGCGGTAGACCTGTCCCATCTCTTCTGCATCCCGAGTTGCCAGATAGGTATTGGTCGTAATAACCATGACCCCTTTGCCCTCTAAGGCATTGAGATAAACCGGCATAGTTGCCGTCAAGGTCTTCCCTTCACCAGTATTCATTTCAGCGACATTGCCTTGGTGGAGGACAATACCTCCCATGACTTGCACGTCATAAGGAAACATGCCCAAGACCCGTTTATCAGCTTCACGCGCAACCGCAAATGCTTCCGGCAAGAGATCATCCAAGGTCTCACCCTTAGCTAGACGTTCCCGAAATTCCACAGTTTTCTCCTGTAGTTGTCGATCCGTCAAGCGGGCCATGTCATCCTTCCAGCTATTGACTTCTTTTAAGATTTTTTTGATGTTTCTTAATTTAACGTAATCCAATGTAATCCTCTTTTTTTGCAGTGATGTTCGTCTATTCGAGAACTTCTGCTCCCTCAGACGATATTGGTTGAATCGTGAAATAGTGGAAGGTAAACTCTTGCAAACCTGCACTGAGCAAGCGTACTTCATAGGCGTAAGCTTGATCTGGATAGGTAAACAGCAAGCGACCTTCTGCGGTTACTCGACGGGCAACGACCTCTCCAAAGCGATCTTTGAAGACGATTTCTACCATAACGGTATGAGCCGGAGTCGCTTCCATCGTGATAACCAATTCATAATCTTGCTCTCTTTTGAGCAGGGGCAGACTAGGAATTTGACGAGTTGCGCCAAAATTTGTCTGCGAATGCCAAGTTTTCAGTACTTGACCAGATGGCATGAGGGGGTTCTGAAACTGAACGCTTCCTTGGTCAGTCGCTTGAATGGTCGACCCCCAAAGATAATCTGCCAGAACGGTATCGCCCCAGTAGATTCGTCTGCTTTCATTTTCTTTTATTTTTATCATTGGTTTCTTCCAAAGTCTCTTTCCATGATTTCTTTGTACTGGGTCACAAACCACTCAATGATCGGACCACTCGCATCATTGTGTCGACCGGCGCGGCTAGTACTGATAATACGAACCGGCAATTCATACAAGGCCTCTAAAATATCTGGATAAGCCTGCTGGTCATAGTCATCATCCCTCATATAGGCAAGGGCTAAAATCGTATCCTTGAAATCTGCCTGGTCAAACCGGTCCCAGAAGCGTTGATTGAGCTGACCGATCCCTTCTTGCGACACTTGACCAATGATCAACTGCATCATGTCTAGGGATGTTCCAAACTCATCTGGACGTTTAAATTTCAGGTTGGCAGCGACATCCCCCAGGTTGACAATGGGTTTTCCGACCAAGATCGCATGAGGAGAATAAAGAGCACCATAGTAAAGGGCACCAAAGGTCCCCATGGACAAGCCTGAGAAATTCATATCTTTTGGCTCAAAGCCGAGCAAGTCCAAGTGCTGATCAATAAAGGCAGTGATTTGACTTTCCAATTCTTCTGAGCCCATATAGAAGGATCCACCTTCCAGTCTTGGGTCAGAAAAGAGAATAAAGGGACTCCCCATCGCACGCATCATCCCAAACCCTTCAAATCCTTCGGCCGGACGATACCCAGAAAAGTAAATGTTTAAAGGTGGCTTCAGATCGCCAGGATGGAAATAAGCAAAAATTTCTTGGCGTTTGTGGTCCCGTAGCGTCTTAGCTCCTACTGTCATCTCTCCTAAAGGACCATGTGACAAGCGCTTATGTAGGGCTCCGATCGTAAGCGTCCCTTCTCCTTTTGCTTCCAGCGAAAAGGCTAGGTAATAAGGTTCTGCTCCATCCAATTCTAGTGGTTGCTCCATCTCTTCTTCTGAAAAGACTGCATCTTTGACCCACTCTCCCAGAGCACCAAAGCGGTAAAATTGGATCCGCAATTGCAGCTGACAGCTTGGATCTTTTTCATATTCCAACCAAAAATTGATAGGACGGCTAGCATCATACACGTAGTTGTAGACCCACTGAGCAATCGGTGTAAACTCTTCACCGTATGATCCATCTAGCTGAAGAAAATGTTGCCCCAGCACCGTTTGCCGGCCAGCAAAATCCGGTCTCACCCGCAGGTCACGAACCGTAAAGGCATCTCCATATTGATTGTCGTATAAAAAGCGCTCTAAGACATAGAGAAATTGATGCTTGTTTGAGAAATCCCAGGGTCTTGCTTGCTTGAGTCTTAAGAGGTGGGCCAATTCGTCAGAAGGCGCCTCTAGTTCATGGCTTTGATCATAAAAAACAGTATACGGCTGGAAATAAGCCAGGTCTTCTCCTAAAGCTAATAAATCTTCTGGCTTTTCCAGAATCAAGGCTTTGAATTTGGAGATTTCCTCTTCTTCCATATACTCTTTGAGCGATGGAAGAGTGGTAGCTTGAAAAAAGTGCCAGCCTAGTCCAGCAGGAAGCTCCACTTGATCCTGCCAACTGCTTGAGCCGATTTGGAGAATATGGGGTATTTGTAATTTTTTATCCATGACGTTCTTTCATCCATCCTTCCCATTTCTCGATCAAGCGTTGACCGGTGTATTCTTGAATTTTTTCGATCGAGTAGACCAAGGCTTCGTTCCAAGGCTTCAATTCCAATAAAAAGTGAGTAATCGCCTTCTCTAATTCCTTGTCTCCCTTTGATAAGACATAGCCGTTTTTCAAATGATCGACATATTCTGTCTGGACGCGGTTGACCTGAGGAATCCCAGCAGAGATCCCTGCAATCTGCGTGTAGAGGTTGGGTTCCTCGCTTAAATCTACGATCAAGCGTGTTTTCTCCAACTCTTGAATAATGTCATTTTCATTTGAAAAATTCTTTACTACAAAGCGGTAGTCCGGTGCGTCTTGTACAGACTCTTCATCAATAATCTGGTTTTCCCCAAGCCCTTCCATTTGGGCTGGTGATTGAACCAGATGCAAGTCCTGCTCGCTAGCGATCAATTCCTCGAGTTGCCCTTCTAATTCCTTAACACGCTCCGGTGATCCATTGTAAAATGCAAAAACAACCTCAAATAAAGGATGTTGCGCCAAGACCTCCAGAACCTTTTTGAGCTGGCTCTTACTTGGAAGCTCAGCTTCATTGACATAAAAGTAAATCTTTGATTCCTTGCGTTCCTGACTAGATCCCAAACGAAGGCGGGAGTCAAAAGAGGTAATCCGGTGTGTCTTCTGAGCCAAGCTAGGAGAAAAGACCCCAATCGCTTCTTTGGTTTTTTCACTATCTGTAATCAAGAGTTGGGCATCAATCATATCAAAATAGAGGGCAAAGTTTTCGGCAGACAAGGGCTGGCGATCCCCGTAGAAAGACAAGACTTTCTTGACACTACTTGCTGTATCTTGTAAAAAAGCCAAATTTGCTGGATGAGCTGCCAAAACCAACTGATCTCGTCCTGGAACCAAGGTTGCTAGCTGCTCCTTCATTTTTTCAGCGACAACGTCTCCCATATTGGCATAGCTTTCTTTTTTGAAGGCAGGAAAGAAAGCTTCATTAACCATGACGGAGTGGTTCTCTTCGATCAACATCTCTCTCAAAACCCATTGCCCATCAAAACTCAGATACTCTTGGAAATAAGGTTTCCCCTCATTGTAGTAGATTCTACTAGAAATAAAGCCACGATCATCTAAGTACTCGATGTAGCTGATCTCGTCATTCTTATAACGGGTCAAAGAGAGAAGGTTTCCATCCACTCCCATATCAATTTTCGCTAGGTGGTGGCCCTTTCGAAATGCCATCACCAAAAAGGGAGTATAGGAAAAAGTGGTCTCACTCGGCCATTCGATGTCCTGAAGTTGAACTGGGCGCATAGCCAAATCAGACGGAACCTGTTGGATCTTATCAAAAATCGAAAGGACATCTGTCTCTAACAAATCTTGGCGGTGTAAAAAATAGCGCAGTTGTGGACTATATTGAGGCAACAATAAGATCCGATCCATTTCTGCTTCTTGAAAAATACGAACTTGATTAATGGTATCGTCAAATTCAATGGACTCTCGCATCCAGTACCAAGGGGTAGCTGTTTGCTGCCAGATGCGGTCCGTTCCATACCAGGCTGGTACAAAATAATACATGGTTACTCCTAGAATATTCTTGTATAACGTTGATTCACACGAAGGGCACGAATTTCTTCTCGGATATTGTAAATCATCCCGACAAACATGAGGAAGGTTCCTGGAATCATGGTCAAGCGCAAGAGATCTTTATCCCATAACAAGAGAGAAAAAGGAAGCGCCGTGAAGAGGATCAGATACAAGGTCCCAAAAACCGTCAAGCGTAGAACAATTTTATTGATATAGCGACGTGTATCTGCTCCAGGATAGACATGATCGATATACTCGGAAGCCTTCATCATCTTATCTGCAATTTCTTCTCCGTTCACATTGACAAAGGCGAAAGCAAAAGAGAGAAGGGCGATCATCAGAATGTAAAGAAGGATCCAAATCGGATCTCCCATCACCAAGTGTTTAGCTAAACGAGCAGCCCACTTGGCATTGGAATCCATTGACAAGATCAAGAGCATAGCATACTGAGGAATGGACACCAAGGTCATGGCGTACATGAAGGGCATCCCTCCTGCTGGGTTGAGCTTGATATCCAAAAAAGTATAACTTTTCAAGTTGTTGTGGATCCCTAATTTATTGACAGGAATCTGGTACTTGGAATATTCCACCAAGACTGCCACATAGACAAAAATCAAGATAAAAATCACGCCCAGAACATAAGCGATTTCTGGGATATTATTGACATTTGAAAGGGTCTGCATCACGTCTTCGGGCAGGTACATAACCATCCCAGCCATCATGATCACAACAGAACTTCCAAGGCCCAGAGCGGCATTTAGATCGGAGAGCCAAACTAAAAAGAAGGCTCCGGCTACCATAATCATGGTATTGACCGCAATGACAAGCCCGGGGTTCAATCCCGTCTTCAAGGGGAGATACATGGCCACTGCCAAAGACTGGACGATGGCGAGCGCCAAGGTCACGTACATCTTTCGTCGCTCCACTATCTCCGTGCTAGTTTTTTCGAGGTTAAAGCGTTTTGAAACGGTAAACATCCGCCACAAAATCATGGAAGACATCCATGGGGATAGACCGATCGAAAAGATCGACATCCCGCGGAGGTTCCCCCCCATCACAGCGCTTGAGAGCTGCAAGCCCGTTGTTGTTCCCTCATTGAGTCTCAAGGCCTTTGATAAGTCAACAAAAGGCAGGGAAATTTTACTTCCCAAAACATAAATAAAGACGAAAAATATCGTCCAACAAAATCTCTTTCCTACTTCAGATCGTTTTAACATTTCTTTTAAACTTTCTCTTACTCATTTTGACTCTTCCACCTGGGAAACAGCCTTAAAATATGTGCCTTTAGAGCATTTTATCTCAACTTATTTTACCATAATTTGCGACTTTTCCAAACTCATTTGTCACTAATATTTGATAATATTTCAATTTCCCCATTTGGTACCGTATTCAACAAAAAATCCTTCAGATGTTTATCTGAAGAATCTTGTTTACTTGGATATTATTCTCCTAAAGCCATGATGGTATCGACAAATAATTTCTTTGTAAAATAGCCATTGCGGATCAAATAAGAAGTATATTGAGCCTTTCGGACCATTTGAGCATACTCTTCTTCTGTACAGTCTTGGACCAAACGATTGGCTTCTTCAAGACTGGAGGCTACAAAGCCGAGCCCTTTGTCTCGAATATAGTCTGCATTTGACAAATAGTCTGGCACTACTACTGGAAGACCAGCAGATAGATAAGTCGATAGTTTGTAGGAAATATTTTCTTTGTAGTAATCCCGCTCATCCTCAGGATTCTCAGAATTTCCCCAGACAAGCCCAAAACCACCCTTGGAAAGCTCGAGAAGCAATTCTTGCTTAGTCCGCCAGCCTTCCATATGGATCTTAGAATAATCGACTCCTTCAACCGGTTCGGTATAGACATGAAGGGGTGTCTCATATTTCCAATCGATGATATGTGGGAAACGTGAAGGATTTCCTGAGAAGATCAGTTTTTTCTCAAATTGCGGAGTATAGAGGTCCAAACTATGGGTCAAATCCCACAACTTTTGGACCACATATTTTTTCACTGTGAGTCCTTCTGATACTAGACGATGGTACATTTGCTCTGACGGAACAACGACCAGATCACTCTGATTGTACATGTCGATATAGTTAGGCATTAGATAATAATTGCTCTCAAACATGAGTGGTGGGACATCATGGATAAACATGACCAGCTTGGTTTGAAGGAGTTTTAACTTATCAACCAAACGGCGGTCCCACTCAATTCCATTCCAAGAAGGAGATTGAACGAAGACAATATCCCCAAAAGCAACGCCTGCTAAAATCCCATCCATTCGCGAGTTCAATTCGCTAGCTGGTTCATTGCTATGATCATAAAAGTAGATCCCTAATTCATTAACCCCAAGTTCACGAACGACATTCATAATATCGTTTTGTGCCATCAGGGCAACACTTTTCGAAGATTGCCCAAATAGATTTGTAAAATGGATTTTCATCTCTTTCCTCTGACTCTTCTTTTTTAATCCCATATTTTCTGAAGATATGAAGGCAAACAGAGCTTTTCACAAAGTAACCTTTTTCATATCCCTCAACGAAAACTTCCTCATTCATTATAACATATTTCCCAACTTCTTAGACATTCTAGATCAATAAAAGACCGGTTCATTCCGGTCTTTTAAGGTTTTATTTGCCATCTTTTTTCCGAATTCCTAAAAGGGCTAATCCAGACAGAAGAATGGAAGCTCCTGTAGCAAGAATATTAGATGAAGGATGGGCACCTGTCTCTGGAAGAGCAGGTCCGGAAGAATGCGTTGCAGTTAGCGAGCTTGTGTCTGATGGAGATTCTGAGTAAGAGGTGCCAAACGAAGACACGACAGACTCCGAAGAACTTGTCACAGCAGAGAAACTTGACGCATAAGACACACTAATCCATTCAGAAATTTCCTGCGATAAGGATTGACTCTCTGTCGATGATGCGCTTCTAGAATCTGAAACACTCGTCAAAGGAAATTCAGATACTGGCATGGACGTTGAAGCCGATTCGCTTGAAGAAAGGAGTGAAGCTGATTGGCTATAGGAGTCAGACTTCGATAGCGAGGCTGACGCTAGAGATTCTGAATGGGAGGTCCATTGTGAAGCAGATAGACTCTCAGAAACGGATCGAGAGAACGATTCAGACTCTGAAACCTGCGATGCAGCTACGACATGAGAAGTTGAGGCAGATTGGCTTGTGGAGACAGAGGCTTGAACTAATGAATCTGATTGACTGGCCGAGATAGATTCTTGAGCCAATGAATTTGATTCACTTGCCGAAACGGATGCTTGTACCAAGGAATCTGATTGACTTGAAGAAACTGATTCTTGTACCAGTGAATCGGATTGACTCGCTGAAACGGATTCCTGAACCAAGGATTCTGATTGGCTTGCCGATACCGATGCTTGAGCCAACGAGTCTGATTGGCTGGCAGATACAGACTCCTGAACCAATGATTCCGATTCACTCGCAGAAACTGACTCTCGCACCAACGATTCTGATTGACTCAATGATGTTGATTGCAAATCAGTCGATACTTGCGATTCCGACTGACTCATTGAATCAGAACGAGAAAAGGACATAGATTCTGTAATTTGAGACTTAGATCCGACATCAGAAGTAGATTGTGATTGACTGGCAGATACAGATTCCTGAACCAAGGACTCGGATTGGCTAGCCGATACTAAGGCTTGAACCAACGACTCTGACTGGCTGGCAGATACAGATGCTTGAACCAGCGAATCGGATTGGCTGGCTGAAATCGACTCTTGTACCAGCGAATCGGATTGGCTTGAAGAAACTGATTCTTGAACCAAGGATTCCGATTCACTCGCAGAAACTGACTCTCGCACCAACGATTCTGATTGACTCAATGATGTTGATTGCAAATCAGTCGATACTTGCGATTCCGACTGACTCATTGAATCAGAACGAGAAAAGGACATAGATTCTGTAATTTGAGACTTAGATTCGATATCAGAAGTAGATTGCGATTGACTTTCGGAAACTGATGCTTGAATCAAGGACTCAGATTGACTGGCGGAAACTGATGCTTGAATCAGCGAGTCTGACTGACTGACAGATACTGATTCCTGAAGCAAGGAATCGGACTGGCTAGACGATACAGATGCCTGAACCAGCGAGTCTGATTGACTAGCAGAAACGGATTCTTGTACTAACGAGTCTGATTGGCTAGCCGATACGGATTCCTGAAGCAACGACTCTGACTGACTCAACGAAACGGATTCTGACAGCTTTTTGCTCATCGAAATAGATTGTGACAAGGAAATCAGTTGAGAAACCACTTCCTCCGATCCAACCGCCGATGTTGACTGCGATTGAGACACAGAAATTGATCTAGATGCTAAATTAGATAAGGATACCGACTGACTCAACGAAACAGATTTCGAGGCTTTTTCAGACTCACTCTTAGATGCTGATGCTGCTTTTGATTGTGAGTCGGATTGACTAGCTGATACAGATTCTTTAATCAATGACTCTGATTGACTCGCTGAAATCGACTCTTGAACAAGCGACTCAGATTGGCTTGAAGAAACTGATTCTTGAACCAAGGAATCAGACTGGCTGGCCGATACGGATTCCTGAAGCAACGACTCTGACTGACTTGCAGAAACCGACTCTTGGACCAGCGATTCCGATTGGCTGGCTGAAACGGACGCTTGTACCAAGGATTCTGATTGGCTAGACGATACAGATGCCTGAACCAGCGAGTCTGATTGACTGGCTGAAACGGACGCTTGTACCAAGGATTCTGACTGGCTGGCAGATACGGAGGCTTGTACCAGTGACTCTGACTGACTAGCAGATACAGATTCCTTAATCAATGACTCTGACTGGCTGGCTGAAACGGAGGCTTGTACCAATGAATCTGACTGACTTGCTGATACGGATTCCTGAACCAAGGATTCTGATTGACTTGCCGATACAGATTCCTGAACCAACGAGTCTGATTGGCTGGCTGAAACGGACTCTTGAATCAACGACTCCGACTGACTTGCGGAGATCGATTCCTGGATCAACGAGTTGGATTCGCTTGTCGATACAGATTGTGACAAGGAAATCGAGGTTGAAACCTGTGAATCTGATTGACTGGCGGAGCTAGATGCTTGTGACAAGGAAACGGACTCACTGACCGAAACAGATTGAGAAGATGAAATGGATTCTGAAACTAGTGACTCTGAAGTTGAAATCGAGAAGTTTTGAGATTGTGAAGCAGATTCTGACGGTGTCATCTTCCGATAGTAATAATTCACACTCGTTAAGGGGTATGAATCTACTATTTTTTTGATCGTTTGTTTGAAGTTGGAAAAACCATCTGCTCCTTGAGGTGTTGCATCTTCTCCAACGACCATGGTCGTATTTTTATCGAGGTAGGCCGATTTTGGAAGTTCCGTGAATGGTTTTGGAACAGTATATTCTATTCCTGTTTTCTCATCAGTGTATGTAACTGTCTCCTTACTAGAGAACCAACCTGTAATATCCAACTCAAAATGTTGGTAATCTATTCGTTTTGGTGTAACATTCAGGAAATAATCCTTGTTTTTACTTTCAACTTTACGAGTTCCACCTAAATCTGAAAGGTTATCCGTACTATCTTGTTTAAATTCTTTTTCATAAACAAGTGTATATACATCGGTTACCTTAGCATTTCCTACATCACCACTACTAACATCATGGATTTTAGAAGGATCTAAAACATAGTAGCGAAGAGAATAATCACCATTTTGATTAAGGGTGACAACTTCACTTTTAATGAAATGCTCACGCGCATCCCCTAATAGTTCAATTCTTGATTTCCCATTCTTACTATTATCGAACACCCCACTTTTACGATTCGGGAACACGGTGTGCGCTGGGACCTGTACATAACCAGGAAATTCGCGTGGATTGGAAGCTGTATAATGCTGGCCTTCCAATCCGTAGATTCTATACTCTAGTAAGGATCTTTCTTTCCCCGTTGGTTCATATTGCCCATTAAACCATCTACCATTCGGGTCCACTTCTCTATAGAAGGTCGATTGTTGTCCCATCATAGATGGAATTTTGATACTAGGATACGTCCTAATCAATTGCCCTTGATTCTCAGGCGTCATGACATCATAAATACTCCGGAATAAGAAAGCCTGTTCCGGAATAAAATTCGTCAGCATTCCAAAGGTCCCATTACCTGTAGAAGGTTCCGAATTAAAAACCTTGTTCCCAAGGGGAGCCTGACCAATTAGTACTTCTTTTGGTAATTGAATATCTTGGCCATATCCTTCTGGAGATACAGTTTGTGAAAAAATTTCAGCCCCATCTGATTTTCGGACAATGCGGAAATAAACATCCATTGCCTTATGCTTTTCCGGATCTATCTCACTGATATCAATCGACATAGTCGCATAGTAACCAAGTGACTCTCCTTGTTTATTCACAAAGTCCCAAATACCAAATGTATAACGATTGGTGTAGGGTTCACCTAAAAAATTTTTCAACTCTTCAGGCGAAAATCTTAAGAGATCTTTATCTAGATGAGGATCCTTAGCATATCCTGGTGTGTCAAGTGTAGGATCTTCTACACTCGCACCATTGGGATCTTCTGGGTTCGGGGTCATATCCAATACATCATCAGCCAAGTATGTTTCCTCAGCTAGAGGAGCCAACTGAGCAGAGATCGCAGGTTTCCCATCTACATTTGTATTTCCCACAAAACCTGCAGCTGTCAAGGTCGTCATCATCTCATCGACAGCTTTCTCCAAGCGATCGCGCTGGTCAGCATAAGCTTGCGCACTGGCATTGGTGTGGATCAAGTTATTGCTTGCAGTCACTTCAGCCTGCACTTTGTTAATGACCGCTTCGACCACTGCTCGGCGATCGGTGTCCGTCATTTTAGATGCGTAATTCCCTGCAATTTCTTGAAGCAATTCAGCTTCAGAGGTATTTTGTTCTAAAACAGTAGCTTCTTCTAAACTAGTCGGCTCTTCAATACCTGCTTCTGACTCTAAAGCTTGAGCAGACTCGCTAAGTGCCGTTGATAATGCAGTTGATCCAACTTCGCTCAAGGATAAAGAGGTGGATTCACTGATCGAAGCAGACGCACTCTCAGATGTAGAAAAACTAGTTGATTCTGAAACAGAGATGGATTCTGAAGGCTGGCTTGAGGTTTTCGCTAAGACCACACTATCCACTTCTGCCAAGGTTTCCTCTTTTGTCTCGGAAACCGTTGGTGCAAGTGATGTTGCATCCTCCGCCTTAGCAGTCGTAGCAAGCACAGCACCACCAAATACAGTCCCTACCGTAATCAAACCTTTTAAGAAGGCTTGGTTATGCTTTTGACTTTCTATTTGATCTTGCTGTACGTTGGCAATGATGGTCTCCTCCACTTGCCCACGCACCACGCGAAAGAGGCCTAGAGCAGCTGTTGATGCTCGAAGCCAATTTTTTCCTGATTTAATTAATTTGAAGCGTACGACACGATCTGTTTCACGAAAGTTTCCTTTTGAACGCTTAAATTGCATGATATTCCCCTTACATTGTAGTCATTATTCATTATACAGCAATACTACGTAGATTCAAGTAATTTGCTACAAAAAACTTATATATTATCGTTTAATTTTCAAATTTTTTTGTAACACATTAAAAATACTTCATTCTACTAGTAAAAAAGTGAATCTCCTATGAGATTCACTCGAAAAAAATGATATTTCCTACTAGATCAGTTCCCCTTCTTTTTACGTCGGGTAAGTCCAGCAATTCCAGCTAACCCTGTAACTACTCCGAGAAGAGCCGATGTTACAGATCCTGTTTCGCCAGTATTTGGAAGGGCCACAGATTGGCTGTGTTTTTGTGATCCACTTGCTGATTCTGATGCAGACAATGACTCTGAATGAGAAATTGATTGGCTCATTGAGTTAGAGTATGAACCGCTACCAGATGTTGATCCTGATTGTGATTGACTCACTGAAACTGAAGTACTTACTGATGTTGAAGTTGATTCAGGTGCATAGGTACTCAATGATGCTGACTCAAATGCAGATACTGATGTCGAAACTGAAAGCGAAGTAGAGACTGACTGGCTTTCTGATACTGAACTGCTCAACGATGTTGACAATGATTCGGAGGTCGAGATTGATTCAGATGTTGAGACTGACTCGGATGTCGAAACTGATTCTGAGGTAGACGCTGACACAGACGTTGAGACAGATTCCGACGCTGATACTGATTCTGAGGTTGAAACTGACTCAGATGTAGATGCCGACTCAGACGTCGAGACTGACTCAGATGTAGACACTGATTCTGATGTTGATACAGATTCAGAAGTAGACACTGATTCTGATGTTGATACAGATTCAGAAGTAGACACTGATTCAGAAGTTGAGACTGATTCAGAAGTTGACGCTGACTCAGACGTCGACGCTGATTCGGACGTTGAAACCGACTCTGATGTCGATGCCGATTCTGATGTCGATGCCGATTCAGAGGTTGAGACTGATTCAGACGTTGACGCTGACTCAGATGTAGACACTGATTCGGACGTTGACACTGATTCTGATGTTGATACAGATTCAGAAGTAGACACTGATTCAGAGGTTGAGACTGATTCTGAAGTCGATACTGACTCAGATACAGAAACTGATTCGGACGTTGAAACTGATTCTGAAGCAGAGGCTGATTCGGACGTTGAGACTGACTCGGATGTCGACACCGATTCAGACGTAGACACTGATTCAGAAGTTGACACTGATTCAGAAGTTGACGCTGACTCGGACGCAGAGGCTGATTCAGATGTTGATGCTGACTCAGAGGTTGAGACCGACTCAGATGTTGATGCTGACAATGATTCAGAGGTCGAGATTGATTCAGACGTAGATACTGACTCAGAGGTAGAAATTGATTCAGACGCTGATACTGACTCAGACGTTGATACTGATTCAGATACAGAAACTGACTCGGATGTCGAGACTGATTCGGACACTGAGGCTGATTCAGAAGCAGAGGCTGATTCGGACGTTGTTACCGACTCAGATTCTGAAACTGACTCTGACGTTGAGACTGATTCTGATGTTGACGCCGACTCAGACGTTGTTACAGACTCAGATGTTGATACTGATTCTGACGCTGAGACTGACTCCGAGGTTGATGCCGATTCTGATGTCGATGCCGATTCAGAGGTTGAGACTGATTCTGATGTTGAAACTGACTCAGACGCCGATACTGATTCAGATGTTGAAACTGACTCTGAGGCTGACAATGATTCAGATGTTGAAACTGACTCTGAGGCTGACAATGATTCGGATGTTGATTCAGACTCGGATGTCGAAACTGATTCTGAAGTTGAAACCGACTCAGACGTCGATGCCGACTCGGATGCCGAGAATGATTCAGACGCTGACGCTGATTCAGACGCTGAGACTGACTCCGATGTTGATGCCGATTCTGATGTCGATGCCGATTCTGATGTCGATGCCGATTCAGAGGTTGAGACTGATTCAGACGTTGACGCTGACTCAGATGTAGACACTGATTCGGACGTTGACACTGATTCAGAAGTAGACACTGATTCAGAGGTTGAGACTGATTCAGAAGTTGACGCTGACTCAGACGTCGACGCTGATTCGGACGTTGAAACCGACTCTGATGCCGAGAATGATTCAGAGGTTGAAACTGACTCAGACGCAGATACTGATTCAGAAGTAGACACTGATTCAGATACAGAAACCGATTCGGATGTTGACAATGATTCGGAAGTCGAAACTGATTCGGAGGTTGACACCGATTCAGACGTTGATACTGATTCTGAGGCTGACGCTGATTCAGAGGCTGATACAGATTCAGACGCTGATACTGACTCAGACATTGAGACAGACTCGGACGTTGAAATCGACTCAGACGTTGAAATCGACTCAGACGTTGAAACTGACTCTGATGCCGAGAATGATTCAGAGGTTGAAACTGACTCAGACGCAGATACTGATTCAGAAGTAGACACTGATTCAGATACAGAAACCGATTCGGATGTTGACAATGATTCGGAAGTCGAAACTGATTCGGAGGTTGACACCGATTCAGACGTTGAAACTGATTCTGAGGCTGACGCTGATTCAGAGGCTGATACAGATTCAGACGCTGATACTGACTCAGACATTGAGACAGACTCGGACGTTGAAATCGACTCAGACGTTGAAACTGACTCTGATGCCGAGAATGATTCAGAGGTTGAAACTGACTCAGACGCTGATACTGATTCAGAAGTAGACACTGATTCAGATACAGAAACCGATTCGGATGTTGACACTGATTCTGATGCAGATGCAGATGCCGATTCGGATGTTGACACTGATTCTGATGCAGATGCAGATGCAGATTCTGAGGTTGAAACCGATTCGGATGCTGATACTGATTCTGACGCAGATGCTGACTCAGATGTTGAGACTGACTCGGATGTTGATACTGATTCGGACACTGAGGCTGATTCAGAAGCAGATGCTGAGACTGACTCGGATGTTGATGCCGATTCAGAGGTTGAGACTGATTCTGATATAGATGCCGACTCAGACGTTGAAACTGATTCAGAAGTTGACGCTGACTCAGACGTCGATGCCGACTCAGACGTTGATACTGACTCGGACGTAGACACTGATTCAGACGCTGATGCCGATTCTGAGGCTGAGACTGACTCAGATGCAGACACTGATTCGGACGTTGACACTGATTCAGAAGCCGAAACTGACTCGGATGTTGATACTGATTCAGACGCTGAAACTGATTCTGAGGTTGAAACTGACTCTGACGTTGAAACCGACTCTGAGGTTGAGATTGATTCTGATGTAGAAACCGATTCTGACGCTGACTCGAACACTGACACAGATTCAGACGATGAGACTGATTCTGAGGTTGAAACTGACTCAGACGTTGACACTGATTCAGACGTTGACACTGATTCAGACGTTGAAACCGACACCGAAGTAGAGGTTGATTGACTCTCTAATACGGAAGTGCTCAACGATGCTGATTTCCTAGCGGACTCACTCAAAGATACTGATGCAGACTCAGATTGCGATTGGCTTACGGATTTTGAAGCCGACTCGCGAGTCGATTGACTTAGTGACTCTGATACCGACTGTGAAAGCGATGCTGATGCTGACTGACTCACTGAAACAGAGGCGCTCGTTGAAGCGGATGTCGAACTTGAGACAGACTGGCTAACCACTTTGGATACACTTGCTGATACCGAAGCAGACTGCAAGTCACTGACACTTGCGGATGCTGATTCCGAAACTTTCACAGATTCAGATTTTCTTGTCGATACAGATTGACTCGTTGAAGCGGATTGAGATTGAGAAACCTCCTTGCTCAACGATTGACTGCGAGATAAACTAGCTTGAGCTGAGACACTTGCAGAAGTTGATTGGCTTAGTGAAGCTGACAAACTTTGTGAGCGAACCGGGCTCAGTGACTGGCTCAATGAAACGCTCTGCTGAGCCGATACGCTCTGAGATTGCTTCGCACTTAAAGACTGACTGATCGATTGCGAAGTCTTCGTAGATGCACTCTGACTGCTTGATACAGACTGACTGTGATCGCTATCTGACAGTTTCACCGCTACGACATTGGTCGTACTATCTTTATAAGTAATGGTGACTGTACCATCACTATTAACCGTATAGGACTTAATCCGGTTGGCCACCTCTGGATTAACAGCCGATACAGCAGCAATCACCTTGCTCTTATCTGCATCTGTCAATGCAGTTAGACTCGTCACCTGAATAGTGCTTGTCGGCGCCACACCTGGTGTACGATCAGCGAGACGCCCCTGAGTAATCCGAATCTCACCCAAACCATTTGGACGGTTCATATTGGAGGCATTGTCAATAGCCGCTACGTTGCGTTGCCATGTATTTCGGTAGGTATGGTAAAGATCATCCTTCAAATGAATGGTCGTTGTGATGGTTGCAGGGTTCGCACTGGTAGCCGTAATATCACCCGTGATAGGAGCAATATCACCTGTCCCATACTGGCTACTACCAAAGAAATTGCCGTTCAAGGCATTGTCATTCAGATCCGCTCGTGCAACGACTTTCATTTCTTTAAGCTTGCCACTGTCATCCGTTGCCGTGAAAGTCACAACCGCATCATCACCAGCGTAAATAGTATAATTCTTCCCACCACCTTCAAGAGGGGTTGATTTCGGTTCCACACCATTGACGGTCAACTTAGCCGTCACTTCAGGACGCGTTCCGTCAGTTACAGCCACGGAATTACTGGCATCTGAATACACCGCATAATCACCATACATGATGCGAGCTTTGGCTGTTACACCACCCGTTTGTAACTTAACAGTCGGCGTCACAATCGCTTGACCCGAAGCATCTGCCACAGCTGTTCCCACTTCGTCGTCATTATTGTATAGAACGACTGTAGAACCTGGCTCAGCTCCCGTCACCGTTACAGGCGTCTGTGTGTAAGCCTTATCCAATAATCTCGTTTCAACAGTTGGTGCTGCAAGTCGCTTCACTGGAGCCGTCACATCATTTGTAGTGTTATCTTTATAGGTAATGGTCACCACACCAGATGATGAAACGGAATAAGATTTAAAGTCCTTTGAAGTGGCAATATTGGGGTTAGCAGTCTTAAACGCTTCCCAAATCTTCTCTTTTTCAGCCTGGGCCAAGTTAGTAGTATCATTGACAAAAGTCGCTGTCGTCACAGCCGTAATCGGATTACGAATGCCATCATTTTGCGGCAAAACCTGAATGCGTAGCGTTCGTGTCACTGACTGCCTAGCCGTATTGGTCACTACAAAAGAAACATTATAAATTTTCCCAGGCGTTACGACCTCTGTCTGCCCAACAGTTCCCATGATATTAAAGGCCACTGCACTATTTTTCAAGGCCGACGTCTGAGGAACATTAATGCCATTCACACGATCACTACCAGAAGCGTAGCCAATGCTTTTAATACTATTTCGTGTAGGAATGGTTTCCACAACATTATAAGCATAATTGAGGTAATCTGAATTATAAACAGAAATCAAGGCATTATTGGCTGGACCTAAATTATATTGGGGCGCACGAAGGCTGGTATCCGTATCAATACGATTCCCATTTCGCGGATCCCGTTGACCAGATGTCGCACGAAGCACCGCATTAACCAAGCGATTGCGAGCACTCTTAGCCTGGCTTTCCACGGCATCCATTTGGATTGCCGGATTGGATAAGCCTGTACGAATAGCTTCTAAAGCCAGATCTCCACTTTCAATAGCAGATTCTGTCCCAGGGATTTCCAAAGCCTGCGCACGATAGGTGTATAAATCCAAAGCCAAAACTTGCAGACGCTTCACCTGGTCTTCCGAGCGATTGTTTTGAGCCTCTGCTACTTTCTCACTCGTTTCAGAAGTAGCTGCATGAATAGTATCATTCTCTGAGAGATTGCTACTAGCAATTTCTGAAGTGGACGGACTCGCTGAAGCACTGACACCATGAGATTCACTCAAAGATACCGATTGAGACAGAGAAAGGCTGTCACTAGCTGACTCTGAAAATGAGATAGATTCACTTATAGATTGACTGGCTGACACAGAATCTGAGTTTGACGTCGTCCCCAATACAAGACTATCCGAACCCGCTACACCGGTCGACGGACTGATTTCAGATCCAACAGTCGCATTCATCTCATTTTCCTCGGCAAATACTGGATTAGCAACCGTTGTCGCCCCAGCCAGAGCCCCTAGCACAACCATCCCTTTGACCAGATCCGTAGGCATAGAGTGTGATGATGCTTCATATTGAACCACGATGTTTTCATCTACACCACCTCGCATGACACGAAATAGGCCTAACCGCGAGACAGATGCCCGTACCCAATTCTTTCCTGATTTGATTAATCTATAACGTGTGATTCGCTCCGTTTCGCGAAAATCACCCTTCGAACGTTTAAAAAACATGTCCGCTCCTTAAAAATAAGATATCGAGTTATTATACACTAATTTTCCCCAAAAGTAACTAATTAAGACTAGTTTTTAACATAAAAAACAGCACACAAAAAGAGAACCCGGAGGTTCTCTTTTTGGATCCTTTTTCATTTCCCACATACCTGAAATGACCGAATCAAATTAGGGTAGAAGATTATTTTTCATCTTCTTTTTTGCGGCTTCCAAGTGCTGCAACCCCTGCAACCCCTGCAACTGCTCCAAGAAGAGCTGAAGCTACAGATCCTGTTTCACCAGTATTTGGAAGTTGTTCAAGAGCTGGAGCTGGTTTAGCTGGTTGCTCAGGAACTGGGTTCACTGGTGTATTAGGTGTTGGATCTACCGGTGTGTTTGGTGTTGGATCCATTGGTTTATTAGGTGTTGGATCTACCGGAGTATTTGGTGTTGGAGTTGGTGGCACTGGAGTGTTTGGTGTTGGAACGTTTGGAGTCTTCACAAGTTTGTAAACATAAGTAACGTTCTTATCACCTTCGATAACTTTACCAGTTGTTGGATCAGTTGTTGTCAAGTGACCTTCACCATCAACCTTACCTACTGGGTAGTTACCTTGTGGTACCAATTCATAGACTTTACCATCTGCAGTTGTGATTGTCTTAGGACGGTTATCCACAACTGTATCGTAGTCTTTACCTACTGGTTGGTCTTTTTCATCCACTACTGAAGTCTTGATCGTGTTACCATTTTCATCTACATAGTGAACGTATACATTACCCTTAGGTTGTACAGGTTCTTCGACAAGTTTGTAGATGTAAGTAACGTCTTTACGTCCTTCGACCACTTTACCAGTTGTTGGGTCTGTTGATTCAAGGTGACCTTGAGTATCTACTTTACCAACTGTGTAGTTTCCGACTGGTACGATTTCGTAAGTTTTACCTTCGAATCTAATGTATTGTGGACGGTTGTCTTCAACAGTGTTGTAGTCTTTACCTACTGGTTGGTCTAACTCATCTGTTACTGATTCTTTAATGGTGTTACCTTCAGTATCTTTGTAGTGTACGTATACGCTACCCTTAGGTTGAGTTGGTTCTTCCTTCACTTCTTTGTAAACGTAAGTGATGATTGAACGTGGTTTATCAACTTTACCTTTAATTGGATCAGATGATTCTAAGTGTCCATCGCCATCAACTTTACCTACTGGGTAGTCACCTTTCGGTACGATCTTGTATGTCTTACCGTCTGGAGTCTTGATAGTGTTAGGTTTTTCACCTTCCTCAGTTGTGTTATATGGTGTGTCATATGGTGAGTTTGGTGTGTCTTGACGAGGTTTTTGAATTTCTTTACCTTTTTCGTCTACGTAAGTGATGATGACGTCACCTTCTTTAGGTTTCGTTGGATCTTCTTTCAATTTGTAGACGTAAGTGACATTCTTATCACCTTCAACAACTTTACCAGTTGTAGCATCATCACCTGTCCAGTGACCTTGTTCGTCGACTTGACCTACTGGGTAGTTACCAGCTGGTACTAATTCGTATGTCTTACCTTGGAATTCAATTTCTTTTGGACGGTTGTCTACTACTGTATCGTAGTCTTTATCAACTGGTTGATCTTTTTCGTCAGTGACATCGTCTTTAATCTTGTTACCATTAACGTCAACATAGTGTACGTAGACATTACCCTTAGGTTGTGCTGGTTGTTCTTTGAGTTTGTAGATGTAAGTGACGTCTTTACGTCCTTCGATAACCTTACCTGTTGTAGCGTCTGATGACTCAAGGTGACCTTGTTCGTCAACTTTACCTACATTGTAGTTACCGGCTGGTACCAATTCATATGTCTTACCATTGTATTGGATTTCTTTTGGACGGTTGTCAATTACTGTATCGTAATCTTTATCAACTGGTTGATCTTTTTCATCGGTGACATCATCTTTAATTGTGTTACCGTCAGTGTCTTTATAGTGAACGTAAACGTCACCCTTCACTTCTTTATAAACGTAAGTAATTGTTGATTTAGGTTTATCCACTTTACCTTTAATTGGATCAGATGATTCCAAGTGTCCATCGCCATCAACTTTACCTACTGGGTAGTCACCTTTCGGTACGATCTTGTAAGTCTTACCGTCTGGAGTCTTGATAGTGTTAGGTTTTTCACCTTCCTCAGTTGTGTTATATGGTGTGTCATATGGTGAGTTTGGTGTGTCTTGACGAGGATCTTTAATCACTTTACCTTTTGTATCTACATAAGTGATGATTACTTCACCTTGTTTAGGTGTTTCACTTTCAGAATTTGATGAAGAGTTAGATGCTGATTGTGATACAGATGTAGAAAGTGATGTTGAAGCTGATGTGCTCAATGACGCTGATTGACTAGCTGATACAGAAGCTGACTCAGATGCTGATGTGCTCAATGACGCTGATTGGCTCGCAGATACGCTTGCTGACTCAGATGCTGATGTGCTCAATGACGCTGATTGGCTTGCAGATACGCTTGCTGATTCAGACGCTGATGTGCTCAATGACGCTGATTGGCTTGCAGATACGCTTGCTGACTCAGACGCTGATGTGCTCAATGACGCTGATTGGCTCGCAGATACTGATGCTGATTCAGACGCTGATGTGCTCAATGACGCTGATTGGCTTGCTGAAGTAGATGCTGATGCTGAAGCCGATGCGCTCAATGATGCTGAAGCTGATTCAGATGCTGAAACAGATTCAGACGTTGATGTTGAAGCTGATACTGATGCTGACTCAGACGCTGATGTTGATACAGAAACTGATTGGCTTGTTGAAGCTGATTGTGATTCTGAAATAGATTGCGAAGCTGATTCAGATGCAGAAGCTGATGTGCTCAATGATGCTGATTGGCTCGCAGATACACTTGCTGACTCAGATGCTGATGTGCTCAATGATGCTGATTGGCTCGCAGATACACTTGCTGACTCAGATGCCGATGTGCTCAATGATGCTGATTGGCTTGCTGAAGTAGATGCTGATGCTGAAGCCGATGCGCTCAATGATGCTGATTGGCTTGCTGATACTGATGCTGACTCAGATGCTGATGTGCTCAATGATGCTGATTGGCTTGCTGAAGTAGATGCTGATGCTGAAGCCGATGTGCTCAATGATGCTGATTGGCTTGCTGATACAGAAGCTGACTCTTGCGCTGATGTGCTCAACGATGCTGATTGGCTTGCTGATACAGAAGCTGACTCTTGCGCTGATGTGCTCAACGATGCTGACTCAGATGCTGAAACTGATGCTGATTCCTGTGCCGATTCAGACAATGATGTAGAAGCTTGTTCTGATACAGACTGTGAGTTAGATACAACTTCTGATAATGATTGTGAAGCTGATTCTGATGCTGATTCTGAATTTGAACCTGAATCTGATTGAGATTCGTCTTTCAACTTATAGATATAAGTAACATTCTTCTCACCTGAAGCCACTTTACCAGTCGTATCATCATCACCTGTCCAGTGACCTTGGCTGTCAACTTGACCTACTGGGTAATTACCAGCTTCTACAAGTTCGTAAGTTTTACCTTCAAATTTAATTTCTTTAGGACGATTATCTACTACAGTATCATAATCCTTCTCAAGTGGTTGATCTTGCTCATCAATAACAGATCCCATGATCGTATTTCCGTTAATATCTTTATAATGAACAAAGACACTTCCAACTTCTTCATAAACGTAAGTAATGGTTGATTTTGGTTTGTCAACTTTACCAGTAATAGGGTCTGAAGACTTCAAATGACCGTTTTCATCAACATCTCCTACTGGGTAATCACCTTTAGGAACAATTTTATATGTCTTACCATCAGTTGTCTTGATGATATTTGGTTTTTCACCTTTTTCAGTTGTATCATATGGTGTGTCATATGGTGATTTAGGTGTATCTTGACGAGATTTTTGGATTTCGTTACCTTTCGTATCTACATAAGTGATAACAACTTCACCTTCTTTTGGTGTTTCTTTCACTTTATATACGTAGGTGACATTCTTATCGCCTTCGATAACCTTACCTGTGGTAGGGTCTGTAGACTTAAGGTGACCTTGATCATCTACTTCACCTACTGTGTAGTTACCTGCTGGAACTAATTCATAGGTCTTGCCTTCGAATTCGATTTCTTGTGGGCGGTTGTCTACCACTGTGTCGTAGTCTTTGTCCACTGGTTGAGCTTTTTCATCCGTCACATCTGATTTGATGGTCTTGCCTTCTGTATCTACATAGTGAACATAGACGTTACCCTTAGGCTCTTCTTTGAGTTTGTAGATGTAGGTGACATTCTTATCTTCTTTAGCAACTTCTCCAGTTGTAGGATCTGAAGACTTAAGGTGACCTTGGTCATCTACTTCACCTACTGTGTAGTTACCAGCCGGGGCCAACTCGTAAGTCTTACCTTCGAATTGAATCTCATTCGGACGATTATCTACAACTGTATCGTAGGCCTTATTAATTGGTTGATCTTTTTCATCAGTTACATCTGGCTTAATAGTCTTGCCTTCTGTATCTTGATAATGCACGTAAACATTACCTTTAACATCAGACTTAACAAAGTAATAGTTCACATCAGTCGATGGTTTAACTGCAGATGGAACTGAGTAGTTATTTGAGAATGAAGTGAAACCTTTCAATTGTGTGTAAGAAACTTTACCAGTGGAATCTGTTACTTTGTCTTTCGCAACAATATCAGCATTACGTCCAGCAATCAAGTTCCATTTATTATTTCCTTGACCAGCTGGTGTTAATGATACATCTGGTGCACCTGTAAATGGTTTTGCGTATCCTTCAGTCACTTTGGTTTCATCGTGCGTAAGGTAAACTTTTTCTGTAGTAGACTGCCAACCAGTAATTACTAGGGAGTTGCTACCTGCAGTTTCGGTAACATCAATATAATAGTCACCATTTTTGCTGTTTACACGAGTAGTTTTTGATCCCGTTGAGTTCCAAGTATCACCAGCTTTATTTACAGATGATGTGTAGACAAGTGTATATTTAGATACATCTTCTGTACCAACATCACTTGCACTGAAGTTGCTTACTTGTGATGGATCAAGAGCATATAATTTCGTTACTGTTGAACCGTTGGTATCTACAACTTCTGAAATACGTTTCATGTAGTAGTGGTTGGCTCCACCTTGAAGTTCGACCAATTTTTGACCAACAACACCTTTACCAAGGACACCCGATGTTTTTTGAGTTGTGTCTGTTGTTGCTGGAACTTGTTCATACCCCTCAATATTACGGTTTCCTGAAGCTGTGAATTGTTGACCTGCAAGACCTGTTTGCGTATAGCTTGCAAGGACTGTTTCATTTCCAGTTGGTGTATAAGTTTGTCCTTTTGTGTACTTGCTGCTATCAACAACTTTATAGTAAGTAGTTTGATCAGCTTTCGCATAAGGAACAGAAGTTTGAACGTTTGGTTTATCTTCATTTTCGTTACCTGGGTAGTTGGTATCACGAATTTGAAGTGTTTCATACTCAAGGTTATCGTTTACCAATGAGAAGGTTACGTTACCTGGATCAGTTCCGTTAGCACCTGTATAAGTCAAAGTATTTGTTACATCAGAGTTATTGTTTGTGATGTAGTTTGGAAGAGAGATATTGCTTTCACCAGCATGAATAGTACGTGTGTAAGCTTCTGAACCATCCGATTTCTTCACAATACGTAAGTAAACATCTGGGTTAGCGGAAAGGCTACCAGTGATGGCAGAACGGTCTACTGAAAGAGTAGCATAGTAATCAAAGTTGGTTTTAGCACCAGTAGTATGGTTTGTTTTAAGGAATTGCCATACACCAAAAGTGAAGCGATCAGCGTTTGGATCCAAAGCATAACCAGATTTATTGAAGGCTGCATCTTCAATCGTTGCACCATTTGCATTTGAGATAACCGGTTTAGTAGCTACACTACCAGTAGTGCTTGTTGAGATTGGTGCCAACTGAGCTGAAATTGCTGGAGCACCGTTTACTGTTGTGTTTCCAGTAAATCCTGCCGCAGTCAAGGTTGCCATCATGTCATCTACTGACTTGCTCAAACGTTCGCGTTGGTCTGCGTATGATTGAGCAGATGCATTAGCATTGATCAAGCTGTTGCTTGCTGTCAATTCTGTTTGAACTTTAGCGATGGCAGCATCAAGAGCTGCTTTCTTTTCCGGAGCTGAAACAGTTGCTGAGTAGTCTCCTGCGATCTTGTTCAACAATGCTGCTTCTGAAGTGTTTTGTTCCAAAACAACTTTATCTTCAGCTTTCGCAACAGTTGTAGTGCTTTCTACACTTGCTTCAGAGCCAGCGGCTACAGTTGATTCGCTTGAAGCTGCTGAAAGTTCTGCTGAACCTTGTTCGCTCAATGAAGCTGAGTGAGATACAGATACGCTTGTAGAGGTTGAAGCACTTACAGAGGCAGAAGCGCTAGCTGATTCTGTTGTTGATTGAGATTGAGATTCAGTAGTTGACTCAGTTGTTGATGCTGTTGTTGATTCAGACTGAGATTCTGTTGTTGAAGTTGTACCAAGTACTGTACTTCCTTGCTCTACAAGAGCTTCACTTGAAAGCTCAGATGCAGTCGCAACGTCTGATCCTGTCTCATCTGCTTTTGCAGTGTTCGCTACTGTAGCTGCACCGAGAACAGCCCCTGCTGCTACGATCCCTTTGAGCAAGCCACGGCTTGTCATTTCTTTCACTGATACTGCGTCTTCACGCACTTCAGCTACAACAGTCTCTTCGACTTGACCACGAATGACCTTCAAAAGACCAAAGTTAGAAGTCGCAGCACGCAACCAGTTTTTACCTGATTTGATCAATTTGAAACGAGTCACACGATCCGTTTCACGGAATTCACCGTTCGAACGTTTAAAAAACATTTCTGTCTCCTTATTACATTTTTTATTTCCCTTACATTATAGACTAATGTGTCGATTTTTGGAAGCAATTATCCTTAATTATTGCTATTTTTTTATAATTTTTGTTTTAGATAGTAATAAAATCGTTTTCAGTAGGATCAATTTGTCAAACCGGGGCAATTTTTTGAAAATCCTATAATACTTTGACTTTAGAAATAAAACAAAAAACCCCATTTTATAGGGGCTTTTCTGATAATTATCTGATTTTTTCCAACATGCTTTCAATATGTTGGATGGATTTTTCGCGTCCAAGTAAGTAGATGGTATCTGGCAATTCAGGACCATGCATTTCACCTGAAACGGCGATACGGATTGGCATAAAGAGATTCTTCCCTTTGATCCCAGTTTCTTTTTGAACCGCTTTGATTTGTGGGAAGATATTTTCTGCCACAAACTCATCGTCTGACATGGCTTCGAGTTTCGCTTTAAAGGCTTCAAGTACAGTTGGCACGGTTTCACCAGCCATGACTTCTTTCTCTGCTTCTGTCAATTCTGGGAAGTCTGAGAAGAAGAGGTCTGTCAATGGAACGATTTCGTCCACTGACTTCATTTGTGGTTTGTAGAGTTCCACCAATTTCTCAGCCTTGTCTGTCAAACGTCCTGCTTCTTCGAGGAATGGCTTGGCCATTTCAAAGATAGTCGCAAGATCCGCATTCTTGATATACTCATTGCTCATCCAGTCCATTTTCTTTTGGTCGAAGGCCGCTGGGGACTTGCTGAGACGATGTTCATCAAAGAGCTGGATAAGTTCGTCGCGAGAGAAGATTTCGTCTTCCCCACCAGGGTTCCAACCAAGAAGAGCGATAAAGTTAAAGACTGCTTCTGGAAGGTAGCCCTTCTTACGGTAATCTTCGATAAATTGAAGGGTGTTAGTGTCCCGTTTAGACAACTTCTTACCAGTTTCAGAATTGATGATCAAAGTCATGTGACCGAACTCTGGTGCTTCCCATCCAAGCGCTTCATAAACCATGAGCTGTTTTGGTGTGTTGGCAATGTGGTCATCTCCACGGATAACGTGAGAGATTTGCATATCGTGGTCATCAATGACAACGGCAAAGTTGTAAGTTGGGTAGCCATCTTTCTTCTGGATGACCCAATCCCCACCGATATTGCCACCTTCAAACTCGATATCGCCTTTGACCATATCATGCCACTTGTAGATACCAGACTCATTCACTGCCAAACGAACCGTTGGAATGATGCCCGCTGCTTCACGTTCTGCGATATAAGCAGCTTTTTCTTCTTCGCTCATGCCGAGATATTCGTTGATATAGCGAGGTGTTTCACCCGCAGCTTCTTGGCGTTCACGTTCAGCCGCTAACTCTTCTTCAGTGACGTAAGATTTGTAAGCTTTTCCTTCCGCCAAGAGTTGGTCGATGTATTTTTGATAAAGTGGTAGCCGTTCTGATTGGCGGTAGTTCTCGTGCGTCTCAGGGCTTTCATCCCAGTCCATGCCCAACCAACGAAGGTTTTCAAGCTGTGAACGTTCTCCGTCTTCGACATGACGTTTGCGGTCCGTATCTTCGATACGGATGATAAAGGTTCCACCATGGTGGCGCGCATACAAGTAGTTAAACAATGCTGTACGAGCATTTCCGATGTGTAGTAGCCCTGTTGGACTTGGTGCATAACGCACACGAATATCTTTTGCCATATTTCTCTCCTCTTATCTTGTTCGCTATTTCTAGCTCATTTTTCAATCGTTCCTATTATACCACAAAGAAAGCAGGACTGAAATGAATAAGTGGCCTTTCTAGCTTTTCTTCCTATGTATAGGAAAAAAGAGGCTGGGACAAAAGTCCTAGCCTCTCAATTATTTTTGGATTGTCGAGCAAGACGCAGTGGTTGAGTGGGCTCTACTACGCTGATTTCATCAGCTTTTACAGCCCTACTCAACTGTGCGGAGGTGGGACGACGAAATCGAATTCTAACGAATCACCGATTTCTGTCCCACTCTCTTATATCCAATCTATTTGTATCTTATTTTAGTCTTTCTTCTAATTCAAAGTCGATTGGTAGGGTTTGTAAAAAGTGCTCCAACTCACGTTCCCAGTAGAACCATTCGTGCTTGCCTGGGCTGTGGGTATAGGTGACATCCAAGCCTAACTTTTCTAGTTCCTTGACTTCAAAATTATTGGCTTCATAAAGGAAATCCTGCTCCCCACACCAGATCCAGAGTTTGGTCTTCTTATCTGAAAATCTCTTGGCAGCAGTCTCTAGCGAATAGGGACTGGTCGTCCAATCCTCAATCTCTCCAAAGATCCCCTTCCAAAAAGCTGGTTGTTCCAAGTCATTGTTTTCAAAGTCCCGATCGTGGAAACTTAGAGCACCGGAAAAACTAGCCGCATGGGAGAAACGATTTGTCTTGAGAGCCAAGAGCATCGATCCATAGCCGCCCATGGATAGGCCAGCAATAAAGGTCTTCTCCCGTTTCTTGGTCATATTAGGGAAGAAGCGAGAAAGAGTCTCTGGCAATTCCTCTGCAATGGCCGTGTAGTAGTTGTAGCCATACTGGGTATCTGTGTAAAAGCCATTATTGGTATTGGGGAGGACCACGATTAGATTGGTATTGCGCAAAATGCG
Organism: Streptococcus sp. HCA-5024; assembly: GCF_037890265.1. Taxonomy (NCBI): domain Bacteria; kingdom Bacillati; phylum Bacillota; class Bacilli; order Lactobacillales; family Streptococcaceae; genus Streptococcus; species Streptococcus sp. HCA-5024. The sequence goes on from NZ_JBBKBR010000003.1 coordinate 266,533, forward strand.
TTCCACATTAGTCCGCTTCAACCAGGAATGGTGGTTGCCATTCATCCCGTGTAAGAGATAAAGGACTGGGATATCCGTATCCGCTGGATCTTCCACGCGCGATGCATCAGGATAAAGGACGGACACGCCCCACTCCATCTTCAAGGCTTCTGAATAATACTCAATCTGCATAACTGCCATTTGATTTCCTCTTTCTACTGTTAAAAACACTCGGCAAGCCTCTGGCTGCCAAGCGTTTCCATTTCTTCTATTATTTCACTTCCATCACGACTGGTAGGATGGCTGGACGGCGTTTGGTTTGTTCAAATAAGAACTTAGACAAGTTGTCACGCACCAAACCTTTCAATTCCCCCCAGTCAAAGCTGTCTTGTGCCAAATAGTCTTCAACACTTTGGTTGACCAATTCGCAACTTTCACGAAGAATATCCCGACTCTTCTTGACATAGACAAAACCACGGGTGTGCACGCGCGCTTTGGAAATAATCTTCTTCTCTTTGCGATTCACGGTGAGCGCCACGATAAAGATCCCGTCTTCTGACAAGACCTTGCGGTCACGAAGGACGATATTGCCCACATCACCAATGGCATTCCCATCGATCATGACATCTCCAGCTGAGACGCTACCGGCAGGGACGAAGTCCCCCTTTTCGTACTCCATCACAGTGCCGCGTTTTGGAATAAAGATATTTTCAGGCAAGATACCGACTTCCATCGCTACTCGTGCATGGGCATCCAATTCGCGGTATTCCCCTTGGATCGGGAAGAGGTATTTAGGACGAAGAAGGTTGATCATCAACTGCAAGTCCCGTGCGTTTCCGTGACCAGACACGCGCAAGCTTGACGTGATCAATTTGACAATGCCACCTGCTTGGTAGATCATGTTTTCCACACGAGCCACCACAGCTTCTTTAGCAATCGATGGCGTTGTGACGACGTAGACCAAGTCCCCATCTTTGATTTCCACATAACGGTGACGGCCAATAGACATCTTGCGCAAACCATTGATCGGCTCACCCATCCGGCCTGTTTCCAAAATGATCAATTCATGATCCTCAAAACGGCTCATTTCTTTTGGCTTGATCAAGAGTTTTTCGTTGGCAAGAGACAATTTGTTCAAGCGAATAGCTGTGCGGACGATGTTTTCCACATCAAACCCTGTCAAGACCACTCGACGGCCAGTCTCAGCCGCAGCATCAAAGACCTGCTGGATCCGAGAAAGGTTGCTGGCTACCGCCGCTACGATGACACGACCATCCCAGTCTGCAATCGTATCTAAGATGGCATCGCCTACTTCTTGCTCACTGGCAACTTGAATATTACTATCCGCATTGGCTGAATCACTCAAGAGGGCAAGCACACCTTCGCGTCCAATCTCAGCTAGGCGAGCAAAGTCTGTCGCATACGACTCGCTGGCAGTTTGGTCAAATTTAAAGTCTCCTGTGTAGACGATATTGCCCTCAGGAGTGCCAATCACAATCCCGATACTTTCAGGGATGGAGTGGGTTGTTTGAAAGAAAGACACGACGGCATCACCAAAATCAATCTCAGAATTCTGATCGATGACATGGAAGTCGTTGAATTTCTTCACACTGTCATTGCTTTTGACAAAGAGTTTAGCCAACTCAATGGTCAACTCTGTCCCGAATACAGGGACTTTCGCTTCCGCCAAAAGATAAGGCAAGGCCCCAATGGCATCCGCATGACCGTGGGTCAAGAAAACACCCGCAATGCGGTCCTTGTTTTCAAATAGATAATCCATGTTGGGGATAACGACATCCACCCCAAGTTGCTCATTTTCTGGATACTTCAAACCTGCATCCAAGACAAAAATCGAATCGTTCACTTCGGCAACGTAGAGATTTTTCCCATTTTCTCGAACACCGCCAAGAGTGACTAATTTAATACTACTCACTGTTGTCTCCTTTAGTGTGATTATTTTAATACTTACGGTCCTTGGTTGCCCAAGTCGAATTACAGCTTTGCAAATACTTGCATATCCACTCTATTATACAATTTTTTTCTCTTTTTTTCAAAAAGCTTTCCACAGCAAAAAAGTCCTCTCATCTATTTCAGATGAGAGGGCTTCTAGGCGCCTATTTTTAGGGGGAAAAGACCCTAAAGATGGTAATCTCCCCGTTTATTTTCAATGATCCGCATGGCTGCCTTGATCACATGAAACTTGCCTAACAACTCCTCTAGGCGCTTACTATTTCGCTCGCTCAATTGGCCGTTCTTGACCGCTTGGGACAGGCGATAAAAATCATCCAAGTCCTCCCCAATGTTTTCAAACAGCTCTTTGGCTTCCTTGAGTCGGTAGCGATTGACTAGGTAGGTCACATCTTTTTTGAAGGAAGCGACATTGTTTTCGTGAATGTCCGTATAAGCTTCCTCTTCTTCCTTAGATTCTTGGTAATTAACCGCCTTAAAGCAAGTGATGAACTCCCGACTTTTGATATTGCAGACAAAGATGACCCCATCACTGGCTACATAGGCTTCTGTGTTGGCGGGTTGAACCACATTACTATCATAAGGAGAGAGGGAGGAGAGGTGTTGGTTGATCCACTTATTCAAGTGCTGATCATCTACGCCAAAGCGCTCAAAAGCTCTTTGCCGGAAATGGTCACGACAACTATATTCTTGCGCATACGACAATCCCATACTCTCACCTCCTCCTGGGTATTTTATAAAAAATGGCCTCCAGTCTTACGGGACTAGAGGCCTGGTCTGCTTCACTGACTTGGTGCAATTAACCTTTTGGCTAACAAAACAATGCTTATGATGTTGATTTCATTTAATAGTATTTGTGTAAAATACCAGAGGTTTTCTTTGCTATCCCAAATCTAAATTTATGAGCTTTCGACTGGACGCATTGAAGTTTGAAAACCTTTATAAAAAGCTTCTACCTACTATTTCCACGTTTTCTTATGTCTCCGGACAAACTAAGCAGGCTTGCCCGACCGTCCAACCGATCCGACACACACGACATAACTGCTCTTTTACGATAAGAGCATGAACAGCTATCAGCAAAACAGGCCTAAAACGAAGTAACCTAAATTTCAACTCGATAAGGCATTGGTATCAATCCCTTCTTCATCTTTCTAACTATATTATACTCACCTACCTGAGTAATTGCAAGCGATTTCAGCTGAAACTAGTTCCAATTTTTATGCGGTTTTATTGATGATTTAAGAAAAAGAAAAGAGGATGGGACAAAAGTCCTAGCCTCTCAATTATTTTTGGATTGTCGAGCAAGACGCAGTGGTTGAGTGGGCTCTACTACGCTGATTTCATCAGCTTTTACAGCCCTACTCAACTGTGCGGAGGTGGGACGACGAAATCGAATTCTAACGAATTACCGATTTCTGTCCCACTCTCTATTTTCACTTTGCATTTTACGGGCTTTGTATCTTATTCTTTCTCAAATAATTGATAATAATCTGCGATGGTCATTTGGGCTTTTTCTTCTTGATTGAGATCTTGGACGATGTGTCCGTCTTTCATCACAATCAAGCGATTTCCATATTTCAAAGCATCTTCCATATGGTGGGTGATCATAAGAGCTGTGAGGGCATCTTGTTTCACAAACTGATCCGTCAAGGTCATGAGGGCCTGACTGGTTTTTGGATCCAAGGCAGCAGTGTGTTCATCTAAAAGCAAGAGTTCTGGGCGTTTCAGTGTCGCCATCAACAGACTCAAGGCTTGTCGTTGCCCACCCGATAGAAACTCAACGGCTGTGTCGATATGATTTTCCAAGCCATTGCCAATCTTAGCAAGGACTGTTTGAAACTCTTCTTTATAGCTGGCCAAGTGACGCGGAATCAAGCCACGTTTTTCTCCGCGAAACTTCGCTACCAAGAGGTTTTCCGCAACCGTCATGCGAGGCGCTGTCCCCATTTTAGGATCTTGAAAGACCCGCGATAGGTACTTGGCTCTCTTTTCAGGAGAATAGTTTGTTACATCTTCCCCCAAAATATAAATCTTCCCACTGCTCACCGGAAGCGTCCCTGCAATGGTATTAAAGAGGGTTGATTTTCCAGCTCCATTGCCCCCCAAAATCGTGATAAAATCATGCTCTCGAATTTCCAAGGAAACATCATCCAGAATGACTTTTTCTTCGTTCATCCCATTGCTCACGGCTTTGGTTACATTTTTTAATTCTACAATTGCTGTCATTTACTGAGTTTCGCTCCTTTCATGATTTTTCCCTTAAAGGTTGGAATCATCAGGCAGATAGCCAAGATCAAGGCACTGAAGATTCGAATATAGCTGGTATTGATGCCAAGCGCAATCACGGCCCAAATCAAAAATTGGTAGGCGATCGATCCGATCGCAATACTGAGCAAGCGCTCTGTCAAAGTGACATTTGAAAAGAGCACCTCTCCAATAATGAGGCTGGCAAGCCCAATAACAATGACACCAATCCCACGTGAAGCATCCGCATAGCCTTCTTGCTGGGCCATCAGTGCACCAGAAAGAGCAATAATCCCATTTGAAATGACCAAGCCCATCAATTCCATCCGGTCGGTATTGATCCCAAAGCTCTTGGCCATATCTGGATTGTCCCCTGTCGCAATATAGGCTTGACCCAAGCGTGTATCCAAGAAGAAGATCAAACCAAGGATCACAAGCGTTACGAAAATCAAGCCAATCAGAATCTCATTGAACCCACTGGCAAAAGGAAGAAAATCCTGTATTTTTTTATAGCCCAAAAGTCCCAAATTAGCCCGCTGCATGACAAAGAGAATAACCGAGTTACAAGACGTCATTACAAGGATCCCTGACAAGAGTGTCGGGATTCTCCCTTTTGTGTAGAGAAGGCCCGTCGCAAGTCCCGCCAAGCACCCTGCTCCAATAGCAGCCAGCGTCGCAAGGAGTGGATTGACCCCTTTGGTAATCAAGGTTACCGCCACCGCTCCTCCAAGCGGGAAGGAGCCTTCTGTTGTCATATCTGGAAAATCTAGAATTCGGAACGTCATAAAGATTCCTAACCCTAAAATGGCCCAAATCAAACCTTGTGAAACAATTGAATTAATCATAGTTTCTCCCTTCGATAATAGTAGTTTAATTGTAACATAAATATGGAAGAGAACCTATAGGAAATTCACAATATTTCTTGGATCACCAGCTTTTTAAAAATAAAACGGAACCCTCCTGATTATATGGAGCAGGAGGGTTCTATAAGCTTTTATAATTATGCAAAAAAGAAACCTGTGTTTGTTTCACAAGTCTGGTCTTACTAGGGTAACTGACGACAATAAGGGTGTGAAGTACTACCACTCCAAACCCTACTGTATCCCAATTCAAAGTGGATTCATTCCCCTTGTTGCCGGCAGTTTGAAAGATCAAATTGCTTTACTAGTATACTGTTTTCTCTACTTCAAGTCAATGGAATTTTACTGAAACTAGTAACCGAATGAAATGAATATATAGAATTTTACTGAAACTTTTTCATCACATTTATGCATGTTTTTCTAAGTTTCCAATACCAAACAAAGAGGCCTTGCTCTTTCGAGCAAAGCCTCTTCCTGTTGGATCTAAAATTGTCACCTCATCAACAAGTTTGTCGATGTCACCTCAATTTTAGTCTTCGCGTTTTTTGCGTTTTGCAAGTCCCGCAAGGCCAACCATACCAAGTGCAGCACCTAACAATGCAGCAGATGCTGATTGTTCTTCACCAGTTTCAGGAAGTGCTGGAGCTGGAGGAGTTGTAGGTGTTGGTGGCGTTGGTGGTGTTGGCGGTGTTGTTGGTGGTGTTGGTGGCGTATTCGGTGGTGTTGTCGGCGGTGTATTCGGTGGTGTTGTTGGTGGTGTATTTGGCGGTGTTGTTGGTGGTGTATTTGGCGGTGTTGTTGGCGGAATAACAGTGTTGTTAAACTCTGTATCTTCTGGCAACTGAGTAATAGCCGTCAATACTTTACCGTCTTTGTTAATCATAATACCCACAGTGGCAACCATCTTATCGTATTCAACGCTAGAATCTGTGCCACGGATTTCTTCTACATGGTAGAGATGAGTTCCTTCTTCACCACGTTTGAATTCAAGATTTGAGAAGGTGATCTTACCAGCCGCATCATTGGTTACGGTTTCGATCACATTTCCTTTTTCGTCCTTAAGAACGAAGCTGAATTCACCAGCCTTCAATGCACGACCTTCCAATTTTTTAGTGAATTGGAATTGAACTTTAACTGGAATGTTGACTACACGTTTTTCAGTTGGTTTTTCTGGTTTTTCTACAGTCTTCTTAGTTGGATCGTATTGGTGTACGATTTGTGAAGCCGTATTTTCAATGTCCACACCATCTTGAGCAGATTGTTTAATTTCTGCAGGAATTTCAAACTTGTAGTAACGTCCAAAGGCCAACTTAGTTGTGTCGATAACTTGTGTATTTTCTGCGTCTCCAAGTGACTTAGTCAAGTCTGCTTTAGAAGTTGCAGAGATCACACCGTTTTCAACCTTGATATCAAATTTAGCAGTCACATCTTCGCCTGTTACAGAGTCGTAAGCTTTGATGTTTGCAACATTGATGTCAAGCTTGTCTTCTTCGTAGTCATCAGTAACACCAACAGATTGGATGTTGTGCGCTTCAGTGAACTTAGTTGTATCCAACCATACTTGGTAAACAACCTTATCGCCACGTTTCACAGTCTTAGTATTGATGTTTGCTGCTTCATTATTGTCAGCCTTATCAGCGTAAGGATTTGCGTTTGTTTCCGCAACCTTGTCTGCCAATTCTTTATCATCATCAAGAAGTGATTTACCAGTAAGGTCGAATTTCTCAGCGTTCAAGATGTATTTCTCTGGGTTGAACTCTGGAGTTTCTGGAGGAGTCACCTTGTTGTTAAATTCTTTGTCCGCAATGTCGCCAACTTTCGCGATCAGAACTTTAGCTTTTCCGTCGTGTGAAACTGTGACTGTTACATTCGCTTTCATAGTGTCGTATGTAACGGTTGCGTCAGATCCTTTAACTTCTTCTACTGTGTAGTTGTGTACGCCTTCTTGACCTTTCTTGAACTCAAGTTTAGAGAACTTAACGTTACCATCTTTATCGTTCTTCACAGTTTCAACTTCTTTACCAGTTGAATCTTTAAGAACGAAGCTGAATTCATTGGCTTTAAGCTCACGGCCTTCCATACGTTTAGTAAAGTTGAATTCTACTTCAACTGGCACGCTGTTGACACGTTTTTCAGTTGGTTTTTCAGGTTTTTCAACTTTCTTAGTAGTTGGGTTGTAGTAGTTGACTACTTGAGCCGCAGTGTTTTCGATGTCAACTCCACCTGCAACGTCGGCTTTCACTGTAGCTGGGATATCAAACTTGTAGTAACGTCCGAATTCGAATTTAGTTGTGTCGATCACTTGTGTGTTTTCTGCATCGCCAAGTGACTTCGTGAAGCCATCTTTAAGGGTTGCAGTAATCACACCGTTGTTCACAGTGATATCGAATTTAGCTGTTACATCCGCACCAGTCTTACCATCATAAGCTTTGATTGCTGAACCATCAACATCAACTTTAGCCTCATCGTAGTCATCTGAGATTCCTACTGATTGGATATGGTCTTTGTTGTTTGCGTCAAATTTAGTTGTATCCAACCATACTTGGTAAACAAGTTTTTGACCTGGTTTAACTGATTTAGTATTGATATTCGCTTTTTCGTTATTAGATGCATCGTCCGCATATGGGTTCGCATTGGTATCTGCGTACTTGTCTGCCAACTCTTTATCATCATCTAATAATGAAGTTCCAGTCAAATCAAATTCTTTTTCGTTTAGAACATATTTTTCTGGATTGAATTCTGGAGTTTCTGGAGGAGTGACACGGTTGTTAAATTCTTTATCCGCAATGTCGCCTACAGTTGCTACGAGAATCTTAGCTGTTCCGTCGTGTTTCACTGTAACTGTTACATTCGCTTTCATGGTGTCGTATGTAACGGTTGCGTCAGATCCTTTAACTTCTTCTACTGTGTAGTTGTGTACGCCTTCTTGGCCTTTCTTGAATTCAAGAGCTTTGAACTTAACGTTACCAGCCGCATCATTGCTTACAGTTTCAAGAGTATTACCTTCTGAATCTTTAAGCACGAAGCTGAATTCGTTAGCTTTCAGTTCACGGCCTTCCAAACGTTTCGTGAAGTTGAATTCTACTTCAACTGGAACGTTGTTGACACGTTTTTCAGTTGGTTTGCTTGGTTTTTCAACTTTCTTAGTAGTTGGGTTATAGTAGTTGACCACTTGAGCCGCAGTATTTTCGATGTCTACACCACCAGGTACATCAGCTTTCACTGTTGTTGGGATGTCGAACTTGTAGTAACGTCCGAATTCGAATTTAGTTGTGTCGATGACTTGTGTGTTTTCCGCATCGCCAAGTGACTTCGTGAAGCCATCTTTAAGGGTTGCAGTGATCACACCGTTGTTCACAGTGATATCGAATTTATCTGTTACTTCTGCGCCTGTTACTGAGTCGTAAGCTTTGATCTTAGTAGAATCAAGTTCCAATTTAGCTTCATCGTAGTCATCTGAGATTCCTACTGATTGGATGTTGTCCTTGTTGTTTGCGTCAAATTTAGTTGTATCAAGCCATACTTGGTAAACCAACTTGTCGCCACGGTTCACAGTCTTCGTATTCAAGTTTTGAGCTTCGTTGTTAGATGCATCGTCCGCATATGGGTTCGCATTGGTATCTGCGTACTTGTCTGCCAACTCTTTGTCATCATCAACGAGCTTGTCACCAGTGATATCGAATTTCTCTTCTGAAACAACATATTTTTCTGGTTGGAACTTAGGTTCTTCCGGAGGAGTCACACGGTTGTTAAATTCTTTATCCGCAATGTCGCCTACAGTCGCGATAAGAACTTTAGCTGTTCCATCGTGTTTCACTGTGACTGTTACATTCGCTTTCATGGTGTCGTATGTAACGGTTGCGTCAGATCCTTTAACTTCTTCTACTGTGTAGTTGTGTACGCCTTCTTGACCCTTCTTGAATTCAAGAGCTTTGAACTTAACGTTACCAGCCGCATCATTGCTTACAGTTTCAAGAGTCTTACCTTCTGAATCTTTAAGAACGAAGCTGAATTCGTTAGCTTTAAGCTCACGGCCTTCCAAGCGTTTAGTGAAGTTGAATTCCACTTCAACTGGAACGTTGTTAACACGTTTTTCAGTTGGTTTTTCAGGTTTTTCAACTTTCTTAGTCGTTGGGTTGTAGTAGTTAACTACTTGAGTCGCAGTATTTTCAATATCCGCACCGCCAGGAACGTCTGCGTTCACAGTTGCTGGAATATCAAATTTATAGTAGCGTCCAAACTCGAACTTAGTAGTGTCAATGATTTGAGTGTTTTCAGCGTCGCCAAGTGACTTAGTGAAGCCATCTTTGAGGTTAGCTGTGATTACACCGTTAGCGATTGAGATGTCAAACTTAGATGTAACATCCGCACCTGATACTGAATCGTATGCCTTGATGTCTGAAGCATTCACAGTCAACTTAGTTTCATCGAAGTCATCTGTGATACCAACTGTTTGGATGTTATCCTTGTTAGCTGCGTCGAATTTAGTTGTATCCAACCATACTTGGTAATAAAGTTTTTGGCCACGTTTAACAGTCTTAGTATTGATGTTTTCTGCTTCGTTGTTGTTTGTTTTATCAACATATGGATCAGTATTTGTTTCACCATATTTATCAGTCAACTCGGCATCATCGTCAAGAAGCTTGTTATCAGTGATAGAGAATTTCGCTGTATTCAATACATATTTCTCTGGTTGGAACTTAGGTTCTTCTGGAGGTGTGACACGGTTGTTAAATTCTTTATCCGCAATGTCGCCTACAGTCGCGATAAGAACTTTAGCTGTTCCATCGTGTTTAACTGTAACTGTTACATTCGCTTTCATTGTGTCGTATGTAACGGTTGCGTCAGATCCTTTAACTTCTTCTACTGTGTAGTTGTGAACACCTTCGTCACCCTTCTTGAATGACATAGCTGAGAACTTAACGTTACCAGATGCATCGTTCTTCACAGTTTCAAGAGTCTTACCTTCTGAATCTTTAAGAACGAAGCTGAATTCGTTGGCTTTCAGTTCACGGCCTTCCAAGCGTTTAGTGAAGTTGAATTCCACTTCAACTGGAACGTTGTTTACACGTTTTTCAGTTGGTTTGCTTGGTTTTTCAACTTTCTTAGTTGTTGGGTTGTAGTAGTTAACTACTTGAGCCGCAGTATTTTCAATATCTACACCACCAGGTACATCAGCTTTCACTTTTGTTGGGATGTCGAACTTGTAGTAACGGCCGAATTCGAATTTAGTTGTGTCGATCACTTGTGTGTTTTCTGCGTCGCCAAGTGACTTAGTGAAGCCATCTTTAAGGGTTGCAGTAATCACACCGTTGTTCACAGCGATATCGAATTTATCTGTTACTTCTGCGCCTGTTACTGAATCGTAAGCTTTGATCTTAGTAGAATCAAGTTCCAACTTCGCTTCATCGTAGTCATCTGAGATTCCTACTGATTGGATGTTGTCCTTGTTAGATGCGTCGAATTTAGTTGTATCCAACCATACTTGGTAAACCAACTTGTCGCCACGTTTAACAGTCTTCGTATTCAAGTTTTGTTTTTCGTTGTTTGATGCATCGTCCGCATATGGGTTCGCATTGGTATCTGCGTACTTGTCTGCCAATTCTTTGTCATCATCAACGAGCTTGTCGCCTGTGATATCGAATTTTTCTTCAGAAACAACGTATTTCTCTGGTTGGAACTTAGGTTCTTCTGGAGGACGAACAGTATTGTTGAACTCTTTATCAGCAGGATCTGTCACGTTTGTGATCAAGGCTTTCGCTGTACCATCATGACGAACTTCAACTGTAACGACAGCTTTCATTGTATCGTATGTAACGGTTGCGTCTGTTCCTTTAACCTCTTCTACTGTGTACTTGTAAGTACCTTCTTGACCCTTCTTGTATTTAAGGGCAGTAACAGTTTCACCAGCTTTATTAGTGTAATCTACTGGGGCAAACTTGATCTTACCAGCTGCATCGTTGGTTGCAGTTGCAATCACAACATTGTCGCTGTCTTTCAACTCGAATGTGAATTCGCCAGCTTTCAGATCACGGCCTTCCAATTTCTTAGTGAAGTTGAATTCTACTGAGATTGGAACACTGTTGACACGTTTTTCAGTTGGTTTGTTTGGTTTTTCAACAGTCTTGCTTACTGGGTTGTAGTAGTTAACAACTTGTGCTGCCTTGTTTTCGATATCTGCACCAGCTACGACATCGTCTTTCACTGTTGCTGGGATATCAAATTTATAGTAGCGTCCAAATTCAAACTTAGTAGTGTCAATGATTTGAGTGTTTTCAGCGTCGCCAAGTGACTTAGTGAAGCCATCCTTAAGGTTAGCTGTCAGAACACCATTGTTATCAGAGATATCGAATTTAGTCGTAACATCTGCACCAGTAACTGAATCGTAAACCTTGATATCTGAAGCATTAACAGTCAATTTATCCTTGTCGTAGTTATCTGTGATTCCTACTGTTTGGATGTTGTCTTTGTTGTTTGCGTCAAACTTAGTTGTATCCAACCATACTTGGTAGTAAAGTTTTTGACCACGTTCAACAGTCTTGGTATTCAAGTTTTCATCTTCGTTGTTGGCAGTTGTATCGACATATGGGTTTGTATTTGTTTCACCATATTTATCTGTCAATTCAGAATCGTCATCAACGAGCTTCGTACCTGTGATATCGAATTTCGCTTTAGAAACAACGTATTTCTCTGGTTGGAACTTAGGTTCTGTTGGTGGAGTGACACGGTTGTTGAACTCTTTATCGGCAGGATCTGTCACGTTTGTGATCAAGGCTTTCGCAGTACCATCATGACTTACTTTAACAGTTACCACTGCAGCCATTTCATCATAAGTGACAGTTGAATCTGTACCTTTCACCTCTGTTACAGTGTAAGTGTACGTACCTTCTTGACCCTTCTGGTATTTAAGGGCAGTGACAGTTTTACCAGCTTTGTTTGTGTAGTCAACTGGAGTGAACTTGAAGTTACCGTCTGCGTCGTTGGTTGCCGTTGCGATCACAACATTGTCGCTATCTTTCAACTCGAATGTGAATTCGCCAGCTTTAAGGTCGCGACCTTCCAATTTCTTAGTGAAGTTAAATTCTACTGAGATTGGAACATTGTTGACACGTTTTTCAGTTGGTTTTTCAGGTTTTTCAACTTTCTTAGTCGTTGGGTTGTAGTAGTTTACAACTTGAGCCGCAGTATTTTCGATATCTGCACCAGCTACAACATCGTCTTTCACTGTTGTTGGGATATCAAATTTATAGTAACGTCCGAATTCGAATTTAGTTGTGTCGATGACTTGTGTGTTTTCTGCATCGCCAAGTGACTTCGTGAAGCCAGCTTTCAAGTTAGCAGTGATCACGCCGTTGTTGACAGCGATATCGAATTTATCAGTTACTTCTGCACCTGTTACAGAGTCGTAAGCTTTGATGTCAGCTGCATTAAGATTTAATTTCGCTTCATCATAGTTATCTGAGATACCAACTGTTTGGATGTTGTCCTTGTTAGCTGCGTCAAATTTAGTTGTATCCAACCATACTTGGTAAACCAATTTAGAACCACGTTCAACAGTCTTGGTATTCAAGTTTTCTGCTTCGTTGTTTGATGCATCGTCTGCATATGGGTTCGCATTCGTATCTGCGTACTTGTCTGCCAACTCTCTATCATCGTCAACAAGCTTGTCACCAGTGATATCGTATTTCTCTTTAGAAACAACGTATTTCTCTGGTTGGAACTTAGGTTCTGTTGGAGGAGTTACACGGTTGTTAAATTCTTTATCAGCTGCATCTGTTACGTTGGCAACAATTGCTTTTGCTGTACCATCGTGTGAAACAACTACTTTAACAGTAGCAACCATTGTGTCGTATTTGACAGTTGCATCTGTACCAGGAGTTTCTTCTACTGTGTAGTTGTATGTCTTACCAAGATCATCGCGACCGAACTCAAGAGTCTTGAAGACAATCTTACCAGCAGCGTCATTCTTCACGCGTTCAACTTCAACGCCGTCTTTCTTCAATACGAATTCGAATTCCTTGGCTTGAAGTTCACGACCTTCCAAACGTTTAGTGAAGTTCATTTCCACTGGAACTGGAACGCTGTTGACACGTTTTTGTGTTGGTTTTTCAGGTTTTTCAACTGTTTTGCTTACTGGGTTGTAAACGTGAACTGTTTGGTTGGCTGTATTTTCAATATCAGCACCAGCTTTAACAGATTCTTTAACAGTTGCTGGGATATCAAATTTATAGTAACGTCCAAACTCGAACTTAGTTGTGTCGATAACAGGAGCGTTTACTTTATCTTTGATAAATTCATCTTTAGAAGTTGCAGTGATCGTACCATTTTCAACTTTGATGTCGAATTTATTGGTTACTTCTGCACCAGTTACTGAATCATATGCTTTGATATCCGCTGCATTGACGTCCAATTTATCAGCGTCGTATGTATCAGATACACCAACGTATTGGATGTTGTTTGCTTCTGTGAATTTCGTAGTATCAAGCCATACTTGGTAAACCAATTTAGAACCACGTTTAACTGTCTTGGTATTCAAGTTTTCTGGTTCGTTGTTAGTTGTCTTGTCTACATATGGATCCGCATTTGTTTCAGTGTATTCATTTGTCAACTCATCGTCGTCATCCATCAACTTGTTACCAGTGATGTCATATTTCTCTTTAGAAACGACAAATTTTTCTGGTTGGAATTCTGGAGTTTCTGGAGGAGTAACTTTGTTGTTGAATTCTTTATCTGCAGTACCATCAGTAGCCTTACCATTGGCATCTTTACCACCAGTTGAAGTCACGTTTGTAACAGTTGTCAATGAGTGACCGTTCTTGGCAACTTCAACTGTAACAGTTGCTTTCATTTGGTCGTAAGTCATTCCGAATTCTTTGTTTGCAGGAATCACTTCTTCTACTGTATAGGTATGAGTACCAACTTTTGTATTGTCGAATGACAATTCTGAGAAGGTTACCGTACCATCAGCTTTATTGGTTACTGTTTCAACTTCTCGTCCGTTAGCATCTTTAAGGATGAATTTGAATTCTCCATCTTTAAGCTCACGGCCAGCCAACTTCTTAGTGAAGTCAAATTTCGTTACAACTGGAGAAACCACATAGTTGTTGAACTCTGTGTCTTCAGGCATTGTAACAGCAGTGCTCAAGAGACCTGTAGCAGCATCTTTAGTAACTTTAACTTTCACTTCTGCGTTCATTGTATCGTAATCGATATTTGTATCGTTACCAGCTTTTTCACGCACAGTGTAAGTGTGTTCACCTTCAGCGCTGTATTCAATAGCATCAAATGTGATTGAACCATCTGCTGCATTTTTCTTAGTTTGAATAACGTTGTTGTTTTCAAGCAATTCAAACTCGAAGGCACCTGCTTCAAGTGCTTTACCTTCAAGACGTTTAGTGAACTTGAATTGAGCTTGTGTAGCAGCAGGTGTGAAGGTATTGTTGAACTCTGTATCTGTTGGAAGAGTTGCAACAGCAGTAAGCGCATGACCAGACTTCGTAACCGTTACTGTTACGTTTGCTTTCATTGGGTCATAAGTCATACCTGCTTCAGAACCTTGAACTTCTTCTACAGTGTACTTGTGGTCACCCACTTGAGCATTTGTGAATGTCAATGCGTCAAATTTAACTTTACCGTTGACATCATTTTGTTTTGTTTGAATGACTTTACCATCTTTGTCTTTCAATACAAAGCTAAATTCACCAGCTTTCAAGTCACGACCTGCAAGAGCTTTGCTGAAGTCGAATTGAGCAGTCACAGGAGCCACAACGTGGTTGTTGAATATCTTGTCATCCTTACCAGTTGCTTCACCACCTGTTGAAGTCATTTCAGTCTTGGCACTCAAAAGACCTGTTGCAGCATCTTTTGTAACAGTTACTTTCACGCCGATTGTCATTTCATCGTAGTCTACATCGGCATTGTTGCCTTTCACTTCTTTAACAGTGTAGTTGTAGACACCTTCTTTATCAAATGACAATTCGCTAAAGTTAATCTTACCGTTAGCTTTGTTGGTTACAGTTTCATTAACATTGTTATCACCAGTCAAGGTAAAGCTGAAATCACCAGCATTCAAAGTACCGTTTGAAAGTGATTTATCAAAGTCAAGGTTAACTTTCACCGCACCTGGAGTGAAGGTATTGTTGAACTCTGTGTCCTCTGGAAGCATATTAAACGCTTTAAGTACATGACCTTCCTTCGTAACAGTGATCGTCACTTCAGCCTTCATTGTATCGTAAGTCATACCAGCTTCTTTATCTGCTGGAATAACTTCTTCAACTGTGTAATTGTGAGTACCAACTTGAGCTTTTGTAAATGTCAAGTCGTCAAAAGCGATCACACCATTTGCTTTGTTCTTTTTCGTTTGAATAACATTTCCAGATTCATCTTTAAGAACGAAAGTAAACTCATCATCTTGTAACTTACGACCTGCAAGAGCCTTACTAAAATCAAACTTGGTCTTAACTGGGGCTACTACGAAGTTGTTGAATTCAGTGTCATCATTGGCTGGAAGTGATGGATTTTTTGCAACGCCATTACTGTCTTGACCACCAGTTGAAGAGTATGCAACACTATATCCATACTCACCTAATTTTTTACCGGTGGCATCTTTCTTTTCTTTAACTGTAACGGTTGCAGTAACACTCATACCATCATAGTCGACGTCTGAGTCTGTACCAGCTTTTTCAGTAATGATGTACTTGTAGACACCTTCTTTGTCCAAAGTGATCAACGGTACTGTCTTTTTATTGCCATCTGCTTGAGTCAATTCTTTAGATTTAAAGATTACAGATCCATCTGCTTTATTCTTCACATCCTCATCAATAGCTGGTGTATTTTCATCAGCATTCTTGATGTTGAAAGTAAAGTCCCCGTCGCGTAAGATACGTTTATTTGTCGTATTTAAGTCGGTTAAAGTTTTTGTAACCTTCAATTCCACATCAATTGGGGCAATCTTTTCATAGTAATAAACTGGTTGTTTGTATGGTGTCAAAGAGTTGAGCAAGTCAACGTTTGTACCAATACCATTTACCCCACGAATCAATTGTTCGTTTGGAGAAAGGTGTCCAATATTATCTCCCAAGAATGGAACAAAGACAGTCTTATACGGTGTGTATCCAGCAGCTTTTTGGAAGTCAAATGGAACTTCTTTACCATTTGCATAGGTTACACCTTTACTATCTGTGAAAGGAATTGTGTGAAGTGGTGATTTCTTAACAGCTAATTCTTGTTTGTTATAATCACCAGGTTTAATCGGCTTCGTTTCTGCTAGCAACATGTAGCCATCAGTGCTCAAGCTACCGTCAGAACGTTTGCTTTGTTGTTTTGGATCTAGAAGGTAAACACGAACGACTACAGTTCCATCTTCACCTACGATTTCTTTAATCCGTTTAATTCCTGCACGCTCAGCGTCCATGAATTTAGTTCCAACTTTGTAAGGACGACTTACATAACCTGATTGATCATTTGCATCAGCTGCTTGATACAATTTATAGCCATCAAATTGACGCTCTCCAGATGCTGTGAAGTTTTGCCCTTCCATAGCTTTAAGGGTGTATGAAGCCAAGTTTACTTCATTGCCATTTTCTTTATAATCTTGAACATTTACATCTGTTTTATTCGCATTAAATGTTGGATTATTTTTATCAACTACTTTATAGTAAGTTGTTTTATTAACTGCTGCTGGAATCTTAGCATTGGTATCCGTAATCGTACGACCGTTATAAGCTGGTTCTACAACGTTGATAATATCTGTTGATGTACGAGCAGCATAAACAGCATCGTATAATTTTTGTTCGTCACGTGTTAGTTGGTGTCCTGGAGCTACTAAAGCTTGAATACTTGCCCCGACTTCATAACCATATTGAATAAATGGTTGGTCCGTTTTACCAGGTCCAGCTCCTGTACCTGGATCGTAATCAACTTGCCAAGTTAATTCTCCTCTAGATGCAGTAGCAGTAGTAGTGAATTTTTGAATACCACTAGATGCAGTAATTTTTCTAGTTTCTACTACATTACCTGTATTTTTATCAATTAATTCTACAGTAGTATCAGTAGAATCATTAAATCCCTTGTAAGCACGTGTGTAGTAGTTTGTATTGTAACGTTCATTAAAGCGAGTGAGGTCTACGATGCTATAAGTATAGACATCGCCTTCTTTAGCAGCGTAACCAGCTGGCACCGTTTGAGATGAAACAGTTGCACCGTTTGGATTTTCCATATCAGGTGTAGCAACTTCACCGTCTTTTAGGAAAGTTGCTACAGCAACCGGCTCGTTATTGTGGTCTGTAGCAGCACGACGTCCACGACGGCTACGACTTGTTGCCAAAGCACCAGCATTCGTCAAATCAGTTGCTGCACGATCGAGTGATGCGCCACGATCTGTTGCTGCTGGATCTGCTTGCGCAGCTGGTTTGGTATCAGTGATTGGAGCTGCTGAACTTACAGTAGCTGAAAAAGTAGTCGTTCCTGCTGGTGTAGCTGCTTCTTCTCTTGCAGCTGCTCTTTCTGAGCTTTCACCTGCTGCAGCAGGAGTTGCAGTAGGTTGAGCTGTGGTAGCCGCTGTTGTAGAAGCTGGTTTAGAGCTTGACTCTTTTTTCTTCTCTACAGGTTTGCTGGTTTCTGATGACGCTGTCGTTTTTGGAGCTTCTTCAGATTTTTTAGTTTCAGCTTTAGCTGGTTTTGCAGCTTCTTCAGCTTTAGCTTCCTTGTTTTCTGTAGCAGCTGGTGTTTCAACTACTTCAGCTTTTTCAGTTGCTGGAGCTGGTGTTTCTGAAGTTGCAGCAGCAGTCCCAGAAAGGTCAATTTTTGGAACTGATGCTCCTTCCCCGTATGCCTTAGAAGCAGCTGGTGCTTCTGATTGACTTGACTCTGTTGTAGCAGGTTGTACTGCTTCTGAAGTTGCTGTTCCTGCAGATTCAGAAGGTGCTGTTGCTTCATCCGCTGACGCAGATTGAGCTCCTGCAGCAAAGAGTGCCGTTCCTAAAAGAACTGAACAAACCCCAACGCTATATTTTCGCAATGAAAAGCGCTGACGCTTATTAAATACATCCTTCATTTATAGGATCTCCTTTTTCATATTTCATGATTCCATGATACAAATAAAATTGTAACATCCTTGACATCGAGAGTCAATCTGTTGAAATTAATTTGTAATATTCTTGTTAAAATGTCATATTATACCACATATTTTTTAACAATTTGTGCTAAATTGTCACATTTTTTCCTATCCGGTTCACTTTTTTTACACCAAAAAAAGAATACAGGAAAACAAAGATCGTTCTGTCTTCCTATACTCTTCTATCTGCTTATTTCACTTCTGAGATCAATCCGGTGTCCACATCATACACAGCTCCTGAAATCACCACATCCTCTGGAATCAAAGGGGAAGCTTTTAAAAGCTCCATATCTTCACGGACACTCTCTTCAATGTCTTGAAAGGGAAGGAAGTCACGATCTCCCACATCCACTCCCAGTTCTTTCTTGAGATGCTGACGGAAACCCTCGTTTTCAAAGGTCTGTGCGCCACAGTCTGTATGGTGCAAGACCACAATTTCACGGGTTCCCATTTGCTGCTGGGAAATGACCAAGGAGCGGATCATGTCCTCTGTCACGCGCCCTCCAGCATTCCGCAAAATATGGGCATCTCCAAGAGCCAGACCTAGTGCCGGCGCCACGTGAAGACGGGAATCCATACAGGTCACAATGGCTACTTGTGTTTTGGGCTTAATCGGAAGACGGAGGTCTCCATGTAGCGCCACATAAGCTTGGTTAGCTGTTAAAAAATTATCAAAATAAGACATGGTCTCTCCTTCATTCCTTTGAAATTCAAATTATCTATTATTTTACCATATCCGATCCTTTCTGTCAGGGGATACCTCCTGTCATCTGTCACATCTGAAAAAAGAAAGTGGGACAGAAATCGGTAATTCGTTAGAATTCGATTTCGTCGTCTAACCTCCGCACAGTTGAGTAGGGCTGTAAAAGCTGATGAAATCAGCGTAGTAGAGCCCACTCAACCACTGCGTTTTGCTCGACAATCCAAAAACAATTAAGAGGCTAGGACTTTTGTCCCAGCCTCCTTTTCTACTATTAAAATACTTTCTTCAAGACTTCAGACAGTGTACTCACACCGACAACTTCGATCCCTGATGGTGTCGAAATCCCCGTCAGAGAATTTTTCGGAACATAAATCTTGGTAAAACCAAGTTTGGCAGCTTCATTGATCCGTTGTTCGATCCGATTGACTCGGCGAACTTCTCCTGTCAAGCCCAGCTCTCCAACGAAACACTCTTGGGGGTTAGTTGGTTTGTCCTTGTAGCTGGAAGCAATGGCTACGGCTACGGCTAGGTCGATAGCTGGTTCATCCAACTTGACACCACCTGCAGACTTGAGGTAGGCATCCTGATTTTGAAGGAGCAAACCCGCTCGTTTTTCTAGCACTGCCATGATGAGACTGGCCCGATTGAAATCAAGCCCTGTCGTCGTCCGCTTGGCATTTCCAAACATGGTTGGCGTCACCAAGGCCTGCACCTCCGCCAAAATCGGACGCGTCCCTTCCATTGTCACAACGATGGACGAGCCAGTCGCCCCATCCAAGCGTTCTTCCAGAAAGACCTGACTCGGATTGAGGACCTCAACCAGTCCACCTGATTGCATCTCGAAAATCCCGATTTCATTAGTGGAACCAAAACGATTTTTGACTGCTCTCAAGATACGGAAGGTATGGTGGCGTTCGCCCTCAAAGTAGAGTACCGTATCCACCATATGTTCCAGCATCCGAGGACCTGCCAAGGTTCCTTCCTTTGTTACGTGCCCAACGATAAAGATGGCAATATTATTGGTCTTAGCCAGCTGCATGAGTTCAGCCGTTACTTCCCGCACCTGAGAAACCGATCCTTGTACCCCTGAAATCTCAGGAGACATAATGGTCTGGATCGAGTCGATGATAAGAAAGTCAGGTTGGATGCGTTCCACTTCCGCACGCACGCTTTGCATATTGGTCTCAGCGTAGAGGTAAAACTCGCTATCGATATCTCCCAAGCGCTCTGCTCGTAACTTAATCTGCTGAGCCGACTCCTCACCACTGACATAGAGAACGGTCCCTACTTGAGACAACTGGGTTGAGACTTGTAAGAGGAGGGTCGATTTCCCAATCCCTGGATCGCCACCAATTAGGACGAGACTTCCTGGGACGACACCGCCTCCAAGGACGCGGTTGAATTCCTCCATCTCCGTCTTGGTCCGATGGACATTGATGGAGGTCACCTCCGCCAGTTTCATGGGTTTGGTCTTTTCACCCGTCAAGGACACTCGTGCATTCTTGACCTCTGCGACCTCGACCTCCTCGACAAAGGAAGACCAAGAACCACAGTTGGGACAGCGCCCTAGATATTTGGGTGAATTGTAGGCACAATTTTGACAAATAAATGTCGTTTTTTTCTTAGCGATGATAAACCTCTTTCTAAATCTCTATCTCACACTCAATCACTTGGCAAAAATCAATGGTTTCATTCGGTACAAATTGACGCATGAGCATGCGATGGGCTACAACTACCACAGTTTGATGTTCCCGATACTTAGCCATGCATTCTAGAAAACGAGACTTCATCTCTACAGCTGTCTCATATTGAACAGGAGAATTCGGGAGCAACTCCCCCTTGTTTTCTAAAAACAGACATCTAGCTGTCTCAAAGTTCTCTATACCTGTTTCATAAACCTGCCATTCATGCAATAATGGCTCTACCCTCAAAGGAAGTCCCGTAGCACAGGATACATAAAAAGCCGTTTCTAAAGCTCGCGTCACTGCTGAAGCTACTAGCAGATCAGCTGATTGGAACAAGGGGTTTTGGCAAAGGTCCTGAGCCTGTTTCCTCCCCTTCTCAGATAAGGGAGCCAAATCTATCCCGAATCCAGTATAGGAACGTTCCTCTAACTCACGGTAATCTGGCTCTCCATGACGGATAAAAATAATTTTCATATTAAGCTCCCCATAAAACTATTAATTCTCCTTGGTAGCTGACAAAACGGAAGCCTTAACACAGCCTTTGCCATCTACCCCTATAAACTCTATGCTTTTAGCACCGTTTTCCTCTAAAAAATCTTTTAAATCTGGATTAGTAAAGCAAGAAGCCCGACGCTTCTCAAAGATACGAGAAGATACAAGCAGCAAGCCGGTCGCAAATTTCTTCTTTCTGTCTTTTCTCCCCCGTCAAGGACACACGCGCATTCTTGACCTCTGCAACCTCAACCTCCTCAACAAAAGAAGACCAAGACCCACAGTTTGGACAGCGCCCTATATACTTGGGGAATTATATTCACAATTTTGACACACAAATGTCGCCTTTTTCTTTGCGATAATAAAGCTCTTTCTACATCTCTATCTCACATTCAATCACTTGGCAAAAATCAATCTTCTCGTCTGGTACAAATTGGCGCATGAGCATTCCGTGAGTTACAATGATAATAGTTTTATAATCTTTATATTTTTCCAAAGCTCTTAAAAAACGATGACGCATCTCTAGATCAGTTTCATAGCGATAAGGAGAATCTTCAGATAAAACTCCTTGATGTTTTAGATAATATTCATGAGCTACCAATACACTAGTTAAATCAGAGTTAGTACCATCTATGTCTGGACGCCACTCATGAAAAAACGGCTCCACAAATAAGTCCAATCCTGTTTCAACTGCTATATAATGTGCTGTTTCTAAAGCCCTCGTCACAGACGATGAAATAATAATCTCTGCCTTTCCAAAACATGCAGTTTTAGCAACTTCTTTTGCCAGACTACGACCTTTTTCTGTCAATGGTGCTAAATCACGACCAAAACCACTATAGAGTCGCGGATTTTCAAGTTTATCAAGCATACTATAATCTGGCTCCCCATGACGGACAAAGATAATCTTCATCTTAGTGCCCTGTTGACCCAAATCCACCGGTCCGTACTCCATCCGCCTCATCTCCATCTGCAATTAAGAAAGGAGCAAAGACAGCCTGAACCACACGTTCCCCAACTTCAAGAACAACTTCCTGATCGGTAATATTTTTCATCTGAGCAAAGATATGGCCTTCATTTCCTGGATTGCCATAGTAGTCTCCATCAATAACCCCCACAGAGTTGATCAAGACCAGACCTTTTTTACGAGGATTAGAGGAACGGTCATAGAGATAGAGCACCTCACCCGCTTGCATATAAGCCTTGACCCCAGTTGGGACTAGGACGATTTCTCCTGGTGCAATCACTGTGCGCTCGGCTACCTTCAAATCATAGCCAGCCGCATGGGTCGTCTCCCGTTTTGGCAACAAGTCCTGATTGGTATAGCTTGATACAAGTTCAAATCCACGAATTTTTGTCATCATCATTCCTCTTTCATTCTAAAATGTTTCTATCTCTTCTATTATACCATCACTTTGGTCTAGCGTCTCCCCTATACTACTATTCGTATTTTTTTAATAATGTCATTCATTTTTCTGCTCATTTTACGCACCTTTGGATATTTTATGACAGTTTCATGCATGTATTCTGAAAATTTTAGAAAGTAAATGAAAAAGCATTTTAATAGATAATTTGTGCAAAAATTCACTCTTTTTAGCTTGAAGCAACTCATTATTTTTGCTATAATTCCCTTTGTAGGGAATAATTTTAAAAGTAAAATATTTTCCTTGCTAAAACAAATATATTTAGGTCTTTCTCAAGATTCAATTTGGGGAGTGGGAGATCTTACGGAGCCTATACAGATCTCAACCAGTTTTACCATATTGTTTCGTGGGAATAGGATTTTTATGGAAAAAGGGGAAGATAAAATGGATAATAGAAAAAATATCAAAATTTTCACATTTATCCTTGCTTTATTAACGGTTCTCTTCACTCTCGGCCTGACCAAAACGTCAGCCGAGACACCTGGAGTAACCGTTAGCGGTAAATTCGTGGATACGATTAAGAATATTCAAGTATCCAGTAATGAAGGCGGAAATCTGAATTGGGAATTAGGACAATGGGCAACGTTCCGTATTAATGCTAATTTCGACTTAACTGGTAAGGATGTTAAAGCAGGAGATACCACAGACATCACTGTACCAGATGCCTTAATTATTACTTCAAATAGTTTTGATATCAAAGTTGACGGTACCAAGGAAGTGATTGCTCATGCAAAGGTTGACAAGGATAATAAAAAAATCTCCTTAACTTACACCGATTATGCAGAAAATCACTCAGATACTAAGGGATCGTTTTTCTTCTATGCCCGTATCGACTTCAAGAAGCACCCTCAACAAGGAGAAATTCCGGTTGAAGTGACGGTTAACAACAAAACAACTATTGCAGGTAAAGTTACCTTTAAAGGTGTTGGGGATGGTAATCCAAACCTTTTAAAGAAAACAAGTTGGGTTCACTCAGATGACCCTAGGACTATTTCCTATACCATTTCTGTGAACCAGCTAAAGGAAAATATGAAAGAGGTAACAGTAGAAGACAATTTGCAATTTACCAATGCTTCTTACGTTAAAGATAGTTTTCGTGTGACAAAAGGTGAGATGTCTTATGTCGATGGTGAATGGCAATTTAATAATACTAAGGATGTAACCAATGAACATCCTGTTACTGTTGGTGAAAATGGTCAATCATTTGTTGTGAATCTTGGAGATATCAGTGAGACGGATCAATACCGTATTACGTATGATGTCCATTTAAATTACTCACCAGTCGATGGGGAAGTCTTAAATAACCAGGCTACTTTAAAAGGTAAGAACATTAAGACTAAAGAAGTAGTAAATCCAGCCACCGTTCAAATTGCTGGTGGTTCTGGTATTGGTTATGTCTTTACCATTAACATCCATAAAGTGGGCGACGCGAATCAACCACTTGCTGGAGCTAAATTCAAAGTGGTTCGTCAAGCCAACAACCAAGTAATCGGTGAATATGTGACCGATAAAGATGGGAATATCACAGTCAATGGTCTTTTAAAAGATAAATACATCTTAACTGAGTTACAAGCACCTGAAGGTTATACCATTACTACTGCTGATACCCCAGTTAATGCTGAAGATTTTAGCGAAACGGATCATGCGGTAACGAAGACAATCGTCAATCCAAAAGCAAAACCTAAAGCAACTCAAGCTACCATCGAACTAGATAAAACTCTTACAGGACGTGATCTAACAGATGGCGAATTCAGCTTTGAATTGTACGAGGGTGCTAACAAGCTTCAAACTGTTACAAACAAAAACGGAAAAGTAACATTTGCACCAATTGAGTACACCGAAGAAGGTGAACACACTTACACTGTTAAGGAAGTAGCTGGAAATACACCAGGTATTACCTATGACAAGACTGATAAACAAGTAACTGTTAAGGTGAAAAAAGATGGCGACAACCTGAAAGCAGATGTGGCTTATCCAGATAATAAAACCTTCTCAAATACTTATACGGCTCCTCAACCAGCAAAAGCTAAAATTTCAGCT
>NZ_JBBKBR010000004.1:0-190312 GCF_037890265.1 Streptococcus sp. HCA-5024
CATTGTTCAGTACTATAACCTTAGTTATAGCGCCCTGCACATTGGTTCGTCTTGTTCAGTTTTCAAAGGTCTTTGTCGCTCTCGCGCGACAACTATATTAGTATATCACGACCTTACCTTACTGTCAACACTTTTTTCCAAAAAATTTTATTTTTTTGAAAGTTCATTTATACACTGTCAACTTTCAGTTCTTAAATTGAATTTTTAAAATCCTTTAGATAGTTCTCTAATTTCTTTTTCATTTTTGTTTTTCCTAGACATCTTCTGTTTGCTAGTAATGCTTCATATTGTTCTTTTTCTTTTACTGTTAATTTTTCTTTAAAACGTTTTAATGCATCTCTCAGAACAACCAGCTCATCTAAATATATTTTTCTTGATGAAATTCTGTGACTAATTTCTCCAATTTCAATATATGGAAGTCTATTAATTTTTCTCTTATCACTTTCCTGTTGTCTTATTTTATCTTTAATATGATTTCTAAATTTTGTTTTGAAATATGTATAAAGTAATTCTTCATTTGTTTCAATTTCAGGATTTTTTTGATAAAGTTCAAACAGAGTTAGCTGACCTTCTTGTTCCCAATCATCCTTTTCCCATAATTGAATATAATACTCTTTTTCACATTTTCTTACGATATATTTTACTTTTTGATACATTTTATTAAATTCCATAAGCTCTCCTTTACTTTTATCTGTATTTTATAAAAATAAAGAAGCCCATTGGACTTTTTTTCTATTCTGCTCGTTTTTTTAACTATTTGGTTATTATTTTTAACTATTTTTTCCAAATACACAAAAAAAACTGCCACTTGGTGACAGTTCATCGATAGTCCGTACGGGATTCGAACCCGTGTTACCGCCGTGAAAAGGCGGTGTCTTAACCCCTTGACCAACGGACCATTTTTACAACATATTCTATTATACAGAATATTTTTACTCTGTCAACACTTTTTTAATAAAAAAAGAAGGAAATATTTTCCTTCTTTTGAATTAGTTATTTTCTTCTAATTTTGACTTAATCTCATCATATGATAGAGGTTTTGCTTCTTCTTCTAATTCATGCTCTGAATTTTCAGGCATTTTTCCTGTTTCATATAATGATTTAATTTGAACACTATCCAAGGTTTCATATTTTAATAGAGCTTCCGCAATTAGTTTATGCGTTTCTCTATTTCCTTGAATAATTTCTGCCGCTTTATTACGGGCTTCATTCAACAGACTACGAACTTCTTCATCAATTTCGTAAGCTGTTCGTTCTGAAATCATTTTTTGTGGGCTTTGAGCACCAAACATTGCATGATTTCCTTCATATTGGACCGGTCCAAGTTTTTCACTCATACCATATTCTGTCACCATTGCACGCGCCATTTGGGTAGCTTGTTCAAAGTCATTTGAAGCACCCGTTGTTTGCGAATTGAAAATAATTTCTTCGGCAACACGTCCTCCCATGAGCCCAGCTAATTGTTCTTTCATATCTTCTTTAGAAAGTAACATTTGATCTTCTTTAGGAAGGGCAATCATGTAACCGCCTGCACGACCACGTGGAACAATCGTAACTTTATGAACTACACGAGCATTTGATAAGACCAAACCAACGATTGTATGACCAGCTTCGTGATAAGCAACCATTTCACGTTCTTTTTGTGAAATCGTCCGATCTTTCTTAGATGGACCTGCAATAACACGATCTTCTGCTTCATCGATATCAGCAGCATCAATTACTTTTTTATTTCGACGAGCTGCAACCAAGGCTGCTTCGTTCAAAACATTTTCGAGATCAGCACCGACAAATCCTGGTGTTTGTTGAGCAACTAATTTCAAGTCCACATCTTGAGCAAGTGGCTTATTCTTAGCATGAACACGAAGAATTGCCTCACGACCTTTCACATCTGGACGTCCAACCAATACTTTACGGTCAAAACGGCCAGGACGAAGAAGGGCAGGGTCAAGGACATCAGAACGGTTAGTTGCTGCGATAACAATGATTCCTTCGTTGCCTTCAAAACCATCCATCTCAATCAAGAGCTGGTTAAGGGTTTGTTCACGTTCATCATTTCCACCACCAAGACCTACACCACGCTGGCGCCCAACAGCATCAATTTCATCGATAAAGATAATGGCTGGTGCTGCTTTTTTAGCATCTTCAAAAAGTGAACGAACCCGGCTAGCACCGACTCCGACAAACATTTCAACGAAGTCAGAACCAGAGATACTGAAGAATGGCACTCCAGCTTCACCAGCTACTGCTTTTGCTAAAAGGGTTTTACCAGTTCCGGGAGGGCCTTCAAGAAGCACACCTGCTGGGATTCTTGCACCCAATTTAGTAAAGCGTTTTGGATCTTTTAAAAATTCAACAACTTCAACAAGTTCTTGTTTTTCTTCTTCAGCTCCTGCTACATCTGAAAAACGAACTTTAATATCTTCTTTATTAGCAGCGCGGGCTTTATTACGACCAAAGTTCATGGCACCTCTGGCACCTCCGCCACCGCCTTGGTTCATCATTGAGAAGAAGAAGAACATGACAATAACAAATGGAACAATTGAAGTGAGAATTGTTATCCACATGCCACTTGAGCTCTCACGCTTAATGGTGATTTCTGCTTTGTGGTCAGCTGCTAATTTTTGTAATTCATTGACAGTGATATCAGATGGAAGGATGACACTAGTAAAGCGAGATACTTTTTGAACACTTGGGGTAAAAAATTGAATTCCTGTATCTTCTTTTGATTCTTTTGCTTTATTATAGGTACCTGCAATTTCAATCACACTACCATTTGGTTGGTAACTGATCGTTTTTACATTATCATTTTTAATTTCTTTGACCAATTCTGTGTAGTTGATTTGCTGACTTTGACCAACCCCATTACCCGCAAAAAAGTACTGGAATCCTGTCACAGCCGCTACAATAATCAACAAATACAGAAATGGATTTCGGACAAAACCGTTATTTTTTCTGTTATTCATCTAGTCTCCTCTATTTTGAGTACACTTCCTCTTTTAATACACCAACATAGGGTAGGTTACGATAATTTTCATCATAGTCTAAACCATATCCTACAACAAACTCATTTGGAATCGTAAAGCAGGTGTAATCTGCTTCAATCTCAACCAAACGTCCTTCAGGTTTATCCAGTAAGGTAGCAATCTTCACAGATGCTGCATTTCGTTCTTCAAAGAGTTCTTTTAGACTCTTGAGGGTTTTACCTGTATCGATAATATCTTCTACAAATAAAATATCTCTACCAGTAATATCTTGGTCGATATTCTTGATAATATTAATAATACCTGAGCTTGCCGTACCACCATGATAACTTGAAACCAGCATAAAATCCAATTCAATATGTGTATCCACGTGGTTGATCAACTCTGCCATAAATGGAACAGAGCCTTTCAAAATTCCAACAAAAATTGGATTTTTCCCTTGGTACTCTTTTGTTAGGGTTTCACCCAATTTCTTTGCTGCTTCTACAATTTCATCATGTGAAACCAATACTTTTTTTATATCTTTTTCTAACATGTTTTTACCTATCTATTTTTTGAATATAAAGACTATCTTTCATTATACCACTTTTTGAGGGCTTACTCAAATCACTCGTTACCAATCCCACTACAGAAAGAATATTATGATTCTGTTCTATAATGAGAGCTTTTTGCCGAAGCGAAATTGGAATTTTATGGTTGATAAACCACCGTCTTAATTTTTGATGGTGGCCATTAACAAGCAGGTGATCTCCTTCCTTTCTCCCTCTAATTAAGATGGGAGTTTCGCGTGAAACAGAAAGAATTTCTACATTTTCCCCTACTAATGGTTGTCCAAAAGATAGTTTATAATTTGCAATATCAAAGATATTCCCAAATTCTAACAAAAAAGGAAGGGGTTGGTCATCCGACTTTTGACTGATTTTTCGTATTTCAAAGAAATCATATTCTTGATGTAGTTCATAATTCGACTTTAAATAATGAATGCAATTTCTTTTTTTTCGCAGTAAATCTAATAATTCTTGAAACTGGGCCCTACCAAGTTGCAAATCTGGAAATTGTGCCAAATACTCTTCTAATAAGAATGATTGTACAGAATGAGAATACTTTCTAAAAGAAGCTAAATCTTGAATGCTTAACTTGCTAGTCAATTCTTTTAGTGCTTGGTGCCAACGATTCACTTCCTCTGCTAAATAGCGAAGACTTGCTTGCATTTGGGGATTTTCTTTTTCAAATTCTGGAAGGTATTGATGGCGTACACGATTTCGAAAATAGTCCTGTGAGTCATTGCTACTGTCTTCAAAGTGAGGGATTTTCATCAACTCATCTTTGGTAAAAGTTAACAAAGGACGGATTAACTCACCCTTACCAAATGGTTGGCGTACAGGAATACCACTTAAATGGCGTAATTTTGTTCCTCGTATTAAGCGCATGAAAGTTGTTTCGGCTTGATCGTTTGCATGATGACCTGTTACTAAAGCGGTGCAATCCTCTTTCTCCATAATCTGTTTAAAAAAATCATAACGAAAGGTACGAGCTTTTGCTTCTGTAAAATCACCCGAATAGTGAGCCACATGGATACGTGTCTCTCGCCTATCAGCTAGCGTTCGAAGTTCACTTTCTTCTAAATCCGATTCTGGTCTTTGTCCATGATTGACATGAGCGAGTACCAGATGGATTTTCAATCGTTCTTTATTCTTATATAAAAGTTCATACAGATTCATTGAATCCAATCCACCAGATAAGGCAACTAAAACACGGCGATGGGGAGTAAATAGATCTTGTTTTTCACAAAACTCTAAAAATCGCTTTTCCATTATTTCAATACCTCATAGATATCTTTTGAAATGTTGGAAATCGTATCATAATTCGAATGATCTGTAAAAATGGCTATTACATAGGGTGAATTTGTATATACAATTGCAACATCATGTCTAAAATCATAGGCATCTCCGATTTTATGAGCAACTTTTACTGGAAGGTCACGCGCAATCCGTTGATCATCATATTTTGTAGAGGAGAGTGCATCAATAATAGGGCCATTTTGTTGATAGACAGCCTCCATGACATTGCCAGCCATTTCAGCGGATGCTTCTCTTTTTTCAACATCCCAATGTTTCTTTGCAATCCTATCCAAAGTTTTTTGGAAGTCTTGATCTGATTGATGAGTGACATAATAATTCAAGATATTATGTCCAACATTATCTGATTCTTTTGCAATTTTATCTACCAACTCTTGAACACTATATTCTTTTCCATCTGGTGTTTTTGAAAGGCTACCACTTCCTTCTGGTTCATAGCCACCTTTGAAATCATTGACTTCTGGAATATATTTGTAGGTTGTAGTTGGAGAAATGGCTTTTTTATTGAGCTGTTCTTGGACGTAGTACAAGTATGGTAATTTCGTTACACTGGCAGAATACATTTCTTTTTGCGGATTGATTCCAGCAGTATTTCCAGTCTCTAATTGTTTTACATAGATTCCATACGAAGGAGAATTGTATTTACTATTTAACAAGTCCTGGACTTTTTCCATTCGATTATCTTTTTCAGTAACGAATGCTTTGTTCACCCAGCCCTGACCTTCAATCTCCACAAATTCATCTCGTAAAGTCTTAGCTGTACGTAAGACTGTCACTTTTGTATAAGGAGAAAGAGGTGTATTTTTTTCTTTTGCACCATTTATTAAGGGTCGGTCATACACTTTAAAACCAGGTTTTAGCCACATGTCTTGTTTTTTTTCTTGTGTTTCTTGTACAACATCAGAAAAAATGACAGAAGAATCTGCTAATACATATCCTTTATCTGCTATTTTAAATACAGCTTTCCCTTCATCATTTACAAAGAGTTGTTCGATTGTAAACGGTGTGTTGGGAAGAATTTCTCCTTTTGCTTTTTTCAACTGAGGATCAGAAAAAACAGAAATTTTGCGATAGACATTAGGGTTCGCTGGAATTGAAGAAAAATAAAGTTCTGATGGATGAGCCATTGTCTGAGAAGACTCAGACTGCTCGATACTCGCTGCTTGAGACCCAATAAATAAAATTGGAACTAACAATAGGAGCAGAAATCGTTTAGACACCTGTATTCCTTTCCTTTTCATCCTTTTGAAGTTTGATCATTTGGTTTTTCTTTTTTAATTCCTCTAATTTTTCATCCGAAAATTCAAGAAATTGTTTAACTGTTTGTAAGATATTTTCCATCGGTTATTGGGGGAGTAAATCTGGGATGGTATAAACATATTCACCATCTTTTGAAAAAGAATACTTAGCGCGTGCATATTTTGTTGCATAATCATCGTCTTTTAATTTTTTAGCGATGTCTTGTTGGTATTCTTTTTGTTCACTTGTTTCTTTATACTCTTTTTCCAACTGTTTGTATTGTTCTTTTTTATCTTGTAGCGATTGATAGCTCTGGGCTAAATTATAAGTTGGAAGAATAAACAGTAACATGACTAATATCAAAACGAGCCCCAGAAAACGATTGCGTTTTTTTCTTTCTTCTTCTAAAAAACGTTTTCGCTGACTTTCGTCTTTGATATATTTATTGTTCATTTGAACGATATTTTTAGGCATCTTCTTCTATCCTTGTTTCACTAATTATTTCGTACATTTTGGATGCATCTTCTTTTTTTGTACTATCCAACATTTCCAAGACTTTAACCGTCAATACTTTATTTCCAAAACGAACTTCAATTTGATCATTCACTTTCAAATCCGTTGAACTTTTGGCTAATACTCCATTGACTTTGATTCGCCCTTTATCTGCAACTTCCTTTGCAACAGGACGACGCTTAATAATGCGAGAAACTTTTAAATATTTATCTAATCTCATACTGTCACCTCTAACATAGTATTGTATCATTTTTTATACATAAAATGCGAAAAATGAGCTAAGAACTGTAGTCCTCTTCTTTTTCCTGTTTAATGTCCAATAAGGTTTGACCAAATTGCTTCAGAGCTTCTAAAATTTCAAAATCTTTCTTATTTCGAATATCGAAGATCACTTCAATCAATCCCTTTTCTTCTGCAATCTGTGCCTTTAACTGTGTCATTGACAGAGCTTTGAAATAATCCTGTGTTAAAAACAGTTGTTTGGCAATAGGTTCAAATTTCACTGTCACTTTTTGTTGTTTTCTCTCAACAAGACGGACAAATACTTGATCCAAGTAAGCTTTCACTAAACCAATTTCTAGTAGGTAGGCCACAACATCTGGGTATTCTCCAAAACGATCGATCAATTCATCTTGCAAATATTCATAGTCCGTCGCAGAATTCATTTCACGAATTTGTTTGTAAATTTCAATTTTTTGACGTTGATCTGAAATATATTCATTAGGTAAATACGCATCTATTTGAAGGTTCAACTCTGCATTACTCTTTTGCCTGCGATGCTCTTGGCCTTGTTTCTTAGCAATAGCTTCTTCTAACAATTGAGAATACATTTCAAAACCAACTGAATCGATGAAACCAGATTGAGAAGCTCCAAGGATATTCCCTGCTCCACGGATCGATAAATCTCGCATAGCAATTTTAAATCCAGAACCCAACTCAGTAAAACCTTTAATAGCTTCTAAACGTTTTTCAGACACTTCTGTAAGAGATTTGTCTGGACGATACATCAAATAAGCATAAGCAATTCGATTGCTTCGTCCCACACGACCTCTTAGTTGATAAAGCGTTGAAAGCCCCATATGATCCGCATTTTCAATAAAGAGTGTATTGGCATTTGGAATATCCACACCTGTCTCAATAATGGTTGTCGTCACTAAGACATCGTATTCGCCATTAATGAAATCCAACAGGGTATTTTCCAGGCGAACTTCACTCATCTGGCCATGAACAAAGCCAATCGAAGCCTCTGGAATCAACTCTTTTAATTCAGACACTTTTTGTTCAATTGTATCTACCTTATTGTAAAGATAATAGACCTGTCCTCCACGATCCATCTCCCGCAACACAGCATCTCGAATAATGGTTGGATTGGTCTCTAGTACAAAAGTTTGCACAGGATACCGATTGGTCGGAGGTGTTTCGATGACAGACAAATCTCGAATTCCTAGCATAGACATATGAAGAGTTCGAGGTATAGGGGTAGCTGTCAAGGTAAGCACATCCACCTTTTTTTTCAATTCTTTCAAGGTTTCTTTGTGCTTCACTCCAAAACGTTGTTCTTCATCGATCACGATTAAGCCTAAGTCTGAAAAAACAACATCTTTGGACAAGAGCCGGTGAGTTCCAATAATAATATCCACTCGTCCTTTTTTCAACTTTTCAAGCGTTTCTTTCTGCTCTGCCTTACTCTGGAAACGACTTAAAACAGCAACCTCTACTGCAAAAGATTCAAAACGCTCCTTAAAATTGGCATAATGTTGTTGGGCAAGAACAGTGGTAGGAACCAACACTGCTACTTGTTTATGATCATTTACTGCCTTAAAGGCTGCTCGCATAGCGACCTCTGTTTTCCCAAAACCGACGTCTCCAACCAGCAATCGGTCCATCGGACGATTCGATTCCATATCTTTTTTGATTTCTTCAATGGAACGTAATTGGTCATCTGTTTCAATATATGGAAAATCTTGTTCAAAAGCCTCTTGGTTTTCATCATCTTTGGAATAGGCAAAGCCTTCTAATTGACTACGCTCCGCATAAAGTTTTATCAAATCATCCGCAATGTCCTCCACCTGGGTCTGAACCTTTTGCTTCGTTTTTTGGAAACGCCCATCATTTAACTTATTAATTTTTGGCGTTTTTCCATCACTTGCAACGTATTTGGACAACATCTGAATCTGATCGACAGGAATCGAGATGCGATCTCCATTTTGATATTGAATTGAAACATAATCACGATGGACACCCGAAATTTCAATCGTTTCAATTCCCAAATATTGACCAATACCATGAACTTGGTGAACAACATAGTCCCCTTTTTCCAGTTCATTATAATTTTTTAGGCGTTCTGCATTGGAAATATTTTGCCTGCGAATCTTTCGTTTGATCTTTTTCTGATAAATCTCTGATTCTGTAATATAGACAATTTTTTCATCAACAAATTGAAAACCGTGAGCTAATCCTCCAACGACTAATTGACTAGCTTGAGGAATGATCGTATCCCCATCAATATAATCTAATCGAATCCCATACTCTTCTAAATTTTTATGGAGCTGTTGAAGATTGTGATGAGAAGTTGCTTGGACAATAACAGTATAGTTTGATTTTCGATACCGTTCAATTTCCTCTTTTAGTAAATCAAATTGTCCAAAAAACTCCTGCATGGGATATTGATTGAATTGATACAAATGATCAAACTTCAGATTTCCCAATCCTTTTTGAAAGTTTGAAAAATAAGTTGCAGGCGTATATTTTCGTAATGTTGTACTGGTGTCTGCAAAATACACTTGGCGAGAAGAAGCTCTATTTTTATGTAAATCTTCCGTCAAGAGATTAGCTGTATCTAGTTCAAATCTCGCTATTTGATCGGCTATTTTTTGATAATCATCCAGAAAGACTGGAGTGTGTTTAGGGAGATAATCGAATAGGGTATATTGCTTCTCGTAAAAGAAACTAATAAATTTTCTAAGATCCGGATGGAGTTTCCTTTGAGAAATATCTCCCAGAATTTCTGCTAGATAAGATTTAAATTCTTCATTTGCACTCTGTTCTTGCAATTGTTCTATTTGCTGCTGACCACGTATAAAATCTTCCTCTTGCAACAATAGATCACTCACTGCCTTCAGTTGAACTTCTTCAACATTTTCAACAGAACGCTGACTTTCTGGGTCAAAGATTCGGATTCCATCAATCTCATCTCCGAAAAATTCAATCCGATAGGGTTGGAGTTGGTCGATCTCAAAGATATCTAAAATATCTCCTCGTAGACTAAACTCTCCCTGTTGCAAAACTTGGCTCACCTTTTGGTAGCCAATCTTCTGTAATGTTTCACTCAGAGTAGTTAAGTCTATTTCTTGACCAACCTTCAATTGAAAAATGCTAGATGCAAAAACTTTAGGAGAAGGTAATAGTAGTTTTATACCACTCACATTGGTCACAAGGATGCCTTGACGACCTTCTTGGAATAAAAAGTTCAAAGCCTCTAATCGTGCAAATTGCCTTTCTTGTGAAGCAAAAACAAATTCTGCTAAAGGGTTATCATCTCCCAAAAATGTATGGACTTTCTCTTCTCCAAGTAAGGCAATAAAATCACTGGCCAATCGTTCTGCTTCGTTATAACTGGAAGTGATGAGGACTGCTTTTTCAATAGAATCAAAGGCTGAAGCCATTACAATAGCCTTTGTGGTCGCAGATAATCCTAAGATCAATTCCCTATTATTTTTTTGCAAACCTTGTTGCCAGGATAGAAGGTTGGAGTTTTGACTCACTAAATCAATTACATTCATCTACTTACCCGTTGTATTTCTGCATGCTTCTTTCAAAATTTTCTTCTACCAAGTAATCGTTAACCGCTTCTTCTACTCGATCGATTGTTTGTAGAATAGTGATGTAATCGTCTTTATCAAATTTTCCTAATACATGATGAACAACTGACATGCCCTGCTTAGGTCTTCCAATTCCAATCTTAATTCGATAAAAAGTCTGAGTTCCAATATGATTGATAATCGATTTGATTCCGTTATGACCTCCAGCTGATCCTTTCGCTCGAAGACGAATCTTACCAACTTCCATATCTAAATCATCGTAAATAACCAAAAGATCTTCAATATCCAGACCATAATAAGTCAGAAGGGCATGGACTGCTTTTCCACTCTCATTCATGAAAGTGGTCGGCTTTACAAAATAGACCTTTTCTCCATTCAAAAATGTTGAGGCGATATCAGCTTGAAAAATCTTATCATGGGAGAAAGTAAGATTTAAAGACTTTGCCATTTGATCAACTAACATAAAGCCTACATTGTGTTTGGTTTCAAAATACTTATCACCTGGATTTCCCAATCCAACAATTAATTTCGTCATCTCTTTCCTTTCAAAACACTAAAAGGGTTGGAAATATTTTTTCCAACCTTTACATCTTTTTAACTCTCTTATACATTAAAACGGAATTCCATGATGTCCCCATCTTGGACAACATATTCTTTTCCTTCTTCGCGCAAGCGTCCTGCTTCTTTTACAGCCTTTTCAGAACCGTATTTGACCAAATCATCATAGGACATGGTCACGGCACGAATAAATCCTTTTTCAAAATCGGAGTGGATGATTCCAGCTGCTTGAGGAGCTTTCATGCCACGTTTGAAGGTCCAAGCACGCACTTCTTTTTCACCAGCTGTGAAATAAGTGCCAAGTCCCAACAAGTGATAAGCTGCACGCGTAAGTTTATCAACTCCAGACTCTGTCAGGCCAATCGCCTCTAAAAATTCTTGTTTATCTGCATCATCTAGCTCAGAAATTTCTTCCTCAGCACGCGCAGAAATCACCACGACTTCCGCGTTCTCTGTTGCCGCAAAGTCACGAATTTGTTTCACATACTCGATAGAATCTGGATCTGCAACAACATCTTCATCCACATTGGCTACATAAAGAACTGGTTTGGTAGTCAAAAGGAAAAGTCCTTTCACCACTTTTTGTTCTTCCTCAGTGAATTCAATGGTCCGAGCTGATTTACCATCTTCAAGAACTGGTTTGATTTTTTGTAGAACATTAAATTCCGCAACAGAATCCTTATCTTTTTGTGTACGAGCGATTTTTTCTACACGCGCATAGCGTTTATTGACAGACTCTAGGTCGGCTAAAATTAATTCTAAATTGATAGTATCAATATCTGCCAGTGGATCAACAAAGGCATCTTCACGACCTTGCTCCCGCATGACATTTTCATCATCAAAAGCACGCACCACATGGACAATAGCATCTACTTCACGGATATTGGCCAAGAATTTATTACCAAGTCCTTCCCCTTTAGAAGCTCCTTTCACAATCCCAGCAATATCTGTAAATTCAAAAGTAGTCGGAACTGTCTTCTTAGGAGTAATCATTTCCGTCAATTTTTGGAGGCGTTCATCTGGAACTTCTACCATCCCGACGTTTGGATCAATGGTTGCAAAGGGATAGTTTGCGGCCTCTGCTCCTGCTTTTGTAATTGCGTTAAATAGGGTTGATTTACCAACGTTTGGTAAGCCAACGATACCTGCTGTTAATGCCATTTTTCTTTTTTCTCCGTTCAAATTTCAATCTCTTTTATTATAACATAATTCAAAAGACAAGTAATGAAAAATAAAATATTTCATGACCTTTGAAACTAGATTTTTTCATCAAACTGTAACGTTCTAAAAAGATAAAAATGGTATACTATATTTAACAATGAACAAAGGAGTTTTTCAGATGAAAAAACAAACATGGAAATCTATTTTTCTTTCTTTAATCGCTATCTTTACTCTCTTTCTTCTTGGAGCTTGTGGACAACAATCTGTTCAAAAATCCTATCTTCAGGCAATCAACCAAGAAAAGAAAACAGATGTTCGTATTACACTAGAACATAAAGGTGATAAAGCGATCAGTAACCAAACCACCACTACTATTTATTACAAAGAGGCGGGAGTTACGAAAGATCAATTAAAGGAAATGATCGATAAATATGATGAAGAATACAAAGATGTCAAAGGATTCACACATTCTGCTGAATATAAAGATGATTATATGGTTGAAAAAACAACACTAAATTATGAAAAGGCAGACTTAGATCAGCTAATTGAAAAGAAATTAGTAACGACACAAAAAGATAAAAAAGTCGACTATATCAGCTTCAAATCAACTTTTGATATGATGAAACAGGGTGGTTTCAAAGAAGTTAAAAATGGAAAATTTGAAGAATTAAAATAATCGAAAAGGTTCGGTCACATAAGTGACTGAACCTTTTATAGTACTTTCTTCATTTTCTGTTCAAAATCATGGCGACTCATCATGACCACATGATCACAATTGCTACACTTGATTTTTATGTCTGCACCAAGTCGCGTAATTTCCCAACGATTTGCCTTCTTGCCTGTTTCTTTAATCACACAAGCGTGAGGCTTTTTCATTTCTACAAAATCACCTAACGTATACATGATTCACCTTTGTTAATTTGTGCGAACTGGCGTAATCAATTGAATGAACCCTTGTTCATTTCCTTCTGGAACCAATGTAAACGGTCTAACAGAAGAAATAAAACGAATAACAACTTGTTCACTGTCAATAGCTTTGAGCGCTTCAATCAAATAAGTTGGATTAAAGCTAATAGACAAATCCTCTCCTGAAACGGCGCTCGTATCGATCTCTTCATTTACTCGCCCAACTTCTGGTGAATGAACGTGAGAAGAAACCACTCCATTTTTGAACTCTAATTTAACCGTTCCGTTTTGAGTCGCATTTGAAAGAAGACGAGCACGCTCCATTGCAAATCGAAGGTTGGCCACATTGAAGGTTGCCTCTGTATTGAATTCTGTTGGAATGAGACGGTCTGTATCAGGATAATTTCCTTCTAGCAAACGGGTATAAAAACTAATGTGTTCACTTCTAAATAGGATTTGATTGTTAGCAAAGAAAACTTCAACTGTTTCAATATCATCAGAAAAGACAGAGGTGAATTCACGAAGAGAGCGACTTGGGATGACAACATCAAAGTTGTCTCCATTTTTCTCCAGTGTAATCACTTTTTGACTCATACGGTGAGAGTCTGTTGCTACTGTTTTTAGCTCTTTATTATCCGATAGAACAAAGTGAACACCTGTCAAAATTGGCCGACTTTCTTGTACACTTGCTGCAAATGCTGTTTCATTAATTAATTGTTTTAATAATTTTGTTTCCAAAACTAATGGATTACTTGCAGCAATTTCTTGAATACGTGGATATTGATCTGCATCTTTTCCTTTAAGTGTAATTTCTGATTTTCCACTTGTTAAAAGAACCTGTTTTTGTTCAATCTCTTTAAAATCTAAAGTAACATCTGGTAAACTTGAAACCACATTAATAAAGAAAGTTGCTTCCAATAAAATAGAACCTGGAGAGGTCACTAGTAAACCAGCATTTTCGTCTTTGATAGAAATAAAGTTTTCGATTGAAATTTGGCCATTCGATCCTGATAAGGCAACTCCTTCTGGAGTGACATCAATTTTAATCGTGGAAAGGATTGGAATAGCATTTTTTGAACTGATCGCTCTTTTGGTAGTATTTAGTGCTTGTAAAAATAAAGTTTTGTTAATAGAGAAATTTATCATGGTCATTCCTTTTATTTATTTTATGATTAGTAAGTTAATAGTAATAGTAGGTTGTGTGGAAGTTGTGGAAAACTCTCAGAATCCTGTCTATGACTTGAAAAGTTACTTGTTTAAAAATTGTGTATAACCCCTAGAAGTTAAGAGGAAGTTATCCACAGATTAATTTAACTTTTTCTTGATACTTTGAATTTCGAGTCTTAGATTATCATCTGTGTCGACCATACTTTTAATTTTTTCATAGGCATGAATGACAGTCGTGTGGTCTTTCCCACCGAATTCTTTTCCGATTCGAGGAAGTGAGTTGTCCGTCATCTCTCTTGAAAGATACATAGCTACTTGTCGTGCTAGGACAATATTTTGAACC
Organism: Streptococcus sp. HCA-5024; assembly: GCF_037890265.1. Lineage (NCBI taxonomy): Bacteria > Bacillati > Bacillota > Bacilli > Lactobacillales > Streptococcaceae > Streptococcus > Streptococcus sp. HCA-5024. Next base: position 14,549 of record NZ_JBBKBR010000004.1, read on the forward strand.
CTTCGCGAACCTTTGATTTCTTTTACACTGACTCCATAAAAGGCTCCAACTGCTTCCTGAATTTTTTCAATGGGGATGACAAGCGTCTTGCTATTATCGTTTTTACGAGCTCGAATAGCTTCAGCAGCAACATCGATCGTAATTTCTTTTAGTTTTTTCACCTTCGCCATTAAAGAAATATCATTTAAGGCACCTTCTAAGTCTCGGACATTTGAATCAAACTGACCTGCTAGATATTCCAGTGTGTCATTAGGAAAAATATAGTCTAGATCTTCAATTTTATTCCGTAAGATGGCAATCCGAGTTTCAAAATCAGGTGGTGTTATATTTTGCGTTAGTCCCCATTTGAAACGAGTAACCAGCCGCTCTTCAAGACTATCTAAATGATCCGGACTTCGATCGCTTGTTAGAACAATCTGTTTGTTGTCGCTATGGAGGGCATTAAAGGTATTAAAGAATTCCTCTTGAGTCGTGACTTTTTTCCCGCCAAGTGACTGGATATCATCGATTAGTAAAAGATCAAGACTTCGATAGGTATTCTTGAACGTCTTCATTTCTCCTAATCGAAGGTGTTCTAAAAATTCATTAATAAAGGTTTCTGCTGGGACATACTTAACCCGTGCATTTGGAATATTTTCTAGGATTTGATTTCCAATTGCGTTCAATAGGTGAGTCTTTCCAAGCCCTGGTCCACCATAGATAAAGAGAGGGTTGTATGTTGTTGCAAGATTTTCAGAAACTGCAAGCGCTGCTGCTTTCGCCCAAATATTTCCATCCCCTTGCACAAAATTATCAAAGGTGTACTTTGATTTCAGACCTGTATCAATTTTAGGCAACGGTTCGGTTGTTAAGCTACCTGAAGATAATCTCCTATTCTCACTGATATGACTACTAGGAATTTCTTCGGTATCTTCAAAAACGAAATGGAACTTCAAATCTGTATTGTAGACTTCAAAGCTGGCTGTGATCAAAGCATTTTTTAGATTTGTTTCCCAAAATAATTCTTTATAATTTCCATCAAGATAAATGGTAGCCGTCTCTCCATCGATTTTTACTAATTTTGAATCGGCGACAAAAAAATCATAGGCACTATCTTTTAGTTGTAATTGGGCTAATTCTAAAAAACGAGACCAAAATTGCTCTTCTTGTGACACTATCAGACTTCCCTCCTTTTCTTGAATTGTATCAAATCATACGTACTCCTATTCTACCACAAACAAAAATAGTTTTCCACAGGCTAAATTTCATGAAATTAAATTATAGTTTTAAACTTTTTCCACAAGTTGTGGATTTAAATTCACATTGTTTTTAAAAGTTATCCACAAAGTGGGGATAACTAGTGAATATCCTTATTTTTCTGCTATTTACAAAAGATTTTTATGGTGGAAAAGCTTGTCAATACAAAAAATAAAAATAACAGCCTTATTTAAGGCTGTTGATAATTCGTTGGTATTCATCAAGACTAGAAAAAGAAATTTGGATAGTTCCTTTATTTTGAGAAGAGGAGTGTATCGTCACATCTGTTCCTAATATTTTTTTCAATCGTTGTTCCTCTTCTAGTAGGAAGCTCTCTTTTGCTTTTTTATTTTTCTGTTTTCTTTTTGAACTGATCTTATTTTCTAATGTTCGAACATTTAAATGATCCTGTTTGATTCGCTCCAACCAAAAGCGCTGCTCTTCTTCATCAAGAGGAACAAGAACACGCGCGTGAGCCGAAGAAATATCATTTTGAATGACTGCTTCTTGAACAGAGGGAGCTAGATGTAACAAGCGAAGCATATTGCTGATATAGGGTCTAGATTTCCCCATAAATTGAGCGATTTGGTCGTGCTTATAGCCATGATCAACTAGCTTCTGGTAGGAGATAGCTTCTTCAATTGGATTGAGATCTTCTCGTTGAAGATTTTCAATAATGGCTTGTCGCATCATTTCTTGATCTGTTAACTCTTTAATAATCGCAGGAACAAGCTCTAATCCAGCAATTTTTGAAGCTCTAAAACGTCTTTCACCTGCAAGCAATTCAAAACCAATTATTGGAGATTTTCTGACAATAATTGGTTGAATTAAGCCATTTTCTTTGATTGACTGAGCCAGTTCTTCTAATTTTTCTTGATCAAATACTTTTCTTGGTTGGAAAGGATTGGTTCGAATGTCCTTTACCGCTATTTTTTCTAATTTTTCCATCTTATGAATAGAATAACACACCTTTACAAATTCGTAAAGGTGTGTTTACAAGTATGTCAAGAAAGTGAAAGTTAATCGCTCAGATCCTCAGTTGATTTTGTCAACTTGATAGAAGTTGTTTGTTGTTTTCCATCACGATAGAATGTGACCTTGATCGTATCATTGATTTGGTGAGAATAGAGGGCGGATTGTAAATCTGCCGTTGACTCGATATCTGTATCATCGATCTTTGTGATGACATCATAACGTTGCAATTTATCTGAAGCAGGCATATTTTCAAGTGTTGAACGAACTAGTACTCCTCCAGAGATTTTTTCAGGAAGTTTTAATTGGCTTAAATCAGAAGTTGAAAGGTTGGATAAATCCATCATTTGGATTCCAAGAGCTGGTCGAACTACTTTTCCTTTTTCTTCTAGTTGCTTGATAATATTGACAACATCATTTGCAGGAATTGCAAATCCCATTCCTTCTACTGAAGTTTGTCCGTTATTTGAAATTTTACTTGAGGTAATCCCAATGACTTGTCCTTGAATATTGATTAATGGACCTCCAGAGTTTCCTGGGTTGATGGCTGCGTCTGTTTGTAGGGCGCGTGTAGAGATATTTTGTCCATTATCGGCTTTCAATTTCACATTGCGGCCTTGGCTGGAAATAATTCCTTGGGTAACAGAATTAGCATAATCTGTTCCAAGAGGGCTACCAATTGCAATTGCAGTCTCACCGACTGTTAATTGGTTTGAATCTCCGAATTCAGCTACTGCCTTTGCTTTATCCGCACTAATACGAACGACTGCAATATCAGAATAGACATCTGACCCAACTACTTCTCCGGGGACTTTATTCCCATCTGCTAAAAGAATATCTACTTTTTTAGCACCATTGATTACATGGGTGTTGGTAACAAGGTAGGCATATTTTCCTTCTTTTTTATAAATGACCCCAGAACCTTCACTAGAAATTTGTGAATCAGAGTTTTCTTCTTTTTCAAATAACCCTTGATTCGAAGAATCAGAATAAGTAATCACAGAAACTACAGCATTTTTCACCTTATCTACGGCCTCACTAGTTGAGGTTGTATTTTTATAAGCTGTTTTAACAGTGGTTGAGTGTACTTGCTTACTTTCAGTATTTGAAGTAGAAGAATGAGAGGTTTGTAAGGTTAAAAAGGTTCCAAGAATCCCACCTAGAAAACCTACAACGAAAATAAGGGTTATGTTTCCAAGTTTTTTCAGTAAATTAGATGAAGATTTCATATTTTCCTCCTAAGGATATCAAATTGTCTAAAGTATAGAAAAACTTTCTTAATTATATCTTAAATAACTAAAGTTATCCACAAATTGTGGATAAGTTGTAGAATTTAGTTGAGAAATGGCTTTAAAAAGGACTTTATAGAATAGATTTCCTTTCTATAGCTGTGGATTATTTGTGGAATTGAAGAATTATGCTACAATAGGGGAATGAAAATTAAATTGATAACCGTTGGAAAATTAAAAGAAAAATACTTAAAAGATGGGATCGCGGAGTATATTAAAAGGCTTGGTCGATTTGCAAAAGTAGAACAGGTTGAGTTAGTTGATGAAAAAACTCCAGATCGTGCCAGTCAACTCGAAAATCAACAAATCCTTGAAAAAGAGGGGGAACGAATTCTCTCTAAGATTTCAGATAAGGAATATGTGATTGTATTAGCCATCGAAGGAAAACAATTTCCTTCAGAGAAATTTAGTCAAACGATTGACCAGATTATGACATCTGGTTATTCAAACCTTACTTTTGTTATTGGAGGCAGTCTTGGTCTGTCTCTTGAAGTGAAAAAAAGAGGAAATCTATTAATGAGCTTTGGTCAATTAACTCTTCCTCATCAGTTGATGAAATTAGTGTTGGTGGAACAAATCTATCGTGCTTTCATGATTCAACAAGGGAGTCCTTACCATAAATAACCTTGACGCTCCTTCCTTTTTCTGCTAAAATGAAGTAAGTTCGGTCTCATAGCTCAGCTGGATAGAGCATTCGCCTTCTAAGCGAACGGTCGCAGGTTCGAATCCTGCTGGGATCAAATGAAAGATGCAGCTTTTGCTGCATCTTTTCTTTTATGTAAAAATGTATAAATTTTCATTGTTTATTAATTTTTGTATACTTTGCTATAGATTAATAGTAATGAAATGATTTATTAGGAATATTTTAAAAAAGAACTAACAATCCCTATATAGTGCAAAGTGTAGATTATATAAATTGTGTAAAATAGTTTTCATTCATGTAACAAAAACATTAAAAACATTACAATTTTACCGATTCCCTTTAATTTTAGGCTATTTTATATTATAATTTTTTGTATATAAAATTTTATTTTTTTATAATAATACTAAAGTATAATAAAATAGAAAAAACAAAGTGGGAGAATTTGTGTGATTCAGTCATTAATCTTGTCTTTTCTCTTGGGAGGGATCATTGTTCTGACGTTTGCATTAGTGGACGAAAAAATCTATCAGGAACATCAATTTGCGTTTATCTTTCTGCTGAGCACCTTTGTTCTTCTTTTTGAAAGTCTCTTAGTATTTTTAGATGTGACTTTATTTTCAAATATTCGACTCTCTGATTTAAATATGCTCTTATGGCCGGTTTATTTATATCCTTATTATCATTATGCCAATCGGACGAATCGCTTGTGTGCCATTTTTTATTCTTTTTTTACTTATTTAGCGGTTGAAGGAACAGCAACTTTTCTGACGATAATTGTCTCTTCAGTGTTGGGAGATGCTTTAGTAGCAGCTTACTCGATTGTCTACAATATGTGTATTCGTTTGGTCTCTTTAGGAATCATTTTGAAGTTAATTGACTTATTTGAATTTGATTTCACTCCTTTTTATGAGAAAGAATTTGAAAAATATTTAAAGAGACTCATCTACGTCTATTTTGCTATATTTGTAGTGATTAATTTTGCTTTATGGATTAGTGAACAAGCGCAATTTAAAAATTTTGGGAGTATGTTGGCAACGATTTGTTTTTTCTCTTTTGTAGTCAGCTTATTCCATATGAAAATCGAGCGAGATCAGTATCGTAAAAATTTAGAACTGGAGTATAAAGAATTTTCTGAGCAACAAATGAGTCGGTATATGGCTGAAATTCAAAGTCTCTATTCTATTGTTAGGGGATTTCGTCATGATTTGGGAAATTTAGTTATTTCTATGTCATTAGCTATTGAGGAAGAAAATATTCCAGAAATACAGAGAATCCATAGAGAAGTATTGGAAAAAGGTTATAAAGAGATCAATACAGAAGCATTATCAGGATTCAACTTGGTCAATATCAAAGATTCTGCTTTACGAAGTATTTTGATTCGAGGCTGGTTGGATGCAAGAGATGCTGGGGTGGAAATGACCTTTGAAACGAGTGAACCAATCGAGCAACTACCAGTTGATTTATTAGATATCGTGAGAATCGTTGGGATTCTAGTGACAAACGCTTTGGAAGCTTCAAAAGAAGCAGAAGAAAAGAAAGTTCATATTGCTATTTTCTCTATTTCAAAAATTGTTTACTTAGTGATTCATAATACAACAAATGAAATCACTTTTGATATTAGAAAAATATATGAAGAAGGTTATTCGACAAAAGGAGAAAATAGAGGACTAGGATTAAATAATGTGAGAAAAATCTTAGCAAATTATGGAACGATGTTTTTAGAAACGGAATTGCAAGGAAATCGTTTTTTACAAGTTTTGAAGATTGGAGGATACGAACAAGAATGAAGGTTTTTTTATTAGAAGATGAGCTCTCTCAACAGATACGGGTAGAAAAACACATTGCAGAAATTGCTAAGGAATTAGACATTAAACTTGAAGTGATTTCTACCGGTAAAATTTCGGAATTTGAAAATTATATCCAACATTCGGATATCCACCAATTATATTTTCTAGATATTCATATCCAAGACAATGAGTATTGTGGGCTGGAAATTGCTCAAAAAATACGAGAAGCAAATCCTTATGCCATTATTGTTTTTATTACTACAAAATCAGAATTCGCTTCGATTACCTATCGTTATAAAGTATCTGCCTTAGATTTTATTGATAAAAATTTGAATGAAGATTTATTTAGATTAAAAATCAAGGAGTGTATTGAGTACCTAACAACTATTCAAATTGGAAATGATGATTTGACAGATTATTTTGAGTATGACTTTAAGGATAAAAAGATAAAAATTCCATTTAAGGATATTCTTTATATTGAAACTGTTGGTTCGGCTTATAAATTAAACTTAGTTGGGAAAAATTTTCAAAAAGAAATTGCGGGAAGTTTATCAGATGTCTTGGAGAAAGATGTGGAGGAGAGATATTTCAGTCCCCATCAATCTTTTATCGTGAATAGAAGTATGATCATTGGAATGGATAAGAAAAAGAAACAGCTGCTGTTGAAAGAAGGGTATTCTTGTCCAATCTCAAGAAGCAATATCAAACGTGCCAAAAAATTAATTGAAGAGCAAAATTTAGAATTTAGTGCTTGACAATTAGTTAAATTTTGATATAATGGGATATGTTCTGTTAATGAATATATGGTCCGTTGGTCAAGGGGTTAAGACACCGCCTTTTCACGGCGGTAACACGGGTTCGAATCCCGTACGGACTATATCTCATTCCGCCATAGCTCAGTTGGTAGTAGCGCATGACTGTTAATCATGATGTCGTAGGTTCGAGTCCTACTGGCGGAGCTAGTATAGCACCCATTTGGGTGTTTTTTTGTTTTGAAAAGGCTAGGATAATGACTATCCTAGCCTTTTATTTATAAGTGAACGATGGTTAGATTCCTTAACTTTTTCGTCTTTTTATTTGTCTCCATTCGTAGAGGAAGAAGAGAATGATTCCAATGAAAAAGGCAATGAGTCCTTCAATGAAGCCTTGGGGAACAAATGTTAAGGTGACTGTTCCGGATCCTTTTGAAACACGAACTCCCATCAATCCTTTCTGGATGCGATGAATTTGGATAGGCTTTCCATTTTGTTTAGCTGACCAGCCTTTATCATAAGGGAGTGTAAAAATAAGGGTAGTGTCTCTATTTGCGTTATAGGCTGCTACCAATTTGTTTTTCTTTTTGTGAATAGCAACTTCTTGCTGACGAATACTAGCGATAGCTTGTGTGTATTGGTCAAGATCCAGAGCAAAAAATTCTGGTGTATCAAAGGAGACTGTCGAATTTTCTGGAAAACTCATACGAATAGTAACTGTTTCTTCTGTGTCAAAATGGCCAATTGAAAAGAATGGAAAGGCATTATCAATGGTATAGCGTTGGGTCTGTCCATTGTAGCTGATTTCAATATCTTTCCGATCATCGTTTGAAAATTGTAAATTTGGAACATTGACATATAGTTGGCTATGGGTAGGAACCGTTACTTCATATTGAATACTTGCGTAGGAAAGATGACTATCTTCTTCAATTTTTGCAGTTTGCAACGAAGATGTAGTATTTTGTGAAGTAGGCGAGAGAATATTTAATTTCTTATAAAATTTATATTTTTCATCCGTGATTTGATGGATGAATCGTGTCTGATTATCCAGTGTCAAATTCGTAAAGGAAGTATTTTTATAAGGTTTTGCTGACAGAAAGGCGATTGGTAAGGCATATTCGTTTTCTGAAAGTGAGACTCCATTTTTGGTTGCAATCTCTTTAAATCCAAATTTTTGAACAGGTTGTTGGCTTAAATTATAGCGAACACCAAATAGACTATCCATTAAAATAGAATTGTTTTGGTATCGAAGATTGAGGTTAGTTCCTTCAGATTTAAATCCTAGTTTGTCCAATGTCGAGCTAGCATCCGTATTTCGTACAGATGAAAATTGAGAAATTCCATTATAACCATACTTCATGCTATCATTGCCCGTTTGTGGATGTAGAATCTCAGTCCGATAATTTGAGTCTGTCTTCTCTCTTACTAAGGATTGGATGGCTTTTAAGTCGCGTTCGTAGGATGATCGAGAAGCAAAGACCCATTCATTCGCAATTCCTTCCATTTGATAATAACTATTTACCGATAATTCAAAAATGGAGAAAAAAAGGATCGAAAGATAGAAAAGTCTAGGCGGTATCTTTTTTAGGATAAATCCTAAACAGACCAAATAGAAAGCAATTAAAAATTCAAAAGTAACAATAAAATTGACAGCATCTAAAAATTTATAGTGACTGCTGTAAAGGACAGTTGCTCCAAATCCTAGAATAAGGAGGAAATTAGCAAGACTAAAACGAATCCAAGTGATCTCCTCTATTCGATTTAGTACTTCTCCTGCCATCAGAATAATCGTCAAAGAAAAGATCCAAGAGTATCGATGAAGAAACATATTTGGCGCGTGCATACCTTGCCAAAGGAGATCTAATAATTGAAAACGAAAACTCAAAATAAGAATGGTCAAGAGTATAAAGTAAGAAAGTTTCACGTGAAACTTGATCGACTTTACAAAGAAAAAGGTAATCGCTAAAAGAAGTGGAAATAATCCCACGTAGATCATTGGAATTGATCCATATTTAGTAGTGTCAAAACTTCCAATGAAATTTTTTGCAAATACGTCAAGATACCAACTTTTTTCTGTAAAGATACTGTCAACATTTGAAAAACTTTCTCCATGAGTGCGTAAATCTAAGAAGGTTGGATATAACATCACAAGGCTTGTTATAACTGATAAAAGAGATACAATCACAAAATGAAAGAAGCGTTTTCCAATTCCTTTGATGTCCCATGACAGTTGTGTCAAGTACCATAAAATAAGAAAAATAGACATCATAAACCCAAAATAATAATTTTGGATAAACAAGCTGGTTAAGCTGATAAAGTAGAGAATCTCTCCCTCATTGTAAATGAGTTTTTTGAATCCATAAAGAATTAATGGTGCTAGGATAAAAACATCAAGCCAAGTTTTGATTTCAATTTGGCTGATAGCAAAGCTCATAAGAGCAAATGAGGTTGAAAGGGTAAGAACCAGGGATCTAGGAATTTTAGAAAACATTCCATGTAAACTAATATAAGTGCTTAACCCAATAGCTCCAAATTTAAGAAGAGTGATGAGGTAAACAGCATTCGGCATGGATTGTGCATTAAAGAAGAAGACAAGAGGAGAAAAGAAACTTCCTAGATAATAGCTACTGAGTGCATAGAAATTAATGCCTAGTCCACTTTGAAAACTGTAAAATAGGCTATCTGTCCCATGTAAAATATTTCGAAGTGTGGTATCAAAAATGACATACTGATGATAACCATCTCCTAATAAGGGGGATGTATCACTGTTCCAGTAGATTCCTTGTGAGAGGTAAATAAAGAACATCATGATAGCTGGAATCAGGAAAGAAGATACTATAAAAAGGGATGTTTTTAGCTTTGTTTTATTCATATATTTCTACTGAAAGAGCCTGAAATCATTATTTCAGGGCTCTTTATTTTTATGATTGACTCCAAAGTTCTTTCACTTTTGCTTGAACTTCTTCATTTTCAAGAAACTCATCATAGGTTTCATCAATACGATCGATTACGCCGTTTTTTGAAAGAACGATAATATGGTTGGCGAGTGTTTGAATGAATTCGTGGTCATGGCTAGCAAAGATAATCGATTCTTTAAAATTCTTCAATCCATCATTCAAACTTGAAATAGACTCCAAATCCAAGTGATTGGTTGGATCATCCAGTACAAGAACATTTGACTTGAGGAGCATCAATTTAGACAACATGACACGAACTTTTTCTCCCCCTGACAAGACGTTGACAGACTTGTTAACTTCGTCACCCGAAAAGAGCATCCGTCCTAAGAAACCACGAAGGAAAGTATTGTCATCTTCTTCTTTACTTGCAAATTGACGAAGCCAATCAAGAATACTTTCACCACCTGCAAAATCACGACTGTTGTCTTTTGGTAGATATGATCGACTAGTTGTAACTCCCCACTTGACAGTTCCTTCATATTCAATATCATCCATCAATGCACGGATCAAAGCGGTTGTTTGAATATCGTTCTGTCCGATAAGGGCGGTTTTGTCACCAGGACGTAAGATAAAGCTGATATTGTCAAGGATGGTTTCTCCATCGATCTTGACAGAAAGATTTTCAACTGTCAAGAGATCGTTACCAATTTCTCGTTCTGCCTTAAAGTTGATAAATGGGTACTTCCGACTAGATGGAACAATTTCTTCAAGTTCAATCTTGTCAAGCATTTTTTTACGCGAAGTTGCTTGTTTTGATTTTGAAGCGTTGGCTGAGAAACGTGCGACAAACTCTTGCAATTGTTTAATTTTTTCTTCAGCTTTTGCATTTCTATCTGCTTGTAATTTTGCTGCAAGTTCAGAAGATTCTTTCCAGAAATCATAGTTTCCGACGTAAAGTTTAATTTTTCCAAAGTCGAGATCCGCCATATGGGTGCAGACTTTGTTCAAAAAGTGGCGGTCATGGGATACAACGATAACCGTATTTTCAAAATCAATCAGAAAATCTTCTAACCAGGTAATGGATTGAATATCCAATCCATTGGTCGGCTCGTCCAAAAGAAGGACATCTGGTTTACCAAAAAGGGCTTTAGCTAAGAGAACTTTCACTTTATCCCCATTGGCTAACTCGCTCATAGCTTGATAATGAAGGTCTTCTGAAATATTTAGATTTTGAAGCAATTGAGATGCTTCACTTTCTGCTTCCCATCCACCAAGTTCGGCAAATTCACCTTCAAGTTCAGCTGCACGGACACCATCTTCATCAGAGAAATCTTCTTTCATGTAGATAGCATCTTTTTCCTTCATAATGTTGTAGAGCTTTTCATTTCCCATAATGACAACATCGATGACCCGCTCGTCTTCGTAGTCAAAGTGATTTTGACGCAAAACAGACAAACGTTCATCAGGGCCAAGAGAAATATGACCAGTTGTTGGTTCAATATCTCCAGCTAAAATTTTTAAAAAGGTTGACTTTCCAGCACCGTTGGCACCGATGAGACCGTATGTATTTCCTTCTGTAAAGTTGATATTGACATCGTCAAACAATTTTCGATCACTAAAACGTAGTGAGACGTCTGATACTGTAAGCAATGATTTTCTCCTCTTTCTATAATGTCTTCATTTTACTAGAAAATAGGGGAAAATTCAACTTTTTTACTGTCAATTTGTTTTTACAATTGTGTAAACGAAATTGACAGTTTAGTAAAGTGTTAATTCCTTACAAACATAGAGGATAGACTAACATTTTCAACTAGAAAGTGCTATAATGATAGGGATAACGATTAAGGAGAAGAGTATGACAAAACCCATCATTCTGACAGGAGATAGACCGACAGGAAAACTCCATATTGGCCACTATGTTGGTTCTTTAAAAAATCGCGTCTTGTTGCAAAATAAAGATGAGTATAATATGTTTGTTTTTCTAGCAGACCAGCAAGCTTTGACAGACCATGCAAAAGATCCAAAAACGATTGTAGAATCTATTGGTAATGTTGCTTTGGATTATCTGGCAGCTGGACTAGATCCTGAAAAAGTTACGATTTTCATTCAAAGTCAGATTCCTGAATTAGCGGAATTGACCATGTATTACATGAATCTAGTATCTTTGGCGCGACTTGAAAGAAACCCAACTGTAAAAACCGAGATTTCTCAAAAAGGTTTTGGTGAGAGTATTCCAACAGGATTTTTGGTATACCCTATTTCACAAGCAGCCGATATCACAGCTTTTAAAGCAAATTTTGTTCCAGTAGGAAATGATCAAAAGCCAATGATTGAGCAAACTCGTGAGATTGTTCGTTCCTTTAATCATGCTTACAACACAGATACTTTGGTGGAACCGGAAGGGATTTATCCTGAAAACGAAGCAGCAGGGCGCTTACCTGGTTTAGACGGAAATGCTAAAATGTCTAAATCGTTGAATAATGGCATTTACCTAGCTGATGATGCAGATACTTTAAAGAAAAAAGTGATGAGTATGTATACTGATCCTGATCATATTAAAGTAGAGGATCCAGGAAAAATCGAAGGCAATATGGTATTTCATTACCTGGATGTATTTGGCCGTCCAGAAGATGTAGCTGAAATTGCAGAAATGAAAGAACATTATCAACGTGGTGGACTTGGTGATGTAAAGACCAAACGATATCTTTTAGAAATTTTAGATCGTGAATTAAGACCAATTCGTGAAAGACGACTTGAGTTTGCAAAGGATATGGGTGAGGTCTACTCTATTCTTGAAAAAGGAAGTGAGCGCGCTCGAAATGTAGCAGCTCAAACACTGGATGAAGTAAAATCTGCGATGGGAATTACCTATTTTAAAAAATAAAACGACTTCATTAAAAGCGAACATTTCTTACTGTTCATTGATAATTTACCAATAAATGATTGACAAATTGCCATAGAATGGTATGATATTAACAATAAAAATTCGAGCCTTGCTCAAATAAAAAGAAAAGAGGATCCAGCTAATGTCTAATTGGGACACAAAGTTTTTAAAAAAAGGGTTTACATTCGATGACGTGCTTTTGATTCCAGCAGAAAGTCACGTATTGCCTAATGATGCAGATTTAAGTACACAATTAGCAAGTAATTTACGCTTGAATATCCCAATCATTACTGCTGCCATGGACACAGTGACTGAAAGTCAAATGGCAATTGCTATGGCACGTGCTGGTGGACTTGGTGTTATCCATAAAAACATGTCAATTGAGCAACAGGCAGATGAAGTACGCAAAGTAAAACGCTCTGAAAATGGAGTTATCATTGATCCGTTCTATTTGACTCCGTCTCATACAATTGCAGAAGCAGATGAGTTGATGGGACGATACCGAATCAGTGGTGTTCCTGTTGTTGAAACACTTGAAAATCGTAAATTAGTTGGTATCCTTACAAACCGGGATTTGCGTTTTATTTCTGATTACAATCAACCCATTTCAAATCATATGACGAGTGAAAATTTGGTGACCGCACCAGTTGGAACTGATTTGGAAACAGCTGAACGCATTCTACAAGAGCACCGTATTGAAAAATTACCATTGGTAGATGAAAATGGTCGTCTTTCTGGCTTGATTACAATCAAAGATATTGAAAAAGTTATTGAGTTTCCAAATGCGGCTAAGGATGAATTTGGTCGTTTGCTTGTGGCTGGTGCCGTAGGGGTTACTTCAGATACTTTTGAACGTGCAGAAGCTCTTTTTGAAGCTGGTGCAGACGCAATTGTCATTGATACTGCTCATGGACATTCTGCGGGTGTTCTTCGTAAGATTGCAGAAATTCGTGCTCACTTCCCAGATCGTACCTTGATTGCAGGAAATATTGCAACTGCTGAAGGTGCTCGTGCATTATTTGATGCAGGGGTAGACGTAGTTAAGGTCGGAATTGGTCCAGGATCAATCTGTACAACTCGTGTTGTTGCAGGGGTTGGTGTTCCTCAAGTGACTGCTATTTATGACGCAGCCGCTGTAGCTCGTGAATATGGAAAAACGATCATTGCTGATGGTGGTATCAAGTATTCAGGAGATATTGTCAAAGCACTCGCAGCTGGTGGAAATGCAGTAATGCTTGGTTCAATGCTTGCAGGTACAGATGAAGCACCAGGTGAAACAGAAATCTTCCAAGGTCGTAAGTTTAAAACATACCGTGGTATGGGATCTATTGCAGCAATGAAGAAAGGTTCTAGCGACCGTTACTTCCAAGGATCTGTCAATGAAGCCAATAAATTGGTTCCTGAAGGAATTGAGGGACGTGTTGCTTATAAAGGTTCTGTAGCAGATATGGTATTCCAAATGATCGGTGGTATTCGTTCAGGTATGGGTTATGTTGGTGCAGCAACCATTCAAGATTTACATGATCATGCACAATTTGTTGAAATGAGTGGTGCAGGATTGAAAGAAAGCCATCCTCATGATGTGCAAATTACAAACGAGGCTCCTAACTACTCGGCACAATAAATTTACACATTTGTAAACAAAAATAACAGCATCTTGACAGTATTGTCAAGATGCTGTTTTGATATGACCGGCTTGAACAGTGAAAATTTTCAACTCTTCAGGTAGTTCTTTTAAATGATCGAGAGTGGTCGTTGTAATAAATGTTTGAATATTATTAGAGATGGTTTCAAGTAGTTGAAGTTGACGATAATTGTCAAGTTCGCTCATGACATCGTCAAGTAGTAAAATCGGCTTTTCTCTTGTGATTTCTTCCATTAATTCAATTTCTGCTAATTTTAGAGAGAGAACAACACTTCGATGCTGGCCTTGACTACCAAAGGTAGCATTCATATTATTGATGAAAAATGCCAAATCATCCCTGTGAGGCCCAATACTTGTTGTTTTCCTAAAAATATCCTTCTGACGGTTTTTTTCCAACATAGAGAGAAACTGCTCTTCTATATCATTTCCTTCTTCAGAAAAAACAGTTGACTGATATTGAATTGATAGGTTTTCTTTGTTGTCAGAAAGTCGAGTATGTTTTTCTTTTGCTTTAGCTTCTAATTTTTTAATAAACTCAAGCCGATGATGGATGACGCGACTTCCAAAACTAGCTAGTTGTGAATCTAAGACCTCCAAAAATGTAGCATCAATTTTTTCCGAATTTTTTAGATAACTATTTCTTTGTTTCAGTACATGGTTGTATTGAGATAAGTCAGATAAGTAGAGAGGTTTCATCTGACCTAATTCAATGTCAATAAACTTTCGACGCCCTGCAGGTGATCCTTTGATCAGTTGCAAATCTTCGGGTGCGAAAAGGACAACATTCATATGGCCAATATAGTTCGATAATTTGGCTTGTTTCAAATGATTTACCTTAGTTATCCGACCTTTTGGTGTCAAGGAAATTTCTAATGGAAGGGGACCAGTTTCTCTTTGTAATTGACCAGACACTTTAAAATCGGTGGATTCAAAATAGATGAGATCTCTATCATTTCGTGTTCGATGACTTCTGGTTAAAGCTAGAAAATAAATTGATTCGAGAATATTGGTCTTTCCTTGAGCATTTTGACCTAGGAAAATATTTAATCCAGGATGAAACTCGACTTCTAGTTCTTGATAATTACGAAAATTTTGAATGGATAACTGTTTTAACCACATTACGAGATACCAGGAAAGCGAATTGCTTTTTCTTTTTTGTTAGTCTTTGTCGGTTGTTTCTTTTGTTGTTGATTGAGTTGCTTGACAAGTTTAGCAACACGTTCCTTTTCTTCCTTCTCTTTAAGATGTTCTTCTATTTCTTCTTGAGAAGGTTCAAGAATGGTGATAGTCATGCTCAGTTCAGGAATGTCAATTTGATCATTGACACGAAGTTTACGGCCTCTCCGTTGTTCTAATTCACCATTAACAAAGACTTCTTTTTCTTGAAGAAAAGCTTTGATTGCACCACCACTCTGTATAATACCGAGTTCTTTTAAGATTGCTTGTAATGTAATAAAGTCATCAAATAATTTGTAATTCATAGTTCACCTCTTTGCGTGTTATTATACCATATTTTTAGTTTTTCTAGGGTAGAGAATGTTGAGTGATTTGAGGAGCTTTTTCACAGTTTAAATTAGGATTTTAGTGTGATTTCGTGTTATAATGAAAGTTACTATTGAGTAGAACGAGGATGAAAATGGAATTAGTAAAGGGCGTGAATCTTCACTTTCTTCAATCAAAAAAATTTAAAACCAATAAAATTAAGGTCCGTTTTTCATCGCCATTAGATGAAAATACCGTGGCTGCGCGTGTTTTAGTAGCCTGTATGATGGAAACTGCAAATCAAAAATATCCAACTTCACAATTATTCCGTGAAAAATTAGCGAGTCTATACGGGGTAGAATTGTCAACCTCAGTCTCTAAGAGGGGGCGTGTTCATTATGTTGATTTGAATATTTCCTTTGTGCGCGATGACTTTTTGAGCAAGAAAAATGTTCTTACTGATGAAGTTTTGGACATTATAGAAACTATCTTCTTTTCACCTTTGGTAGTAGAAGATCACTTTGACAGTGATACATTTGACGTTGAAAAGAAAAATACAATTTCCGATTTGGAGTCAGAAATTGAAGAGCCTTATTATTATGCACATGGGCAATTGAATCAACTATTTTTTGAAGACGAAACAATCGGGATGTCAAGATTGGGGAAAGTTGATTTAGTGAGACAAGAGACAGCTCAAAGTTCTCTTTCACAGTTTCACCAGATGCTCCAATTAGATAATATTGACTTCTTTTTCATAGGCGATTTTAATGAGGTCGCTATTGTGGATCGAGTGAACCAGTTTGAATTCAAGCCACGTGATAACAATTTGTCTGTCACCTATCAACAACCTTTTACAAATGTTGTTAGAGAAAAGTTAGAGCAAAAACAAAACCAACAATCTATTCTAGAATTAGGTTACCATTTTTCTACCCAGTATGGAGAATCTCTCCATATCCCACTAGTTGTATTAAATGGGATGCTGGGAGCTTTCTCGCATTCGAGACTTTTTCAAATAATTCGTGAGAAAGAAGGACTTGCTTATACCATCTCTAGCCATTTTGATATTTTTACAGGCTTTATGAGAGTTTTTGCAGGCATTGATAAGGAATCTCGTACGAAAGTAATGACCTTGATTATGAGACAGTTGAATGATTTAAAACGAGGCAAGTTTACAGAGTCAGAGCTTCAATTGACAAAAGAAATGTTGGTGAATACGACCTTATTAGCACAGGATCGGCAAAATACCTTGATTGAAAGGGAATATTTGAAAACGATCCTAGGAAAGAAAGTCCTTTCTTTAGAAGAGTGGTTAGAGTCCATCGATAAGGTTAGTAGAGAAGAAATTATTGAAGTGGCAAAAACAATTAATTTACAGTCTGTTTATTTTATGGAAGGAAAGTAGTGTAAAGATTGAAAATTAAAGAAAAATATTATGAATCAGTTGGTGAGCAAGTTTACTTTACACGCTTGTCAAATGGGTTGACTATTCATTTAATTCCAAAAGAAGATTATTATGAAACCTATGGAATAATCACAACTAAGTTTGGCTCAGTGGATACACGAATTCTAGTGAATGGTAATGAAAGGCAATATCCTGCAGGAATTGCTCATTTCCTAGAACACAAAGTATTTGAAGATGAAAATGGTCAAGATTATTTAAAAAAATTCGTTCATTTAGGATCGGAAAGTAATGCCTTTACAAGCTTTACAAAGACAAGTTATCTTTTCTCAACAACTTCAAAGGTCCCTGAAAATATTCAATTGTTATTGGAGATGGTTTCAAAGGTTTCCTTTACAGAAAAATCTGTATCTAAGGAAAGAAAAATCATTCAACAAGAAATTGGAATGTACCAAGATAGTCCAGACTATCGATTATTTTTTGGTGCTTTAGAAAATTTATATCCTGGAACACCGTTAGCAGATGATATTGCTGGAACTAGGGAGTCTATTTCTGACATTACAATAGATAATCTCCGTGAAAACTTTGATCTATTCTATCATCCCTCTCAAATGCACTTATTAGTGATCGGAAACTTTGATGTTGATGAAGTATTGCAAGTAGTAAAGGAATATGATCTAGTTCCTCCTCATCCATCTGTGGAGTTAGAACGTTTTCCTGTAGAAAAAAATGAAGTAAGATTGAATCAATCTTGTAGAATGGAAGTTGCTACTCCTAGGTTGGCAATTGGAATTCGAGGAAATGATATCATTAAGGAAGAGGAAAAATTTCGTTATAAATTGATGTTGAAATTACTGTTTTCGATGATGTTTGGTTGGACTTCGCAACGGTTTCAAAGTTTATATGAAGCTGGGAAGATTGACAACTCATTGACACTTGAAGTCGAGGTTGAGGAATTATTTCATTTCGTTATTTTGACAATGGATACTCAAGAACCGGTGTCCTTATCTCATCAATTTAGGTCAGCAATCAAACAATTTGAGAAGGATCCAGATGTCAATCAGGAACATTTGGATACGATTAAAAGCGAAATGTTTGGTGATTTCTTACAAGGTTTAAATTCGCTTGAGTATAGTGCCACTCAGTTTGAATATTTTTCAGACGGTAGCACTTCTTATGATCTTCCAAAGATTTTACAAGGTATTAGTTTACAAGATATCATCAAATTAGGGCGTCAGTTCATCGACCAGGCTGAGATGGTTGACTATATGATTTTTCAAAAGTAGTAAACAATGTATCAAGAAGGGAAAACATGAAGAAGAGAACGATTGGTCAAGTGTTAAGACTGTCAAGAGTAAATTTACACTTAAGTTTACAGGATGTGTCAAATAAGACAGCCATTGAAATTCCTTATATAGAAGCGTTGGAAAACGATGAGTTTGATCTATTACCGAGTCCCTTTTACGCTCAGATCTATCTTAAAAAGTTAGCATGGGCTTTGGGATTAGATGAGTCCATCCTATTGACAGCTTTTCGTGAAGGAAAAGAATTGTTATTTGATGAAGAAATACTTGTAGATGACGAAGAGCTTCATTCAAGAAAATTAAGACAGAAAGCGAGCTGGTTACCAATCCTGTATTATCTACTAGTTAGTTTTGTCATCCTTGGCTTTGTGATTTATATCGTATATTTTTATGAGTTTACAGCATCTGTAAAATAGATGTAAAGATAGTTTATTTTTTGGAGGAAGTATGAAAAAAGAAAATATTCCTAATGCATTGACATTAATTCGGGTTGTGATGATTCCTATTTTTATTGCTATTTTAAGTTTAAGTCATTCTTACTTAGGACATATTGTAGCGGCAGTTATTTTTGCAATTGCTAGTATTACAGATTATTTAGATGGCTTTCTTGCACGAAAATGGAATGTAGTTAGTAATTTTGGTAAATTTGCCGATCCGATGGCAGATAAATTATTGGTCATGTCAGCTTTTATCATGATGATTGAATTAAAAATGGTTCCTGCTTGGATTGCGGCCGTTATCATTTGTCGTGAGTTAGCTGTTACTGGTTTGCGTCTTCTACTTGTTGAGACAGGTGGTACAGTTCTTGCTGCAGCCATGCCTGGAAAAATTAAAACCTTTAGCCAAATGTTTGCCATTATCTTTTTGCTTTGCCATTGGACTCTTCCAGGGCAAGTGTTGCTTTATATTGCATTGATTTTCACAATTTATTCTGGTTACGACTACTTTAAGGGAAGTAGCTATCTCTTTAAAGACACATTTAAATAAATGAAACAGATGATTGAGCTAAAAAATGTATCCTTTCGATACGATAAAACAGTAGAAGAGTATCAAATTGACACGGTTTCGTTTCACGTGAAACAAGGAGAGTGGCTTTCGATTGTTGGACACAATGGTAGTGGGAAATCTACAGTTGTACGCCTGATTGATGGTCTTTTGGAAGCTGAGTCTGGTGAGATTTACATTGATGGAAAAAAACTGACTCGTGAAACTATATGGGAAATCCGTAGTAAAATTGGGATTGTATTTCAGAATCCTGATAACCAATTTGTTGGTGCGACAGTAGAAGATGATGTTGCCTTTGGTTTAGAAAATCAAGGAATTCCACGGGAAGAAATGCTTCAACGAGTGGAGAAGGCTATTGAGCAAGTTGGTATGTTGGAGTTTAAAGATCGCGAACCATCTCGTTTGTCAGGTGGTCAAAAGCAACGGGTGGCCATAGCAGGTATTATCGCCTTGAGACCAACGATTATTATCCTTGATGAAGCAACTAGTATGTTAGATCCAGAAGGCAGAGAGGATCTAATGGCGGTAATGAGAGAACTTCAGAAAAAATTTCAATTAACAATTATCTCCATTACCCATGATTTAACCGAAATTGCCTTAAGTGATCGAACACTGGTGTTTCAAAAAGGAAAACTAGAGTCTTCTATGACGCCGCGGGAATTGTTTTCAAGAAATGACCTTAATGAGATTGGACTAGATAAGCCTTTTAGTAAGCAGGTTCAAGAATCTCTCAGCTCGCATTTTCCGCTAAAACAGGATTATCTAACAGAAAGTGAGTTATTAGACCAACTATGGGAATATCTTTAAAGAATGTCTATTATACTTATCAAGAGGGAAGTCCTTTTGAAGGGCAGGCGCTTTCTGATATTAGTTTGGAAATAAAAGATGGATCTTATACAGCCATTATCGGGCATACTGGTAGTGGCAAGTCTACTTTGTTGCAATTACTAAATGGTTTACTGCGTCCGACTAAAGGAACGATTCAATTTGAAGATTTTGTTTTAGATAATCATTCTGAGCCAAAAGAAATGAAGTACCTGAGAAAAAAGGTTGGTTTGGTTTTTCAATTTCCAGAAAGTCAGCTGTTTGCAGAAACTGTTCTAGCTGATGTAGCCTTTGGACCACAGAATTTTGGGGTACCTAAGGACAAAGCGGAGGAAATAGCCAAAGAAAAATTAGCGATCGTTGGTTTAGAAGAGTCTATCTATGATAAAAGTCCATTTGAACTATCTGGTGGACAGATGAGACGGGTTGCGATCGCGGGTATTTTAGCTATCGAACCAGAGATTTTAGTATTGGACGAGCCGACAGCAGGGCTAGATCCTGCTGGAAGAAAGGAATTGATGGCGCTGTTTGAAACATTACATAAAAATGGGATGACCCTAGTTCTGGTAACTCATACGATGGATGATGTAGCAAATTTTGCTGATACCGTATTTGCTTTGGAAGCGGGAAAACTTGTCCTAAAGGGATCCCCAAGGGAAGTGTTTCAACAGGTTGATTATTTACAAAAACTTCAATTAGGAGTCCCACAAATTACGAATTTTGCTCTTCAATTGAAAAAAAGGGGGCTTCCTCTGGATAGACTACCAATCAAAATTGAGGAACTAAAGGAGCTGTTACTTCATGAATAATATGATTTTGGGAAGATATATTCCTGGAAACTCCATTATCCACCAACTGGATCCTCGTGGGAAGTTGCTCTCAATGTTCCTATTCATTTTTCTTCTGTTTTGGGCCAATAACTTGCAGACCAATCTTCTGCTCTTTGGTTTCATCTTTATTTTAATGTATTTAACGAGGATTTCGATTAGTTTTTATGTCAAAGGCTTAAAATCAATGATTTTTATCATTGCTTTTACAACGATTTTTCAATTATTTGCGACCTCTCAAGGAACCATTTTGTATCAATGGTGGTTTTTTAAATTAACCGACCAAGGATTGATACAGGCCTCCATTATATTTTGTAGATTTATTTTAATCATTTTTTATTCGACAATTTTAACAGTGACGACGACACCATTAAGTTTAGCAGATGCTGTTGAAAAGATCCTTACCCCACTAAAAATTATTAAGGTTCCGGCTCATGAGATTGGGTTAATGCTATCTATGAGTTTGCGCTTTGTTCCAACCTTAGTAGATGATACGAATCGAATCATGAATGCGCAAAGGGCACGTGGTGTTGATTTTGGTGAGGGAAATCTATTAAAAAGGATCCGTTCCTTTATTCCGATCCTCATTCCTCTATTTGCTTCTAGTTTTAAACGCGCAGATGCATTAGCAATTGCGATGGAAGCGAGAGGGTACAAAGGCGGTGAGGGACGAACACGCTATCGGACTCTGCAGTGGGGAGTAAAAGATACCCTGGCATTGCTCGTTATTCTGTGCCTCATGTTGATAGTTTTTTATCTAAAAAATGGATAGAGCTAGTTGTATTGGTTCAAAAATAAGGAAAAAGCGCTATACAAAGCGCTTTTTACATTAAATTCACATATTCTTGTAACATTTGTAATATATTCTACAATAAACTGTAACATTTTGTGTGTATGATAGAATTATGTTCGAAAGGAGAATAGAATTCATGAACAGTAAAAAATTCCAATGGACAGTCACTTCCCTACTTTCAGCAGCATCACTTTTCATTTCAGGTATTGCTACAGTGAATGCTGAAACTTACGAAGTGAAGTCTGGAGATACTCTATCAAAAATTGCACTAGAAAATAACACTTCAGTAGAAAATATTATTGCATCTAACAATCTGACCAATGAAGATTTGATCTATGCAGGACAAATTATTGAGTTAGGTGAGCGTTCAAAATCTATGATTGATAAAGTTGCTCCACAAGAGCAAGCAAAACCTGCTGAAAGTGCACCTACAGCAACTGCAACAGCACAAACTGCTCAAAAACAAACAACTTATGCAGCAAATGCTGCAGTGACTTCTGCACAATCAACAAATGGTGGAATTGTTCTATCAAATGGGAATACTGCTGGAGAACAAGGATCTTATGCAGCTGCTCGTATGGCTGAAATGACTGGTGTACCTGCTTCTACTTGGGAAGCAATTATTGCCCGTGAATCAAATGGTCAAGTAAATGCAGCAAATGCTTCTGGTGCCAGTGGTTTGTTCCAAACAATGCCAGGTTGGGGTTCAACTGCAACAGTTGATGATCAAATCCAGGCTGCATACAATGCATATAGCTCACAAGGTTTATCAGCTTGGGGTTATTAAAAAATAGGTTTACAATTTGTAAACCTATTTTTTTAATGTCTCAAGAATATCAAGTGGAGAGTGACAAATAAAATCTGGTGAGTAAAGAAGTAGCTCTTCAAGATCTCCAAATCCCCAAGTGACGGCCATGGTTTTTATGCCAACTGTTTGACCTCCAATGAGGTCAAATTTTGTGTCTCCAATAATCACTGTCTCCTCTTTTGGAAGGTCATTGATTGACAAGGCGTATCGAATGACATCAGCTTTGTGGATACGATCTGAATTTGATCCATAAATTCCTTTAAAGTATTTAGCGATACCTAAATCTTGACACATCTGTAAAGCAACTGGTTCATGTTTTGAAGTAGTTACATAAAGAGGAATGTTTTCGTCTTGTAATGCTTTCAAAGCTTCTACTATCTGAGGAAACAGAGTTGATTTGTATTGACCTTTTTCATGATAATACTGGCGGTAGATAGTTACGGCTTGATCTACTAAAGTTTCAGGAAGGGTAGCTTCAAAACTAGAAATCAAAGGTGGTCCCATAAAACTACGGATAGTTTTGAGATCGGGTTGAGGAACCTTCAAAGTATCGAATGTATGTTGAAAGCTCTCTGTAATTCCCTTGGAACTGTCAACTAATGTTCCATCTAAATCAAAAAATAAGGCTTGCATGCTATTCTCCAAATATCTCTTTTTGTAATCTACGTCCGGTTGGTGTTGCTGCCAATCCTCCTTCAGCTGTTTCTCTAAAGGCAGTCGGAAGACTAGATCCAACTTGGTACATGGCGTCAATCACTTCATCAACAGGTATTTTTGATTCAATACCTGCTAAGGCCATATCAGCAGCAATGAAGGCATAGCTGGCTCCCATTGCGTTTCGTTTGACACATGGAACTTCCACGAGTCCTGCTACTGGATCACAAATGAGCCCAAGCATGTTTTTGATGACAAAACAGACTGCCTGACTCGCTTGATAAGGAGTTCCCCCAGCAGCTAGTGTCAATGCCGCCGCACTCATAGCTGAAGCAGAACCAACTTCTGCTTGACAACCACCTTCTGCACCTGAAATAGAAGCATTATTTGCGATGACTAAACCAAAAGCTCCAGCTGTCAGTAGAAAATCTAATTGTTGCTGACGGTTTAACCCTAATTTTTGGGTAGCTGCAGTGAGAACTGCGGGGAGGCAGCCAGCAGATCCTGCAGTGGGTGTTGCGCAGACCAGTCCCATCTTAGCATTGTGTTCGTTGACAGCAATAGCATTCTTCGCTGCGGTTAGGACGGTCAAGTCAGATAACGTTTTTCCTGATTTGATATAGCGATCTAATTTTGCGGCATCCCCACCGGTTAACCCACTACGAGAGTGGTTTTCATTTAACCCTAACTTTACAGAATCAATCATCACTTCTAAATTACGGGTCATTAATCGTAGGACTTCTTCTCGTTCACGACCAGTTAGTTCAAATTCAGTTGCAATCATTAACTCTGCGACGTTTCCTTTGTATTGCGTGCTTGCTTGTTCTACGAGGTCTACAATTGAATAAAACATATGAACTCCTTATTTGAAAAAGTTGACATTATGAAGATGAGGAATTTTACGGATATCGTCGATAGCTGCTTCACAACTCCTTGAGTCAACTTCTATAATCATAATCGCTTTTTCTCCAGCTTTTTCCCGTGTTACATTCATTTGTGCAATATTAATATCATAGCGAGAAAGAGCTTCTGTCACATGGGCGATCATTCCAGGGACGTCCTGGTGAACAATGATAATGGTTGGAGTATTCATATTTAGTGAGATAGCAAAGCCATTTAACTCAGTAACCTGTATGTTCCCACCACCAATTGAGATTCCAGTGACAGAAATCGTTTTATGATCATTTTTAACAGTAATAGTCGTTGTGTTTGGGTGAGGAGCATTGCTTTCTTTTTGAATAGACCAAACAATCCGAATGCCTCGTTCATGTGCAATTTTTAGACTATCTGGGATTCTAGGATCATCTGTGTCCATTCCTAAGATGCCCGCTACTAAGGCTAAATCTGTTCCATGACCACGATAGGTTTTGGCGAAGGAATTAAATAATTGGAACTCAACTTCTTTTGGTTCCTCTCCAAAGATAGAAGAAACAATTTTACCAATTCGAACAGCACCTGCAGTGTGACTACTGGATGGGCCGATCATCACAGGTCCAATAATATCAAAAACTGATTGGAATTTTAAAGAGTTCATGCTCTGCTCCTTTGTGATCACTTTACTTCATTATATCAGATATGGCTGATGATTTCTTCTATTTTTCCCGAAATATCTGAGAAATCTTAAAGGGGGCTTAAAGCATTTATATTATCCTGGATTTTTAGTATTTCTAACATCTGACTGAAATATTTGACACATTATTTCAATAAATATGAAATATTTCTTGTGTAGTATAGAGGTATACCAATAAAGGAGTATATAATAATGAATAAAAAACAAATGATGAAACGAATTATTGGACTTAGTTTACTTGCAGGACTTTTCCTTCCAATTGTAGCGAATGCAGATTCTTATACTGTAAAATCAGGTGATACTTTATCAGCTATTGCTAAAGAGAAGAACACAACGGTTGATGCAATTGCTAAGAAAAATAAGATTAGTAACGTGAATCTCATCTCAGTTGGTCAAGTTCTTGAGATTGAAGATGCAAATACAACGCAGAAAACTACGGAGCAAGCTCCTGCTAGTAAAACTGATACTACACAAGCAACAACTACTGTCTCTGCTTCAGATGGCTTGAGTGCGGAAGACGCGGCTGCTAAGGAATGGATTGCTCAGAAAGAGTCAAGTGGTAGCTATACAGCACAAAATGGCCAATATTATGGCCGTTACCAATTAACTATCACTTATTTGAATGGTGATTTATCACCTGCAAACCAAGAAAAAGTAGCCAATCAATATGTTGTCAACCGTTATGGATCATGGTCAGCAGCTAAAAATTTCTGGTTGGCAAATGGCTGGTATTAAATTCGTTTAAAAAGAGTTCTTGAATAGGACTCTTTTTATATTTACAGACTTGTAAACCCATCGATCCTGATCAACAAAAAGAATAGTAAGATGCTTGTTTTCTAATATAAAGCGTGTTAAAATGGTAACTGCTCAAAACGACCTTCAATCGTTGAAGCAAACCACGACCTTCAATCGTGAGAAACGAAAAGATGGGAGAAATCTATGAGTGATAACTCGAAAACACGTGTTGTTGTTGGTATGAGTGGTGGTGTGGATTCATCTGTAACAGCTTTATTATTAAAGCAACAGGGTTACGATGTCATCGGCATCTTCATGAAAAACTGGGACGACACAGACGAAAATGGCGTCTGTACAGCTACAGAAGATTACAAAGATGTAGCAGCGGTCGCAGACCAAATTGGCATTCCTTACTATTCTGTCAACTTTGAGAAAGAATACTGGGATCGTGTCTTTGAATATTTCCTTGCTGAATACCGAGCTGGTCGAACACCAAATCCGGATGTCATGTGTAATAAGGAAATCAAATTTAAGGCCTTTTTAGATTATGCTATGACACTCGGTGCAGATTATGTGGCCACAGGGCACTATGCGCGCGTGTCGCATGATGAGGATGGTATTGTCCATATGTTACGTGGCGTTGACAACGGGAAGGATCAAACTTATTTCTTAAGCCAACTGTCACAAGAACAACTTCAAAAAACCATGTTCCCATTGGGACATTTGGAAAAGCCTGAGGTTCGCCGTCTAGCTGAAGAAGCTGGATTGGCAACAGCTAAAAAGAAAGACTCAACTGGAATTTGCTTTATCGGAGAAAAGAATTTCAAAGAATTTCTAGGGAACTACCTTCCTGCCCAACCAGGTCGAATGATGACCATCGATGGACGAGATATGGGTGAACATGCTGGTTTGATGTATTACACAATCGGTCAACGGGGTGGACTTGGAATTGGTGGCCAACAAGGTGGAGATAATGCTCCTTGGTTTGTAGTTGGTAAAGACCTCAGTCAAAATATTCTTTATGTCGGTCAAGGGTTCTACCATGAAGCATTGATGTCAACAAGTTTACAGGCTAGTCAAGTTCACTTTACACGAGATATGCCAGAAGAGTTTACATTAGAGTGTACAGCTAAGTTCCGCTATCGTCAGCCTGACTCCAAGGTGACTGTACACGTTAAAGGTGACAAGGCAGAAGTGATTTTCGCAGAACCTCAACGAGCCATTACACCAGGACAAGCTGTTGTCTTTTACGACGGTGAAGAGTGTCTAGGCGGAGGCTTGATTGACAATGCTTATCGGGATGGAAAAGTTTGTCAGTATATTTAAATTGACAAATTTTCTCAATTTGCTACAATAATAAAAGCAATAGAAATGATGGTCAAAGCTCATGGATGTTGCAGGCTTTTTTGTCCTGCACTTCTCAGAGTTTTGACTATTTTTGTGTGATTTCGAAAGGAAGTAATAATGAGGCAACAGGATTTTCGGACGAAAATAGGTTCTACTGTTTTTGGTGTGAGAGCGACTGCTTTGATTGTAAAAGATAATCGCTTGTTCGTCATAGAAGATGAGGACGGCTGTTATACAATCGGAGGTGCTATTCAAGTCAATGAAACTACAGAAGATGCTGTAGTTCGGGAAGTCAAAGAGGAACTTGGTGTTACATCTAAAGCAGGTCCACTAGCTTTCGTGGTTGAAAATCACTTTGAACAAGCTGGAATCCACTACCATAACATTGAATTTCATTATTTTGTGGACTTACTGGAAGATGCACCTTTGGTCATGCAGGAAGATACAAAGCAATTACCTTATCGTTGGATTGCTTTAGATGATTTACATGCTGTTGACCTGAAACCGGCTTTTTTAAAATCAGCCCTACCAGACTGGGACGGAAAATTACGACACATCCATCTTGAGAAATAGGAGAAATAGAATGAATTATAACTTTATAGAAGAATACGATATCATTGTAATCGGTGCGGGGCATGCGGGAGTAGAAGCCTCTCTAGCTGCTAGCCGTATGGGTTGTAAGGTCTTACTTGCGACTATTAACATTGAAATGCTGGCTTTTATGCCTTGTAATCCCTCTATTGGTGGTTCTGCTAAGGGGATTGTCGTGCGTGAAGTCGATGCCCTCGGTGGAGAAATGGCGAAGAATATCGACAAGACCTACATCCAAATGAAAATGCTCAATACCGGTAAAGGTCCTGCGGTTCGTGCGCTTCGTGCTCAAGCAGACAAAGAACTTTACTCAAAAGAAATGCGGAAAACGGTTGAAAACCAAGATAATTTAACTCTTCGCCAAACTATGATTGATGAGATTTTGGTGGAGAATGGTAAGGTTGTTGGTGTAAGGACTGCAACTCACCAAGAATATGGAGCAAAGGCTGTTATTGTCACTACTGGGACAGCTTTACGCGGAGAAATTATCATTGGAGATCTCAAGTATTCGTCAGGACCTAATCATAGTCTAGCTTCTATCAATTTGGCCGATAATCTCAAACAGCTAGGATTAGAAATTGGACGTTTCAAAACAGGGACACCACCTCGTGTAAAGGCATCGTCAATTAATTATGACGAAACGGAAATTCAACCTGGAGATGAAGCTCCAAATCATTTTTCTTATACATCGCGTGATGAGGATTATGTAAAGGATCAGGTTCCTTGTTGGTTGACTTATACGAATGGGCATAGCCATGAAATTATCCAGAATAATTTACACCGGGCCCCTATGTTTACAGGGGTTGTAAAGGGAGTGGGTCCTCGCTATTGTCCGTCCATTGAGGATAAAATTGTCCGTTTTGCTGACAAAGAGCGTCATCAACTATTTTTAGAACCTGAGGGACGAAATACAGAAGAAGTCTATGTTCAAGGGCTGTCAACGAGTTTACCAGAGGATGTTCAACGGGATCTCGTCCATTCTATTAAGGGACTTGAGAAGGCAGAAATGATGCGAACGGGTTATGCAATTGAGTATGATATGGTTTTGCCTCATCAATTGCGCGCAACTTTGGAAACTAAGAAAATTTCAGGTCTCTTTACAGCTGGCCAAACCAATGGAACGTCTGGCTATGAGGAGGCTGCTGGTCAAGGGATTATTGCAGGGATCAATGCGGCTCTAAAAATTCAAGGAAAACCAGAACTCATTTTGAAACGCAGTGATGGTTATATTGGGGTCATGATCGATGACTTGGTAACAAAGGGAACGATCGAACCGTATCGTTTGTTAACAAGCCGTGCAGAATACCGTCTGATTTTGCGTCATGATAATGCCGATATGCGCTTGACAGAAATGGGACGAGCAATTGGATTGGTAGATGATGAACGTTGGCAACGTTTCGAAACCAAGAAGTATCAGTTTGAAAACGAGATGAAGCGTTTGGATAGCATTAAGTTAAAGCCTGTAAAGGAAACCAATGAGAAGGTTGCTGCAATGGGCTTTAAACCATTGACAGATGCTGTCACTGCTAAAGAATTCTTGCGACGACCAGAAGTCTCTTACCAAGATGTGGTAGAATTTATCGGTCCTGCAGCTGAAGAACTGGATGATAAAATAATTGAATTGATTGAAACTGAAATTAAATACGAAGGCTATATTTCAAAAGCAATGGACCAAGTCGAAAAAATGAAGCGTATGGAAGAAAAACGAATTCCTGCGAATATTGACTGGGATGATATTGACTCCATCGCAACCGAAGCGCGTCAAAAATTTAAATTAATTAATCCAGAAACGATTGGTCAAGCAAGTCGTATCTCAGGTGTCAATCCAGCGGATATCTCTATTTTAATGGTTTACTTGGAAGGTAAATCTCGGAGTATCTCCAAAAACAAAGCAAACCACTAATCAAATGAGGCTGAGATGATGTTTCAGCCTCAATTTTATGGATTAAAATCTGTTGTTGCTGTTTACACAGTTGTAAACGTTGTTTACAAAGTAGTGAAGCGGAGGAAGAGCTTTTTACGGGTCAATCTTCTCTGTAATATAGAGAGAAACCTCGCTTTTTACCTCTATTTATGGTATAATTCCGAGAAGAGGTTTATGATGAAAAAATTTCGTTTATCGTTCATCCATTATGTGTTAATTGGTTTTATTTCATTTGCAATTTTAGCAATTTTTTTAAGAATCTTTGGCAAAGGCTATGTAACTCTCATTGCAATTTTTTTAGTCTTAGCTGGATTGATTGCTTTATTTGAATACCAGTTACAAATTTCAGAGTTAGATGAATTAGAACAAATACAATATGTTAACCATCAGGCAGAAAGCGGATTAGCATCCCTCCTTGATAAAATGCCTGTTGGAGTTATTAAAATTAATGAAGAGTCAAATGAAGTAGAGTGGTTCAACCCTTATGCTGAATTGATTTTTTCAACAGATGATGGGGACTTTGATGTTGAATCCTTGAAAAAGTTACTCAATACTTTGTTTGAGGATAAAGGACATTATGTCACTGTAGCCGATAAGAAATATTCTGTTTACTTTGATCAGACATCTAGTGTTGTTTACTTTTTTGATGTTTCAAGTGAGTATGAAGCAACTGTGGGATTGGTGACAACTCGTCCCGTTATCGGTATTATTTCTGTTGATAACTATGATGATCTAGAAGATGTCATTTCAGACTCTGATATTAGCAATATCAATAGTTTTATTGCCAACTTTGTAGAAGAGTTTACAGCTCATTACCATATGTTTTACAGACGTGTGGGGATGGATCGTTTCTATTTGTTTACAGACTACACGGTCTTAGAACAGTTGATGGAATCAAAATTTTCAGTCATCGATCAATTCCGTGAAGAAGCTAAAAATCGTGAGCTACCTATTACCTTAAGTATGGGATTCTCGTACGGTGACGGGAAGCATGATGAGATTGGTAAAGGGGCTCTCTTGAACCTAAACCTTGCAGAAGTTCGTGGTGGGGATCAAGCGGTTGTCAAGGAAAATGATGAACAGAAAAACCCTATTTTCTTTGGTGGGGGAACAGCTTCGGCTGTGAAGCGGACTCGGACTCGCACACGCGCTATGATGACAGCTATTTCGGATAAGATCAAATCAGTTGATCAAGTCTTCATTGTTGGGCATAGAAACTTGGATATGGACGCTCTAGGAGCGTCTGTGGGAATGCAGTTTTTCTCTAGCAATATTTTGGCTTCCTCTTATGTGGTCTATGACCCGCATGCGATGGCTAGTGATATTTCAAGAGCAATTGCGAAACTAGAAGAAGAGCAAGTAACGAAAATCCTTCCCCTAGAGGAAGCCATGCAAATGGTGACAGATCGCTCTTTGTTAATTATGGTGGACCATTCTAAGACAGCCTTGACCCTTTCTAAAGAGTTTTATCAAGAGTTTCAACAGATTATTGTCATTGACCATCATCGTCGGGATGATGATTTCCCTGAAAATGTTCTGATCACTTATATCGAGAGTGGTGCAAGTAGTGCGAGTGAATTGGTTAGTGAACTGATTCAGTTCCAGAAATCGAAGAAAAATCGGTTAACGAAGATTCAAGCAAGTGTCTTGATGGCTGGAATCATGCTGGATACTAAGAACTTCTCCACACGTGTTACAAGTCGGACCTTTGATGTGGCGAGTTACCTTCGCTCAAGAGGTAGTGATAGTGTAGCCATCCAGGAGATCTCTGCTATTCAGTTTGACGAGTACCGCGAAGTGAACGAACTGATCTTGACTGGTGAAAAGATTTTGCCACATATCATCGTAGCTTGTGCCAATACGACTAAAGCCTATGATTCAGTAACTATTAGTAAAGCAGCTGATAGTATGCTGGCCATGTCTGAGGTGGAAGCAACCTTTGTCATCGCTTGTAATCAAAGTGGGACTGTCTCGATTTCTGCACGAAGTCGAAGCAAAGTCAATGTACAGCGTATCATGGAACAGCTTGGCGGAGGAGGTCATTTCAATTCGGCGGCTTCTCAAATTGAGGGTCAAGATTTGATGAGTATTCGTCAACAATTGATTGAGACTATTGAAAACGAAGTAACTATTGAAAAGGAGAATGTAGAATGAAAGTTATTTTCTTAGCGGATGTAAAAGGTAAAGGTAAAAAAGGCGAAATTAAAGAAGTGCCTACTGGTTATGCACAAAACTTTTTGATCAAGAAAAATCTTGCGAAAGAAGCCAATGCCCAAGCAATCGGTGAACTTCGTGGAAAGCAAAAGTCAGAAGAAAAAGCGCATGCTGAATTATTAGCGGAAGCGCAAAAGATTAAAGCAAAATTAGAAGAAGAAGCAACTGTTGTTCAATTCACGGAAAAAATTGGGCCAGATGGCCGTACTTTCGGCTCTATTACCAATAAAAAGATTGCAGAAGAGCTTGAGAAACAATTTGGCATTAAAATTGATAAACGTCATATCCAAGTTTCCTCTCCAATTCGTTCAACAGGTTTGATTGACGTCCCTGTAAAAATTTATCAAGATGTTACAGGTGTGATTAATATTCGTGTAAACGAAGGGTAAACACGATCGATAGAAAGGTTTTTTTATGGCTGAGATAGAGGAATTACGAACACAACCTCAAGATATCCAAGCAGAGCAATCAGTGTTGGGAGCCATCTTTATTGATGAGGGGAAATTGGTCTTTGTTCGTGAATATATCGAGCCTGGCGATTTCTTTAAGTACTCGCACCGTTTGATTTTTAAAGCCATGATCGATCTAGCTGACCGCGGGGATGCGATTGATGCGACGACTGTTCGAAATATTTTAGATAGTCAGGGGGATCTCCAAAATATTGGCGGTCTCTCCTATTTGGTAGAAGTCATTAATTCGGTACCAACTTCAGCTAACGCAGAGTATTACGCGAAGATTGTTGCCGAAAAAGCTGTCTTACGTCGGTTGATCTCTCGATTAACGGAAAGTATTAATCAAGCTTATGATGGTGCAAGTCCTTCAGATGAAATCATTGCGGGTGCTGAAAAAGCTCTGATTGATGTTAGTGAAAACGCAAATCGTAGTGGATTTAAAAATATTCGAGACATCTTGAATATAAATTTTGGTAGCTTAGAAGCCCGCTCGCTTCAAACCTCTGATATTACGGGTATTGCGACAGGCTATCGCGATTTGGACCATATGACGACGGGGCTACATGAGGAAGAGTTGATTATTTTAGCGGCTCGTCCTGCAGTAGGGAAAACAGCCTTTGCTCTCAATATTGCTCAAAATATCGGTACAAAGTTGGATAAGACAGTGGCTATTTTCTCATTAGAAATGGGTGCTGAAAGTTTGGTTGACCGGATGTTAGCAGCTGAAGGCTTGATTGAATCCCATTCGATTCGTACAGGTCAATTGACGGATGAAGAGTGGCGAAAATATGCCATTGCTCAAGGGAATTTGGCCAATGCGAGTATTTACATCGATGATACTCCAGGAATTCGGATCACTGAGATTCGTTCGAGAGCAAGAAAATTAGCGCAGGAAACAGGGAATCTTGGTCTTATTCTGATTGACTACCTGCAGCTGATTACAGGGACTGGAAGAGAAAACCGTCAACAGGAAGTTTCAGAAATTTCTCGTCAGTTAAAGATTTTGGCTAAGGAACTAAAAGTTCCCGTTATTGCTTTGAGTCAGCTATCACGTGGTGTGGAACAGCGCCAAGACAAACGTCCTGTTCTTTCTGATATTCGTGAATCTGGATCGATTGAGCAGGATGCGGATATTGTTGCTTTCTTGTACCGTGATGATTATTATGATCGAGCTGGTGAAGAGGAAGAAGATGGAATGCCCAATAATACGGTTGAAGTGATTATCGAGAAAAACCGTTCAGGTGCGCGTGGGACAGTCGAATTAATATTCCAAAAGGAATACAATAAATTCTCAAGCATTTCAAAGAGAGAGGATCAATAAGATGAGTGATGCATTTACAGATGTTGCAAAAATGAAAAAAATTAAAGAAGAAATCAAGGCCCATGAAGGACAAGTGGTTGAAATGACGCTTGAAAATGGACGGAAACGTCAAAAAAATAAATTTGGACGCTTGATTGAGGTCTATCCTTCTTTATTTATTATCGAGTATACGAACGACAATAGCTTACCAGGTGAACCGGCCAATACCTACGTGGAGTCTTACACCTATTCAGATATTTTGACAGAGAAGAATTTAATTCGTTATTTGGATTAATTCCTTGCTTTTATCGTCTAAATCAGTTATTATAATAAATACATATGGGAGTCTGTGTACAGTCTGAGAGGAAGTGTAAGCTTCGACCGCACCTGATCTGGGTAATGCCAGCGTAGGAAACAAATGAAATGTATTTTTCGTTATGAGTGACCTTGTGCAATCCGTCTCCTATTTTGGAGGCGTTTTTTATTTGTGAGAAAGGAGGTTACGATGTCTCTTGTAAAAAGATATTCAAAACAATTGATAGGATTTGCAGGTTTTAGCAGTCTTCTTGTCTTATGGCAGTTAGCAGGATTTTTAAATATCCTCCCCAAATTTGTATTACCAACGCCACTTGAAATTGGGAATGCCTTTGTACGAGATCGAGTTCTCCTGATTCATCACAGTTTGTCTACTCTTCAAGTGGCCTTGATTGGACTTGTTATAGGGGTTCTTCTTGCTGCTGGCTTTGCGATTCTCATGGATAGTTTTCAATGGGTGAATGATCTGGTCTATCCTTTTATGGTTGTTATTCAAACCATTCCGACGATTGCCTTGGCCCCCATCCTGGTTCTTTGGTTTGGTTATGGTATGCTTCCAAAACTGGTTTTGATCATTATTACGGTGGTATTTCCCATCGTAGTCAGTCTGTTAGATGGTTTTCGGCATTGCGATCAAGATATTCTGAGATTGTTTCAGATTATGCAAGCCAATCGCTTTCAGACTTTAGTCCATTATAAAATTCCTGCAGCGCTTCCTTATTTTTTCGCAGGTTTACGTGTGAGTGTTTCCTATGCTTTTATCAGTACGGTCGTTTCAGAATGGTTAGGAGGTTTTGATGGATTGGGGGTCTATATGATCCAATCGAAGAAGTTATTTCAGTATGATACGATGTTTGCGATCATTGTATTGATTTCTGCTATTAGTTTACTCGGTATGTTTCTCGTTGACCAATTAGAACGAACCATTCTAAAATGGAAAAAGGATTGACAAACTTGTAAATGGTGTAAAAATTAAATTGACAAAAATGTAAAAGAGGTATAGCTAATGAAAAAGTCAATAGGTTTATTTTTCTCAATAATATTGGGATTTGTTTTCTTGAGTGCTTGTCAAAATTCTGTCAAGCAATCGTCAAGCGATTTGAAAAAGATTGATTTTATTCTAGATTGGACCCCGAATACCAATCATACGGGTCTCTATGTAGCTAAGGAAAAAGGGTACTTTAAAGATGCAGGACTGGATGTAGATATAAAACTTCCGCCGGAAGACAGTAGTTCTGATTTGATTATCAATGGGAAAGCTCCATTTGGTATTTATTTCCAAGATTCTATGGCCAAGAAATTGGATAAAGGTGCGGGTATTACCGCTGTTGCAGCTATCGTCGAACACAATACGTCAGGGATTATTTCAAGAAAAGATGCAGCAATCACAAGTCCAAAAGATTTGGTGGGTAAGAAGTATGGTACCTGGAATGATCCGATTGAGTTGGAAATGATCAAATCGATGATGAAAAAAGAAGGGGCTGATTTTAATCAAGTAAAATTGGTTCCAAATAGTGATTCAAATTCCATTACTCCGATTGAAAATAAGGTCTTTGATGCTGCTTGGATTTATCACGGTTGGGATGGAATTTTGGCTGAGCAAAAGGGAATGAAGACCAATTTCTTCTATATGAAAGATTTTGTTCCTGCATTTGACTACTATTCGCCTGTTATTATTGCTAACAATGACTATTTGAAGTCTCATAAAGAGGAAGCAAAAAAATTCATTCAGGCGGTGAAAAAAGGCTACCAATATGCTATAGAGCATCCAGAAGAAGCTGCGGATATCTTGATCAAACAGGCCCCTGCCTTAGCTAACCAGCGTGATTTTGTACTCGCTTCCCAAAAATATCTTTCTAATCAATATGCTTCAGACAAGGACAAGTGGGGGCAGTTTGATCCTAAGCGGTGGAATGCTTTTTATGCTTGGGCAAAAGAGCAAGGATTGGTTTCAAATGACTTAGAAGACAAAGGTTTCACAAACGAATTGGTAGGTGACTGATATTTTAACCGTAAAAGATGTAAGTTTCTCTTTTGGAGATAAAGCAGTTTTAAATAATGTATCACTAGAAGTGCAAAAAGGAGAAATCGTCTCTATTCTAGGTCCGAGTGGGGTAGGGAAATCAACCTTGTTTAATTTAATTGCTGGGATCCTTCCCTTACAAAAGGGTACCATAGAAGTAGATAATGCTCCGATCTCCTTTGGGAAAGTCAGCTATATGCTACAAAAGGATCTTTTGTTGGAACATAAGACAGTATTGGGAAATATTATTCTTCCCCTTCAATTAAAAAAGATTCCTAAGGAAGAGGCAACATCTACAGCTCTAAAATTGTTAGATGAATTTAAATTGGGAAGTATTGCCAACCTTTATCCCAATGCCCTGAGTGGGGGGATGCGGCAACGGGTGGCGCTATTGAGAACCTATCTTCTGGGTCATTCTGTCTTCCTATTAGATGAAGCTTTTAGTGCCTTAGATGAATTGACAAGGCAGGATCTTTATCACTGGTATCTAGACAGTAAGGAACGTCTTGGTCTCACCACTCTAGTGATCACTCATAGTATCGAAGAAGCTTTGACATTGAGTGACCGG
This sequence comes from Streptococcus sp. HCA-5024, assembly GCF_037890265.1. Lineage (NCBI taxonomy): Bacteria > Bacillati > Bacillota > Bacilli > Lactobacillales > Streptococcaceae > Streptococcus > Streptococcus sp. HCA-5024. The sequence continues at coordinate 50,790 of NZ_JBBKBR010000004.1, forward strand.
ATCTATATCTTAAATCATAATCCCGGTGAAATTATTGCAGATCTTCCTTTAAAATGGGATCCAGCAACGGATAGAGACTGGCAACAATTGCAATATAAAAAACGAATCATAGAATTATTGTCTGAATTTCATTGAAATTGTTTTGAAGGACTTTACAAAGTTTCTATTCCGTGATAGAATAGAATTTGTGCGAAATGACAGCAGGACAAAATGAAGCTCGTCAACAGGAAGTCAGCTAGAAAAGTAACCTTTGCTGTTTGGGCGAAGGCTTTCTGAACGAATCAGGTTTGTCTAAAACGTTATTTCCTACAAAAATTATTTTTATAGGAGGACATTTTAAATGTCACGTTATACAGGACCATCTTGGAAACAATCTCGCCGTCTTGGCTTGTCACTTACAGGTACAGGTAAAGAATTGGCACGTCGTAACTACGTACCAGGTCAACACGGACCAAACAACCGTTCAAAATTGTCAGAATACGGTTTGCAATTAGCTGAAAAACAAAAACTTCGTTTCTCTTACGGACTTGGTGAAAAACAATTCCGTAACTTGTTCGTACAAGCTACTAAAGTTAAAGAAGGAACTGTCGGTTTCAACTTCATGCTTCTTTTAGAACGTCGTTTGGATAACGTTGTTTACCGTCTTGGACTTGCGACTACTCGTCGTCAAGCTCGTCAATTCGTTAACCACGGTCACATCCTTGTTGACGGAAAACGCGTTGATATCCCTTCATACCGCGTAACTCCAGGTCAAGTGATCTCAGTTCGCGAAAAATCAGCTAAGGTTCCAGCTATCCTTGAAGCTGTTGAAGCTACAGTTGGACGTCCAGCATTCGTATCATTCGATGCTGACAAACTTGAAGGTTCATTGACTCGCCTTCCAGAACGCGATGAAATCAACCCAGAAATCAACGAAGCACTTGTCGTTGAATTCTACAACAAAATGCTTTAATTTTAAGATATACTCTGCAGAAAGCCTACTACAGTGGGCTTTTTATTTTGTCTTAAAGGGTTGATTTCTGGCTTTGCTCCCCTTTTTGTTTTCTTAAAACCTAAACCTGCTAATAAAAAAACTCCTGATCTAGATCGATCAGGAGAGACTGTTACCGTAACATTTTCAATAAAAATTCAGCCATTTGTTGAGGACTTTCTTTTTTTCCGCGCGAAACCCACATCTGACAGACTCCGAAGAAGGCATTGGTCAGATAGACAGAACTGTAGACTCTTTCAATATCTGTTAATGATTTATGACTATAGCGCTCTTGCAAACTATCAACCAGAAGAATCTGTAATTTATGTCGTAAGAAGGTTTGGATCTCTTTGGTTCCATTCTCTGTCAGAAGAACTGCAAAGAGGGGCTCCTTGGTTAGGAATTCGAACACTTCTGTAATCGCTTGGCGCTTGTCGTCTTGGTGTTTGTCAAAGATATATTCAAGCTTGTGAAAGAGTGCTTGTTGGTAGCGCTCGATCATATCGTACTTGTCTCGATAGTGGGTATAAAAGCTAGAGCGACTAATGCCGGATTCTTGTGCTAACTCAACCGTTGTGATTTGGTCGAATGATTCCTTTTCTAGTAGTCGAACCATCGCCTCCTCGATATTTCGTTTTGTTTTTAATCGTTTATTGCTCTCAGTCATCTGTTAATCCTTTTTGCACAAAATTATACACAGTGTCTAAAAATAAAGATTTGCTACTTGTGAAAATTTCTAGAAACTGTATAATCTATTATATCAGAAATTTAGACAATGTGTATAAAAAGGAGACAAAAAATATGATGAAAGAATGGAAGGCTATTCTTAAAAAGCCAACATTTATCATTGTCATGATTGGAGTTGCTTTGATTCCAGCTCTTTATAATATTATTTTTCTATCTTCCATGTGGGATCCATATGGCCAAGTTTCGGATCTTCCTGTAGCGGTTGTCAATAAGGATCAATCTGCTACATATAATGGACAAAAGATGGAAATAGGAAAAGACATGGTGTCCAATTTGAAGGACAATGACTCACTTGATTTTCATTTTGTAGATGAGAAAGCTGCGAAAGATGGTCTTAAAAATGGCGATTATTATATGATTGTAACCCTGCCTGAGGATCTTTCAAAGAAAGCTAGCTCCATCTTAACCAATCATCCGGAACAGATGACCATTGATTACCAAACATCCAGTGGTCATAGTTTTATCGCAGGGAAAATGAGCGACACTGCGATGACAAAGATGAAGCAGTCAGTGGCCGAAAAAGTGACCAATACGTATACAACAGCTTTATTTTCCAAAATGGGATCGCTTAAATCTGGTATGGGGACAGCGGCAGATGGAAGTGCTAAATTAGCAGATGGTGCAAGTAAATTGGAAGATGGTGGTCAAACACTGTCTACTAATTTGAATACATTGGCTCGTTCAAGCTTAGCATTTTCAGATGGTGCGACTACTCTTCGTACGGGTCTAGCAGCCTATACAGATGGTGTTGGTCAATTAGGAAATGGTCTCAATCAAATGGCTGGTCAACTTCCAAACTTGGTATCTGGCGTCAATCAATTAAATAATGGGTTTGGTACTTTTAATACAGGCTTGATGGCTTACGCTACCGGAGTGGATCGATTAGGAAATGGTCTCAATCAAATGGCGAGTCAAACCCCTCAGTTAGCTTCAGGAGTTGGTCAATTAACCAGTGGTATGGGGACCCTCAATGATGGTCTTGGGAATTATACCAATGGCGTGCGTCAATTGAATTCAGGCCTATCTAACTTTTCAAATGGTTTAGCAACCTATACAAATGGAGTCGCTACTTTATCAGAAGGAGCGGGTCAATTAAGTAGTCAATCTGCTACCCTTCGAAATGGGGTTTCACAATTAGAATCAGGTATTCAAACATTATCAAGCCAGCTACAAGCTTCTACAAGTCAATCTGCTCAGATTGATCAATTGGCAGCTGGTTTAAACCAATTAAATGCAGCGATTCAAAATGCTTCAGTAGATACCAGTCAACTTTCGTCTGGATTGACGAGTATTGCGAATTCAGCTCAATCAATCCTTGCTTCAGCCCAAGCGGATCGTGCAAATGCCCTTGCAAGTGTACAAGGGACAGCAGCTTATCAAGCAATGACAGCTGATCAACAAGCGGAAATCAGTGCGGCGATCTCATCTAGCCCAAGCTCGAGTGAAACAGCAGCTCAAGGGATCTTGACAACGATCCAAACGATCCAAAGTAGTTTGAATACAGGAAATAGCTTGACACAGCTGCAAACTGCAGCCAATCAAGTTTTACCAACAGCTTCTTCTACCTTGACAGACTTGTCAAGTGGCTTGTCTAAGATCCAATCCGCAGTTAGTGGACAATTGTTGCCGGCTAGCCAAACCATCAGTCAAGGGATTGGCGCTTATACAGCTGGTGTTGATAAAATCGCTAGTGGGGCAAGCCAACTTCAGACCAATAGTAGCACTTTAACGGATGGTGCTAGTCAGTTAGCAGCAGGGGTTGGCCAACTAGATAGTAAATCATCAGAATTACTTGCAGGAAGCAATCAATTAGCTTCTGGTCTAGGTGAGTTAAATGGGAAGATGCCTGCCTTGACATCAGGCATGAATCAACTGGCTTCAGGAGCGACCCAATTAACAGGTAAGTCGGGTGAATTGGTTGCCGGTGCTGGAAAATTAGCTGACGGTGTAGGACAATTGAACAGCAAAACTCCAGAATTGGCAGGTGGTGTCAACAAACTTGTCACTGGTGTCAATCAGTTGACAGAAAAATCAAGTCAATTGGTGAATGGGGCTGATAAACTAGCTGACGGAGCAAATCAAATCTCAGAAGGATCCAGCAAATTAGCAACGGGTGGCCAAACATTGACAAACGGTTTAGGTGAATTAGCAACAGGAAGCCAAACCTTGAGTCAAGGATTAAACGATGCTAAGGGACAATTGAATGCTGCTACAACTGAAAAAGAAAACGCAAAAACCTTAGCCAATCCTGTTACGACTTCTAAAACAGATCAAGATAATGTCCCTGTAAATGGGGTCGGAATGGCTCCTTATATGATCTCTGTAGCACTCTTTGTTTGTGCCTTGTCAACCAATATGATCTTTGCAAAATTGCCATCCGGTCGTCATCCTGAAAGTCGTTGGGCATGGTTTAAATCTCGCTTTGAGGTCAATGGAACCATTGCGGTGGTTGCAGGAATCTTGGTCTATGGTGCTGTTCACTTGATTGGTTTATCTGCCAATCATGAGATGTCTACCCTCTTCCTTTGTGTGATCGGTAGTCTAGCCTTCATGTCTATCGTGACCGCTTTAACAACATGGCAAAGAAAGGTCGGTGCTTTCCTCTCGTTGATCCTCTTGCTCTTGCAATTGGCTTCTAGTGCAGGAACTTATCCTCTTGCTTTGACAAATGGATTTTTCCAAGCCATTCATCCATTCTTGCCAATGAGCTATACCGTCTCTGGTCTTCGTCAAACGATTTCGATGACAGGAGAAATTGGAAATCAAGTGGTCTTTCTTTTGATGACCATTGCTCTATTTGCGGGACTAGGGATGTGGTTTTACAATCCAAAAAAATATGAAGAGGACTAATCGTCAAGAACTCTCAACTCATTTGGAGTTGAGAGTTTTTTGTTTCATGTGAAACAAAAATTCTCGCTTGTTTAAGCGAGAATATTCATTATTTAAAGAAGACAACATCAGGATTTGGTGTAATATAGAGGAGTTGGTCGTTTTCAAAGACCAGTTGGATGGTGTTGTTTTTATAGGTGTAAATGGTGTAATCTACTCCGAATTTAGAAGCTTGTTTCAGATCAACAGCTCCCAATAAAAAGGCATGAGCTTGTTCTTCTGTAATTTTCCCCTTACGGTAGAGATTTTTAATATTTTCTAGCTCAATATTTTGAAAAGATTCGCTAATATAAGCAGGGTCTGTTATTTGTTTTTCTGGATTTCCAAGGATTTTTTGGACAAGAGCAGTGGTATACCCTTCATAATCCGGCGTTTGTACAAAAATATTGTCGTCATTTCTAGAGTAGGCTACTTTTAAGTTCCCTGTTGCATAAATTTTATCCTTGGGTGCTTCTTGGGCATTTCTAGGGAGCCCTTCGGTTGTGATGATGTCAGAAGTGGTCTCCGTAGTAGTTGAGGGAGAGCTAGAGGAATTACCTGTGCTAGTTGAGCTAGTTGAACGACTCGAGCTACTTTTTTTAGTGGTTTTCTTTTTTGAGCTGGTAGTAGTAGGCACTTGTTTAAAATTGATCTTAAGGTCCGGCACACAGGCTGATAGAAAAAGAAGAGACAGCAAGAGTGTGAAGAAAAGAGGTAGTGTCTGTTTTTTCATCATATTCCTTTCAACAAGTTGATTGATTTTCTATTCTATCATAAAAAGAGGAACAAAAAAAGGTCAGGAAGAAATCCTGCCTTTATTTGTTGTTATGGATGTCCGCCTCCAGGTCCACCACCTTGAGGTCCGCCACCGCCGGGAGCCCCACCGCCTCCAGGCATGGAATTGACAATTTCTGTTTGTTTTTCACCATTGATATAGATATCTCCACCGGTGTAGGTAGCAGTACCATCAAAGTCAAAGCCGGATTGCCCTGTTAAATTGATGGTTCCTCCAGTCACAGTGACATTACCGTTTGAGTCGATTGGATCGGTATCCCCTTGGCCAACTTCAACGTTGAGAGTTCCACCATTCATGGTGAAGAAAATTTCATCTTGGTTGGCATTAGCATTAGCCGCATTGACCCCGTCATCGGTTGCATAGATGGTGATATCTCCACCGTTAATGGTGATCGATTTTCCTTCGAGACCTTCGACAGACTCGGTTACCTGATAGGTTCCGCTATCGATGATCAGATCACCAGAAGCATGGATGCCATCGTCTCCTGCTGTGATGGTCATTTTGTTATCTGAAAGGTACATGGTTCCGACCGAAGTATCTTCATCATTATCCACCTTGACCGCATCTTCATCTGCGTCAATGGTCATGGTCGTGCCAGTGATATTGAGTTCGTCATTGACATTGAGGGCATCTCCTACAGCTGTGATTTTATAGGTTCCACCCGTGATGTGGAGAGTGTCATTGGCCTTTATCCCGTTGTTCTTCTTGGCATCGATGTTGAGCGTACCCGAACCATTGATGGTGAGGTCGCCTTTAGAGAAGATGACCGCATCGGCATCTTCATCACTGTTTGAACTTGAATCAGACAAGGTATTGGTCGTGCCATTTGCTAGAGTCAGGTAGACATGCCCCGCTTTCGTAGCAGAAATTGGTGCGTTGGTGTTGGACATAGTAACACCTTTTAAGACGATATGAACATCATCTGAGTCACCTGCTTCGACTTTGATTTGAACCCCATCAGATTCACCAGAGATGACATAAGTTCCGGCCTTCGAGATGGTCACAGTTGATCCAGAAACGGCTACGCCATCCCCTGAAACAGTTGCAGACGAGCCAGATAGTTTGACAATAGATGCTTTACTTTCATCATATGAGGTGTCTGAATCTTTTTCGGTAAAATAGTCAGATTGCTTGGTTTTAGTCGTTTTCTTTGAGACACTAGAAGCAGTTGTTGTTGCGTTTGTTGTAGCTGATTGAGATGATGCTTGGCTACACGCTGTTAGTAGGGTGAGGGTTGCGGCCCCCGTTAATAAAAATTTCCATTTGTTTGATTTCATGAGCTTTTCCTCTCGTTCAATTGATATGCTCCTAGTCTAAAGTTGCTAGCTGAAAGTTTCCTAAAGTTTTTCTGAAAGGAATCTTAACTTTAGTTTTCTTTAAGTTTGGCTTAATGACCAGTTAAGAAAGTCCCATTAAACTAGAAAACACGTAAGTCGTATCCATACTTACTGAAGATTAGAAGCAATATCCCCCCTTAAAGGAGTAGAAACATGAAAAAAACAATTGAGACAAGTTTTAAACGAATCGAAACAAAATATATCGTCGCAAAAGATGACGTAAAAGACTTGATCAAAGACTTAAAAAAATACGTCGTAGAAGATGATTATCCAACTTCAACTATTTCAAACATTTATTTTGATACGGAAAATTTTGAGGTTATTCAAGATGCTCTTGCGAAACAACACCGCCGTGAAAAAATACGTATGCGGACTTATATAGAAACACCTCAAGCAGACAGTCCGGTATTTCTAGAGGTGAAGTCAAAAGATGAAGAAGGAATTGGCCATAAATTCCGTCTAGTCGCTACTTCACAAGCCATTATCAACTTGATGACAGATGGGACAGTAGATCATCAGATACAAGATCCAGACTTAGTGCAAGAGATTCAGAGATTGCGCAAACGCTATGGTCATCGGTTGGAACCACGGATGTTCATTTACTATGATCGCTTGTCTCTCAAAGAAAAGAAATCCATTCAGGGTTATCCTTATCAGAAAATTCGCGTGACAATCGATCAAAACTTAGTCTTTCGTGATCAAGCTGTTAGTCTTTTTCATGGGAAGAAAGGAGAACCTTTGTTAGAGGATGACTTCGTGATCATGGAAATTAAGGCTCCCGGACAAGAACCTCAATGGTTAAAGGATATTTTAGAGAAGTATGGTTTGGTCAAGCAGAAATTTTCAAAATATAGCTGTGCTTATCATAAATCACAAGGATTGGATTATGCCCCAAGACCAGTGGAAGAAACGGTAGGTGCTGCCTATGTCTAATCTATTTGATTCTATTTTTAATAATGCCACAGCAACGGTGGATCCCTTGCGCTTACTGCTGGCCCTTTTGATCAGCCTCTTTCTAGGAATGGCCCTATCTTGGACCTATAAATACCGGACACTGTACACTCGAGAGTTTGTCATTAGTTTGACCTTGCTTCCTTGTATGATGACCTTAGTGATCTTTTTGGTCAATGGAAGTTTGGGAACCTCGATTGCAGTGGCAGGGACCTTTAGTTTGATTCGTTTCCGGTCAGCTACGAGTGGTTCGAGAGAGTTGATTGCGATTTTTCTAGCCATGATTATAGGACTAGCAGCAGGATCGGGCTATCTTTTATTGGCCATTTTATCAACCCTCTCTTTACTAGGGGTTTGGCTTGTATTGGAGAACAAACAGAGTAAGGCAGATCATCAACGGCGCCGTCATTTGACTATTACAGTCTCAAAACAAGATGCTGTTGCAGAACAAATCAGTCAGTTGTTAGACCAAAGTTGTTCAGAAGTTGACTTTATTTCTGTAACAACGGCCCAAGCTGGAGAACAACTGACCTTGAACTATGAGGTGAATATGAAATCGAACATCGATGATTTTGCCCTTGCTAATCTATTGATTAACAAGATTGAAAATTGTGATGTTGCTCTGACAAAGAAAGCCAAGAAAAGAAAGAATTTATAACTACTATCCTACTTTAGGATAGTTTTTTAGGATTTTAAGAACTTTTTAAGAAAAAGTGGTATACTATTTCTAAAAAATTGAAGGAATCCTTTATGAAAAAGACTGCTATTTTTGAAGATATCATCTCGATTATGAGCCATGATTCATCTACCATCAAGGATCGAAAAGGATGCGACCCCGATCGCTTTCGAGAAAAAATGACAGATGATATGTCGGATGATGCCTTTCTTTATCAAGTTAAGGCTTACCTAGCTAGTTTTGGGGTGATCGGGCATGTTTCCTTTCGAGATAAAAAGGCCAGTCAAAAAGGGTTTCTTTTGAGAATAAATGGACAGAAATTGTATGTTGAGGAAGCTAATGAAGATACCGGTCTCCAAGCAGGGGACCAGATCCTAAGTCTGGATGGAAGTGATTTGGAGCAGGTAGCGTCTCTTCATAAGGACTATTTTATCAGTAAGACCCCCGAAAGACATTACCGAGAATGGGCAGATTTGGTCTCTCAGTCAAGAAGGGTCACTCTTCTCCGGAAAGGGGTAGAAAAGACCATTGAAGTAGTGCCCAGTCAAGAGCCGATCCAAGATCAGATTTTTTGGAAACGATTAGACGATGAGATCCTTTACCTTCGTCTGGATAACTTTATGGATGAGGGAGCTATTAGCCGGGTATATCAAGAGTGCTTACCGATGATGACGGAGGTCAAGTTCCTTCTCGTTGATGTTCGACAGAACGGCGGAGGGACAGATTCTTTATATTTCCCTCTATTACACCTAGGTTTAGAGAAGGATCAGGGTTATGATTCGCTTGACTGGGATGATGATGGCATGGAAATTCTCTATACGGAGCGCAATGTTGACCTGCGCTTGAAAGACTTTGAGGACTGGATGCAACAGGAAGAAATTAGTCCTGAAACGGTTAAACTGCTTGAAGAGATGAAAGAGGAATTGCTCCGCCATCGGGGGAAAGGCTATGTACCGTATCAGCAAGAAAGCGAGGAATTCTTCCCAGAGGTTAGAGGAGGCCACTATCCCGAACGGATCTTTGTCTTATCAGACATCTACTGCGCTTCTTCTGGAGATAATTTTGTCCAGATGATGAAGCAATTTAAGAAGGTAACGGTGGTAGGTAGACCAACTCTCGGAATTTTAGACTATTCCAATTGTTGTACCGTTGATTATGGTGATTATCGATTGATGTTTCCTACTTCTCGCTGTCTAAGCCTGGATCAAGGCAAAGGAATGACGGATCAAGGTGTTGAACCGGATATAGAGATTCCTTGGAGTCCTGACCATTTTGAAAGAGATGTGGATCTGGACAAGTGTCTGGAGTTAATTCATCGGGGGAATGTAAAATAAAACAGGATTTCAATCAGAAAAACTGATTAAAGAAAATTTCTTTGGTTAGAAGGGATAAATGTCTGAAATGATAACGTTTTCTACGACATTCTCACTATGTTTAAAATTGCTTACTTGGTATAAAAAATGGTAAAATAGTGAGTAACAATCAAAATGAAGAGTGAAACTTATGAAACATAAAACACTTTATAAATTTATCGGGCAGACGGTCTTGTATTTCGCCATTTTCCTAGCCCTACTTTATTTCTTTAGTTACCTTGGTCAAGGTCAGGGTGGCTTTATCTACAACGAATTTTAGAAAAGGAGACTCCTAGCCGTGTCAAACCAACCAATTACTGATATGATCGAGACAATTGAACGTTATGCGCAACTACAACCAGACTATCCGGTTTACAATGTCCTTGGTGAGGAGCATACCTATGGCCAATTAAAGGCTGATTCAGATAGCTTGGCTGCCCACATCGACCAAATGGGACTTCCTGAAAAGTCACCTGTAGTGGTCTTTGGTGGTCAAGAATATGAAATGTTAGCAACCTTTGTGGCCTTGACAAAATCTGGCCATGCCTATATCCCAATTGATAGCCACTCTGCCTTGGAGCGCGTGTCTGCCATTGTTGAAGTAGCAGAGCCAAGCTTGATTATTGCCATCAATGAATTTCCATTGGAAAACCCAGCTGCTCCAATCATGTCCTTGGAGCAAGTGCGTGAAGCTTATGCGGCTCAGCATGCCTATGACTTGCAACATCCAGTCAAAGGGGATGATAACTACTACATCATCTTTACCTCAGGGACAACTGGGAAACCAAAAGGGGTGCAAATTTCGCACGATAACTTGCTCAGCTTTACCAACTGGATGATTACGGACAAGGAATTTGCAACGCCAGAGCGTCCTCAAATGTTGGCACAACCGCCCTATTCCTTTGACCTGTCTGTCATGTACTGGGCACCGACCTTGGCTCTTGGAGGAACCCTTTTTGCTCTTCCATCAGCTATCACTCAAGACTTCAAACAACTCTTTGCGACGATCTTTTCTCTTCCGATTGCTATCTGGACTTCAACGCCATCTTTTGCAGATATGGCTATGCTGTCTGAAGATTTCAATGCTGAAAAGATGCCAGGGATCACCCATTTCTACTTTGATGGGGAAGAGTTGACCGTTAAAACCGCTCAGAAATTGCGCGAGCGTTTCCCAAATGCACGCATCATCAATGCCTACGGTCCAACGGAAGCAACTGTAGCTCTTTCGGCTGTAGCCGTAACAGATGAGATGTTAGCGACTTTGAAACGTCTGCCAATTGGTTACACCAAAGAAGATTCTCCAACCTTCATTATTGATGAGGAAGGCAACAAATTGCCAAATGGTGAGCAAGGGGAGATCATCGTATCTGGCCCAGCCGTTTCAAAAGGTTATATGAATAATCCAGAGAAAACAGCAGAAGCCTTCTTCGAATTTGAAGGTCTTCCAGCCTACCATACGGGAGATGTCGGAACCATGACGGATGAAGGTCTCCTTCTCTATGGTGGACGGATGGACTTCCAAATCAAGTTTAACGGTTATCGTATCGAGCTAGAGGATGTCTCTCAAAACTTGAATAAATCGAAGTATATTGACTCAGCAGTCGCAGTACCGCGTTATAATAAAGATCACAAGGTCCAAAATCTCTTAGCCTATGTCATCTTAAAAGAGGGTGTCAAAGAACAATTTGAGCGCGAAATTGATATCACGAAAGCCATTAAAGAAGATTTAGAAAACATCATGATGTCTTATATGATGCCTTCAAAATTCCTCTATCGTGACAGCCTGCCATTAACACCAAACGGGAAAATCGACATCAAAGGGTTGATTAGCGAGGTTAACAACCGATGATCGAGTTTTTGAAACAGCTCCCTCATTTAGAACACTATGGAACACCGATCTATTTTATCTACCTCATTCTAGCTTTTTTGCCGATCTTTGTGGGGCTCTTTTTCAAAAAGAGATTTCCGGTCTATGAAGGACTGGTGAGTCTGATCTTTATCATTTTGATGCTGACAGGTTCGAATCTCAAGCAAATTTATGCCCTGCTCTTTTACGTAGTCTGGCAAATCTTGATTGTGTATTCCTACAAAATCTATCGTCAGAAAGCGGACAACAAGTGGATTTTCTATCTTCATTCCTTCTTGTCTGTCTTGCCCCTGATCTTTGTTAAGGTGGAGCCAGCGATCAAGAATGGGCACCAATCCTTGTTTGGATTTTTAGGGATTTCGTATTTAACCTTCCGAGCTGTCGGAATGATCATCGAAATGCGAGATGGTGTCTTGAAAGAATTCACACTCTGGGAATTCTTACGCTTTATGCTCTTTATGCCGACCTTCTCAAGTGGACCGATTGATCGTTTCAAGCGTTTTAATGAGGATTATAAGGCTATTCCTGAGCGTGAAGAATTATTGGATATGTTGGAGCAAGCTGTTAAGTATATCATGTATGGCTTCCTTTACAAATTTATCCTAGCTCATATTTTTGGCCACTTATTGTTAGGTCATGTGCAGACCTATGCCTTGTCTCAAGGTGGATTCTTCAATATCGGAACGCTGGGAGTCATGTATGTTTATGGCTTTGACCTCTTCTTTGACTTTGCAGGGTATTCCATGTTTGCTTTAGCAGCTTCCAATTTGATGGGGATTAAAAGTCCCATCAACTTTGACCGTCCTTTTAAATCACGTGATTTAAAGGAATTCTGGAATCGCTGGCATATGAGTTTATCTTTCTGGTTCCGTGATTTCGTCTTTATGCGTCTCGTAATGGTACTGATGCGCAATAAAGTGTTCAAGAGCAGGATTACCACCTCAAATGTTGCCTACATTATCAATATGTTGGTCATGGGCTTCTGGCACGGGGTGACCTGGTACTACATCGCTTATGGGCTCTTCCATGGGCTTGGACTGGTCATCAATGATGCTTGGATTCGTAAGAAAAAGACCATCAATAAAGAAAGAAAAGCAAAAGGATTGGATCCTATACCGGACAATCGTTGGACCAAAGCTTTAGGGATCTTTATCACCTTTAACACAGTGATGCTGTCCTTCCTGATTTTCTCAGGATTCTTGGATCAACAATGGTTTCCAAAATTGAAATAAAAGGAGAATAGAAAAATGGATGTAAAATCACAAGTAATTGAAATTATTGACGAATTGTTTATGGAAGATGTCTCAGACATGATGGATGAGGATCTCTTTGATGCGGGTGTCCTTGATAGTATGGGAACAGTCGAATTGATTGTAGAACTGGAAAATCGCTTTGGCATCCGTGTTCCTGTATCTGAATTTGGACGTGATGATTGGAATACTGCGAACAAGATCGTAGAAGGTGTAACGGAGCTTCAGAATGCTTAAGCGTTTGTGGCTGATTTTAGGGCCCGTATTTTGCGCGCTCCTCATGGTAACAGCTTTATTATTCTTTTATCCAATCAATCATAAGCACAACTATACCGAAGAGAAAAAAGCTGCGGTTAGTCTGAATGCAGAAGGATTCAAGAGCCGTACAAAGAAGCAAGAAGCGCTTTCTGATCCACAGCATCGCTTTGTCCCTTATTTCGGCTCCAGTGAATGGTTGCGCTTTGATGTGGTGCATCCAGCAGTTTTGGCTGAAAAATATGACCGCAATTATAGACCCTACTTTTTAGGAGAACGTGGTGCGGCTTCTTTGAACCAGTATTTTGGGATGCAACAGATTTTGCCAGAACTCAAGGACAATACAGCTGTTTATGTAGTTTCTCCGCAATGGTTTACCAAAAAGGGATACGATTCCTCTGCCTTTCAACAATTCTTTAATAGCGATCAGTTGAATAGCTTTATTGCCAATCACCAACAGGATGCTGCATCCCAGTATGCTGCAAAGCGTCTGTTACAACAGTATCCAAATGTCGCCTTTCAAAGTGTTGTAACAAAAATTTCTCAAGGAAAGAAAATTTCCAGATTTGATCAGTCTTTGAACCAGTTTGTTTCCCACCTTGTCCAGCGCGAAGATGCTTTGTTTAGTAATCTTGCAACGCGTACAAACGGGAATTACGATAAGAAGGTCAAAAAACGTCTACAAGATTTACCAGATCAATTCTCATATGAGAAATTGGAAGAAATTGCAACGGCTGAAGCAAAAGTCAAAACCAATAACAACGACCTTGGAATCAGCAATCATTTTTACAATACTCGTTTAAAAATGAAGTTGAAGAAACTAAAAGGTTTCCAAAAAAACGAATCCTATGTTCAATCTCCTGAGTACAATGACTTGCAGTTGGTTCTAGACCAGTTTGCTAAATCTCGGACCAATGTTATCTTTGTCATTCCTCCAGTTAATGCCAAATGGATGAAATACACAGGCTTGAGCCAAGAAAAGTATGAACAGGCTGTTCAAAAGATTCGTTACCAATTGGAAAGTCAAGGATTCACCAATATTGCAGACTTTTCTAAAGATGGTGATCAGCCTTACTTTATGGAAGATACGATTCATATGGGATGGAATGGTTGGCTAGCCTTTGATAAAGCGGTCAATCCCTTTGTCACAAAGGCTGAAAAAGCACCAACTTACCATCTAAATGATCGCTTCTTCAGCAAAGACTGGGCCCAATATAAAGGGACACCAGACGAATTTAAATAATGCTTGATCAAAGGGGGCAGGATCAAATCCTGGCTCCTTGATTTGTGAGGAAAGTGACGAGAAAGTCACAAATAAGCAAGAGAGTTATCCACAGGCTGTGGGAAACTTGCTTGTAAATGGATGAAAGCAAGTCCTGATGCTTCTGACGCTTCCTCTTTTGAGGGGGCAAAAAGTGAAAGTTATCCACATTTTTGTGGATAAGTGATAAAAAACAGTGGATAAGTCAGCTGGTTTGTGAAAAGGAGAATAGTGTGAAAAAAATTTGGTTTTACGCAATCGTTCAGGGAATTGTGATCTTTTTTATTGTGGGTGGCATGACCTATGTGCTTAGGGGAGATTTCTTTTTCCGCTACCTATCCCCTATTTTTGGACTAGCAGCAGCTGTCTTGCGATTTGGGACGGCGACTTTAATGAAGGTGCTAGCACCCACTCTCTACGATGATCCCAAAAAGAAAGAAGAGAGCCACGATAATTAAAGAAGTTGGTGACTGAAAAAGTTGAGCTAAAGGCCACTTTCTGCTGGTCTTTATGGTAAAATAGAAGGAAGAATATTAGTTTGGAGATTAATTAGAAATGAAACGTTCAATGTATGCTGGACGTGTTCGTGAAGAACACATTGGAACTCGTATTACCTTGAAAGGATGGGTTAGCCGTCGTCGTGACTTGGGTGGTTTGATCTTTATTGATTTACGCGACCGCGAAGGAATCATGCAATTGGTGATCAATCCAGAAACAGTTAGTGCAGAAGTGATGGCCACAGCTGAAAGCATTCGCAGTGAATATGTTGTAGAAGTGACAGGTCTTGTGGAAGCTCGTGAACAAGCGAATCCGAACTTGCCAACTGGAGCAGTAGAACTCAAGGTAGAGGCTATTACGGTTCTTAATACTGCCAAAACAACGCCATTTGAAATCAAGGACGGAATTGAAGCCAATGATGATACTCGTCTTCGTTACCGCTACTTAGACCTTCGTCGTCCTGAGATGTTGGAAAACCTCAAACTCCGTGCAAAAGTAACTCATTCAATCCGAAATTATTTAGATGAATTAGAGTTTATTGATGTGGAAACACCGTTCCTTTCTAAGTCAACTCCAGAAGGAGCACGTGACTACTTGGTTCCTTCCCGTGTCAACAAAGGCCATTTCTATGCCCTTCCACAAAGTCCTCAGATTACAAAACAATTGTTGATGAATGCTGGATTTGACCGCTATTATCAAATCGTGAAGTGTTTCCGAGATGAAGATTTACGGGGAGACCGTCAACCTGAATTTACACAGGTCGACTTGGAAACCTCTTTCTTGAGTGATCAAGAAATCCAAGATATCACAGAAGGCTTGATTGCACGTGTCATGAAAGAAACCAAGGGAATTGAGGTAACACTCCCATTCCCACGGATGAATTATGATGATGCCATGGCCTTGTATGGTTCAGATAAACCAGATACACGTTTTGAAATGTTGCTTCAAGACTTGACAGAGCTTGTCAAGGGTGTAGACTTCAAAGTCTTTTCAGAAGCTCCAGCAGTTAAGGCGATCGTTGTCAAAGGTGCAGCGGATCATTACTCTCGTAAAGACATCGATAAATTGACAGAAGTTGCGAAGCAATACGGTGCGAAAGGTCTTGCTTGGGTCAAATATGCTGAAGGAGCCTTGAACGGTCCTGTTGCGAAGTTCTTGACAGAATTGACAAGCGACTTGACAGTTGCTTTACAATTAGAAGACAAAGATCTAGTTCTCTTTGTAGCAGATACTCTTGAAGTAGCCAATGCAACGCTTGGTGCTTTGCGTGTTCGTCTTGCGAAAGAGCTTGACTTGATTGACAATAATCAATACAACTTCCTTTGGGTAGTGGATTGGCCAATGTTTGAATGGTCTGAAGAAGAAGGCCGTTATATGTCTGCTCACCATCCATTTACACTCCCACAAGCTGAAACAGAACATGAATTGGAAGGTGATCTTTCAAAAGTTCGAGCAATTGCCTATGATATCGTCTTAAATGGCTATGAATTAGGTGGAGGAAGCCTACGGATTAATCATAAAGACTTACAAGAACGGATGTTTAAGGCACTTGGATTTACAAAAGAAGCTGCCAATGAACAATTTGGTTTCTTGTTGGAAGCAATGGATTATGGTTTCCCACCACATGGAGGATTGGCGATTGGGTTGGACCGCTTCGTGATGCTTCTTGCAGGGGAAGATAATATTCGGGAAGTCATTGCCTTTCCGAAGAATAACAAGGCGACAGATCCAATGACACAAGCTCCTTCTGTCGTTTCTGAAAAGCAGTTGGATGAGTTAAATCTTCAAGTAGAAGTAGCAGAGCAAGAATAGGACAAGAGAGAAAAGGGAAAGTCTAGGAATCAGTTGCTCTAAGATTTTCCTTTTCTTCTAATCGATGGATTGAAAATGAAAAAAATTCGCTTTCATAAGCTATTTCGCTATCATGTGCGGCGACTAGCTTATAACATTAAATTATTGCGCGTGCTGAAGAGCATCTCCCGTGAGAAATACGATGAAAAAGTGTCAGCTTCCTTGCTGTATGGTTTTCTATCAGCAATTGCTGTTAACTTCTTCTTTCAACCAGGACATGTATACTCCAGCGGTGCAACAGGTCTAGCTCAGATTTTATCTGTTCTGAGTCATCGCTTTATTGGCTTTACGATTCCCGTTTCCTTAACCTTTTATGCCATCAATATCCCTTTGATGATTGTGGCTTGGTATCAAATTGGCCATAAATTTACCATCTTTACCTTTATTACGGTTTCGATGAGTTCCCTCTTTATTCAGTTCGTGCCAGTGATTACGTTGACCAACGATCCGATCATGAATGCCCTATTTGGTGGGGTTGTCATGGGAACAGGGATTGGTTTTGCTCTTCGGAACAACATTTCCAGTGGAGGAACGGATATTGTCAGTTTGACGATTCGAAAACGGACAGGAAAGAATGTCGGCAGTATCTCCTTTTTGGTCAATGGGACCATTATGTTGATCGCTGGTCTGACCTTTGGTTGGAAGTATGCTCTTTACTCTATGATTACCATCTTCGTATCGAGTCGAGTAACGGATGCTGTCTTTACCAAGCAAAAACGGATGCAGGCAATGATCGTAACGAGCCAGCCAGATGCCATTATTGAAAAGATTCATAAAAAATTGCATCGTGGGGCAACCATTATCCACAATGCAGAAGGAACCTATAACCATCAGGAAAAAGCGGTTCTGTTGACAGTTATTACGCGTGCAGAGTTTAATGAATTCAAATATATTATGAAAAAAGCTGATCCTCAGGCTTTTATCACCATTTCAGAAAACGTTCATATCATTGGACGCTTTGTGGAAACAGAAGAATAAAAATAAAGGTCACCACATTGTGGTGACCTTTATTTTGTTGATTCAGTTTCATGGAGAAGGAGCCAACTATGGGCAGGAATAGAAAGTTCCTTTCCTTTAGGAATAGGCGCTTGGAGGTTGGCATGAGGATAGGCAAATAACAGCTGACTATCGCTCGGATGTTGATAGGTCTGTTCTTGATCACCGATATTGACAAGAATCGTTATTTTTTCACGATCTTTCTCAATCGTGTAGATTAAATGATGATCAGACAACCATTTGACATCACAGTAGTCGCGAATCTCTTGCCCTTTTTTCAAACGAAGGAGTGGCTGTGATTTCCGATAAGCAATCAATTCTTCAAGAAAAGCAATTTCTTCTTGGCATTTTGGAAGGGATGTCCAGTCCAATTGGTTGAGACTATCTGGCAAGTTATAGGTGTTGTCTTCGAGCCCTTTTGTGCGATAAAATTCTTGACCAGCATGGATAAACGGCACTCCTTGAGCTAGTAACACTAAATGAAGAGCTAATCGTGAGAGAGCTTTTCGATCTTCTAGACGAATCTCTTCCTTTTCAAATTGGAAATAATCAAAAACAGTTGCATTGTCGTGGCATTCGACGTACTGAATGGCTTGTTGAGGTTGGGTGAAATGAGTAGGCCCTAGCTTTCCGACATTTGCAGTCAGGATATTAGCAAAATCATTTGCGGGATGTTGACTCTCACGACGGTGACCGGCTAGGAGTGTTCTCTTGATCGTATCCCGGAAGTTATCACTGAAAAAGCCAAAGGCTGGTAATCGTTTCGCGTTATACTGGTGAGCGAGCTGATCTTCAGAGAGGCCTGTATCCATCTTCCACCCTTCCCCATAGAGATAGATGTTAGGATAGATTTCACGGAGTTCTTCTGCAATCTCTGTCATGGTTTGAATGTCTAGGATTCCCATCAAGTCAAAGCGGAAACCATCAAAGCCGTAGAGGGAAACCCATTGTTTGAGGGATTGCTTGATATAGTGTCTCACCATGGAGCGTTCACTTGCTACGTCATTTCCACAGAAGGTTCCATTGGTCCGCTCTCCTTCTGCATTATAGCGGTAGAAATAACCGGGTACGATTTGTTCAAATGCATACTCATCGGCCTGGTAGACGTGATTGTAGACCACATCCATGATAACACTAAGATTAGATTGGTGATAGGTTGCAATAGCATCTTGGAGTTCCCAAATCCGTGCATAAGGATCGTTGGGGTCACTGGCATAACTACCTTCTGGAACATTGTATTGGACAGGATCATAACCCCAGTTGTAGGCTTTCCATTGATTCTCTTCATCAACACTACCGAAATCATAGACAGGAAGTAACTGTACATGGGTAATGCCAAGTTTTTGAAGGTAATCAAATCCAAGGATCTGACCATTGAGTTGAGGCGATTCTGTCAACCCTTTAAACTTACCAGGGTGTTTAAAGCCGGCCTCTTTTTGGACAGAGAAGTCCCGAACGCTCATCTCGTAGATGATTGCTTCTGTTGGGTCTAATTGACGAGCAGCACGTGTGATAGGACGTGTAATCTTCTTCCGGTCGATGACCAAGCTGTCTCCAGAGTTGGCCAAAGAGGATAGAGCATAGGGATCGTGAATCCGACGTTCTAGGCCATTGACACGAAATTCATAGTGGTAGGCAGCTCCTTCCCAATCCCCTTTGAGCAAGAGTTTCCAGACACCGTTTTCTGTACGTGTCATCGGATAGATCTGATCTTCGATATGGAGACTCACATCTTGCGAAATCGGTGCCCAGAATTTAAATTGCGTCTGATTTGGTGTGTAAAAACTTCCTAGATCCTCTCCACTATAGGTGAAGGTTTGATCGAAAATGGGTTTGCGAACGATGTTTCGATAGTGGAGTATAGAAGAATTTCCAGTAGCATCGTAGATGGTGTACTCTTCTCCGAGTTCAAGTGGAATAGGGCTTAAGAAATAGTCTCCTGTGTCAGTCGCTGCACTTGACGTTTTGACAGGGATTAAGGCAAGATGACCTTGGTTCGTTTTCAAATAAAAAGGAAGGATATGCTCCTCTCCCTTTTGGATACGAATGAGGTCTTGGTCATCTAAATAAGCAGTAAATGTAGACATAAAGACTCCTAGAGTTTCGTAATGGTATGGTCAATCAATTGACGGTAGCAAACGGTTTTTCCTTCTTTGTGATCCTTGATAATTTGTAGAATTGTCCGAACAGACTCACGTCCGAGTTCCACTGCATTGATGTCAATATAGGCTTCAATATCGAGTCGTGGCTTAATCGAATCAAAGGAAATAATCGGGATTGTCAGCTGGTGTTCTAATAGGTATTGGCGCACCCCTTCAGCAACGAGAATATCGGTTGTCATGATGGCATCTAACTCTGCTAGGGGAAGGCTCTCCATCATTTGATAAGAATTGTCTTCCAACATAAAACCAAATGAGAAATGAACCAGTTTTTCATCGAGAGGAATCCCTGCTTTTTGGAGGGCTTCTTTATAACCTTCGTAGCGGTCTTGAGATACGAACAGTTCTTTGTTTCCCCCGATAAAAGCAATTTTTCGGTAGTTTTGTTGAATGAAATAATCCGTCGCATCAAATGCAGCCTTGATATTATCATTATCCACTAGCGATACAAAAGGTGAAGCTGCCTTTCCGAGAATGAGGAAGGGGAACTTGTCTTTGATCGCAAATTCAACGAGGGGATCATTCGGGTTGGAATAAAGGAAAATCAAACCATCTACACGATTTCCGTAGATGAGTTGTTTGAGGTTGTCGAGCCGCCGTTCTTCATTTTGCCCCGTACAGATTTGGATGGCATAATCATTGTCTGACGCGATCTGGGTAATCCCTCTTAAAACAGTTGGGAAGAAAGGATTCTGGTAGAAGACGTCACTGTCGATTGGTAGGACCAAAGCAATGACTTGACTAGATTGGCTGACAAGGCTGCGAGCATTAAGATTGGGATGGTAGTCCAATTCGACCATGGCCTCACGGACACGTTTTTTTGTTTCATCACTAATCGTGGATTTGTTTTGGATGACGCGCGTGACAGTTGAAGGCGCGACGCCAGCGAGTTTCGCCACATCTTTGATGGTAACACGCATGAGAAAACCTCCTAGCGGTGATAGTCTGGATCACGGAAGTGGGTCTTATAAAATACCATAGCAAGATAGAGTACAAATAAGACATTTTGGATCATGATCGTCGTAGTAAATACTTGATGGAATAGTAAACTGATGAAGACACTCAGTAAAATAGGGAGTCCCAAGCAATTCAGAATACAATTGAAACATTCCTTGAAAGTTTGTAGTGAAAAGAGTCGAGATTTTCGTGTCAAGTAGAGGAAGAAAGATGCCCCTAGGATGAGAATCAAATAATTGACTGTCGATAAGAAGCCAGAGAAAATCACGAGAAAGAGACTGACAGGGAGTCGATTGTCGCGAAACCAATCGCTAGAGATAGCTTGAGTGAAGCTTTTTTTATCCCGAAGGCTCTCTTGATTAATAGCCTGGTATGAGACTGTAGCGAGTTCTTTATTCTCTTTTGAGATAATCAATTGTTTGCGATCAAAATGGAGTGTTAACTCCTTGCCTTCACTAGCCTTTGCCTCTTGGCCTAAGATAACCTGTCCTTTTGAAGTCTTGTGTACAGGGTTAGTCCCTGTATAGGTGAGCTCTTGGTCTTTGATCACGACGTGTTCTTGGATATCTTTCATAACGTCTGTTGATAAAGGATCAAACACATCGCTGACAAAGGTTGTCAAAGGATAGGTTTTGAGTTGAGCATTTTGCAGAGCCACAGGTAATAGTGTGATAGAGATTAGAAAGAAAGAAGTAAAAATCATTTGGAACCAGCTCAGTTTTTTGCGGTTTGCAAAAGAAGAGCGGAAATTGAAGATACTTGCGAAATAATTAAAAGGATAGGGCATAAGATGACCTTTCTAAACATATATCAGAAATGCAAAGAGAAATCTCTTTGCATTGATTTTATTCTTAACGAAGGGTAGTAAAGCATCCACCATACTACCCTTAACTTAAAAATAAAATGTGCTTGAAATAAGATTCTATTTTATCCTTTATCTCCACCAGCTGTCAAGCCTGAAACAAAGTTCTTTTGTAGGAAGAAGAATAAGATACAGATTGGAACCGCGATCAAAATAGCACCGGCTGCAAAGAAGGCGATTTTTTGATTTTTTTGGTCACTGATAAAGGTTTGAAGACCAACGGCTACCGTATAGTTCACTTCGTCACGAAGCAAGAATTTAGACAAGATATAGTCTCCGAAAGGCCCCATGAAAGCCCAAAGTGCTTGAACGGCAATCATTGGACGAACAAGAGGAAGGACGATTTGCCAGAAGCGACGGAAGTGTCCAGCTCCATCCAATTTCGCAGATTCATCGAGGGAAATTGGAACAGTATCAAAGTATCCCTTCATCAACCAGGCATTCATTGGAATACCACCACCAACATAAAGGAAGATCAAGAACCAAGGTTGGTTCAAGGCATTCAGCATCAAAGCCATAACGAAGAAGGCTGTGAGGGCTGCCATGGTTGGGACCATTTGAATAATCAAGAAGAAGACCAAACTTTGTTTACGCGCCAAGAAATTGTAACGGCTGTATGCGTAACCTGCGAAGGTAACGATACTTGTTTGTACAATCATGGTGATAATGGCGATAACCAAGGTGTTCATATACCAAGTGCCATAATGGGTTTCAGAGAAAAGTTTTGAGAAGTTATCAAAACTAAGATTGCCACTAAAATCAAGTGTAAAGGCACTGACATTCCCTGATTTGAAGGCTGATAGAACCGTAATCAACAATGGATAAATGATAACGATTGAAAGAACCACCATGTACAGGTAAGTCAAGAAATGATTGAGGCGGCGTTTAAATTGAACTGAATTTTTCATTTTATACATCCTCCATATCAAATGCATGTAGTTTCTTGAAGGCAACCATAGAGATTGAGATCACAATCACAGAGATAATCAAGGTTACCGCTGCAGCCATTGAATATTGAGGAGAAGAATTGGTTGTCAACTTGTAGATCCATGAGATCAAGATATCTGTAGATCCGGCGTTTCCTCCGACAGAACCAGGTCCCCCATCGTTAAACAAGTAAATGATGGAGAAGTTATTAAAGTTGAAGGTATATTGACTGATCAAAGTTGGAGCTGCAACAGCCATAATCATTGGGAAAGTGATGCTGCGGAATTTTTGCCAACCGTTGGCACCATCAATATAAGCAGCTTCGTAAAGATCGTTTGGAATAGATTGAAGAATCCCTAAAGTCAAGACGTAGATGTAAGGGAAGCCGAGCCAACCTTGCATCATAATCAAAGCAATTTTTGTCCAGGTAGGATCTGTTTTCCAAGGAATCAAAACGCCATCTAAGAATGGGAAGATCTTCGCAAACAATGGGATAACTTGTGCATTGATAGCACCGACACTATCGTTAAACATATTTGAGAAAGTTAGGATAGTGATGAAGGCTGGAACAGCCCAAGGAAGCAAGAAGATAACCCCAAAGATTCGTTTTCCTTTTACGAATGGTTGGTTTGCAACAATAGCGGTCAAGATACCGAGTACGATTTGAAGAGTAGAAGCTGCGAGGGCCCAAATCAAGGTCCAGCCAAGAACCGATGTAAAGGCTGAGCGGAAGGTACTCAAGGTCCACATATTAGTGAAGTTTTGGAACCCGATCCAATCAAGCAAGGTTGTTGGAGCGGTATGTTTGAAGTCGTAGTTGGTAAAGGCGATCATCAAAGTTACTAAAACTGGGAAGATAATCGCAAATGTCATAGCAATGTATGAAGGAATGATCAATAAATATGGGAAGCCATTTTCATAGATGGCTTGAACCATTTCTTTTCCAGTTTTTGGAACAGCGATGCCATTGTTGATACGTTTTGCAACGGTTCCAGCATCCTTAATATTTAAGGCATAAAATAGGAAGTAAACAATGGTAATGATCAAGTGGAAGGCGCCACGAATCAAGATAAAGAGAGAATTATCTTGTCCACGGACGGTTCCAAGTGTAACCAATTTCGATAATTCTCCAACTCCAATTCCTAGGAAATAGGCGAGAAAGAGAACAGTTACGGCAAGAAAAATATAGCCTTTGGTTTTTTGTTTATTATAAATTTGCCCAAGACCCGGGATCAAAGAGAGCCACATAGCCTTTTTAGGGTTTTGTTCTGTAGTCATTCAAATCTCCTTATAATGTCCTTGCTAGAGAGCAAGAAGACAAGTCAGACAGTAAGTTGTGCTTGAAAATTGAACATAAGAGGTTGGGACCTTGTCTCCAACCTCTTACTCACACCTAAAAACTGTCTTATTTGCTACCGAATTTTTGTTCGATGGTTTCTTTAATCAATTTCACTGCATCGTCAGCAGATGCTTTTGCAGATTTTTTACCACTTACAGCATCGAAAAGCATAGTAGCAGCTGGATCCCAAACAGCACTCATTTCTGAGATATTTGGCATTGGTTGAGCATTCTTGAATTGATCAACAACGGCAGTTGTCAATTCATCGTTTTTGCTAACCGCATATTTACGAGCTTCTGTGTTGGCAGGAACTTCATTGGTCTTGTCAAACAAAGCTTTTTGTTGATCAGTACTTGTCAAGAAGTCAATGAATTTTTGAGCGCCATCAAGGTTTTTCGCACCTGCAGGGATAACCCAAGCTTTACCACCACCAAAGGCAGAGTATTGTTTTCCGTTTGGAAGAGTTGGAATCGTTGCGACACCGTAGTTTACTTTAGCTTCTTTCAATGAAGCAGCTTTCCAAGGACCATCGATGATAGCAGCTGTTTTACCTTCTTGGAATTGTGTTTGGATGAAGTTAGCAGCACCTTTTGTATCTTGCAAACCTTTTGGCCATTTAGCATACCAAGTTTTTGCATATTCGATACCATCGATAGAACCTTGGTTGTTCAATCCAATATCTTTAGGATCTGTACCGTCTTTACCAAACACATAACCGCCGTTACCTGAAAGTAAACCGTAAGTGTAGTAGAAGTTTGTCCAGTCAGCTAAGAAGGCAGTTGTTTTACCAGGTTCGCTAGCGAAGTCGTACTTGCTATCTTTTGCAAGATTGTCAAGATCACCAAATGTTTTTGGAGCTTCGCTTAAAAGATCTTTGTTATAGTAGAGAACCAATGTTTCGATGACAGCAGGTGCACCGTAAACTTTACCACCGTTTGTTACAAGAGCTTCAGTTGTTTTATCTGTATGGCTATCTTTGTTTAATGTCACTTCAGCCAATTGACCATCGCTACCAAGACCACCTACACGGTCGTATGGAGCCATCATTACGTCTGGAGCTTTTTTAGATTGGTTATCAAGAGAAAGGTTATCCAATCCACCAAGAGCATCACCAGTCTTGATGTTAACTTTTACGCCATTTTCTTTTTCAAAAGCTTTTGCAGCTTCTTCAACATAAGATTTGTAGCCTTTGTCTACATAGACGTTGATTTCTTTACTTGCCTCAGAAGAACCTGATGAGCTATTGCTACAAGCAGCAAGTAAGAAGCCGGCAAAACCAACTGTACCAAGTACAGCAGCACTACGTAAAATTGTACGTTTCATGATTTATTCCTCCTAAAGAATAAAAAAAGATAATAATTAGAAACCGTTTTAGACAAACGTTTTCCTAAAACGTCTTAAGTATATCACAAGGCGAAAACGTTTGCAAGTAGTTTTAAACAATTTTTTTAAAAATATTTTAATTCCGAACTTTCTTCTATAAAATGCATCAAATTTGTTGACATTAGCCAAAGGAAAGAATACACTAAGGGGGTGAGGACATTCTGAAAAAAGTTAAAAAAGTTTTTAAGAAATCCCTTGCAGAAAATAGGGAAAAAGTTTATAATAACATGGTACGCAAACGTTTTCGCAAAAATTGCGTAAACTGAGTTGCGCCTGTTCGATTTTTAACAAAGAGTAGAGCCGCTTGAGAGCTGGATACGACTCTGCAACGATACCCATACCGTGCACCGAATCGCAGGCTTCAAAGAAATAAAAAAAGGTGGTAACCCATGAAAAAACGTCAAAGTGGTGTTTTGATGCACATTTCTTCCCTTCCTGGACAATACGGGATCGGATCATTCGGTCAATCAGCATATGATTTTGTTGATTTCCTCGTTCGGACCAAGCAACGTTACTGGCAAATCTTGCCGCTTGGTACAACTAGTTATGGAGATTCTCCATACCAATCTTTCTCAGCTTTTGCTGGGAACACTCATTTTATTGATTTCGATCTTTTGATTGAACGAGGTTTGTTGACAGAAGCAGATCTTAAAGGAGTGGACTTTGGTCAAGATCCTACTCAAGTGGATTATGCAAAGGTTTTCGAACAACGTCGTCCCTTGCTTGAAAAAGCAGTTGCGAACTTCTTGAAATCAGGTGATCAAAAAGAATTCCAAGCCTTTTGCGAAGCCAATGCTTCTTGGTTGGAACTATTTGCAGAATACATGGCTATCAAAGAACACTTTGATTTAAAAGCCTGGACAGAATGGCCAGATGCAGCTATTCGTGCACGTGAACCAAAAGCTTTGGCTCAATACCGTGAAGAATTGGCGGATCAATTGACTTACCATCGTGTGACTCAATTCTTCTTCTTCCAACAATGGTTGGCCTTGAAAGCTTATGCCAATGACCATCACATTGAAATCGTCGGAGACATGCCAATCTATGTAGCGGAAGATTCAAGTGACATGTGGGCGAACCCTCATCTCTTCAAAACAGATAAAAACGGGAAAGCGACTTGCATCGCAGGATGCCCGCCAGATGAATTCTCAGCAACTGGTCAACTTTGGGGGAACCCAATCTATGACTGGGAAGCAATGGACAAAGATGGCTACCAATGGTGGATTGAACGCTTGCGTGAAAGCTTCAAGATCTACGACATCGTGCGGATCGACCACTTCCGTGGTTTTGAGTCTTACTGGGAAATCCCTGCTGGATCAGATACAGCAGCACCAGGTAAATGGGTTAAAGGTCCTGGCTACAAACTCTTTGCAGCTGTGAAGGAAGAGCTCGGTGATTTGAACATCATCGCTGAGGACCTTGGCTTTATGACAGATGAAGTCATCGAACTTCGTGAAAGCACTGGCTTCCCAGGAATGAAGATTCTTCAATTTGCCTTCAATCCGGACGATGAAAGTATCGATAGCCCTCACTTGGCACCAAACAATTCTGTGATGTATACAGGAACACATGATAACAACACAGTTCTTGGATGGTACCGCAATGAAATCGACGATCCAACTCGTGAGTACCTTGCTCGTTATACTAACCGGAAAGAGTACGAATCTGTACCGCATGCGATGCTTCGTACCGTCTTTGCTTCCGTCAGCTTCATGGCGATTGCTACGATGCAAGACTTGCTTGAGTTAGATGGCTCAGCTCGGATGAACTTCCCATCTACTCTCGGTGGTAACTGGTCATGGCGAATGACAGCGGATCAATTGACTCCAGCTGTCGAGCAAGAATTGCTTGATTTCACTACGATCTATCGTCGTGAAAACAAAGACTTGAAAAAAGAAGTTAAGAAAGCAAAAAAATAATCTTTCCCCCTATTAAAATTGTTGAAACAAAGGAGACTCCCAACATGGAATCATTACAAAAATATGTGATTGATCATCATCAAAAAACAATTGCTGAATGTTCAAATGAAGAATTGTACATTGCCTTGCTAAATTACACGAAGCAAGCAAGCGCTCAAAAGAAATTAAATACTGGTAAGAAAAAAGTTTACTACATCTCAGCTGAGTTCTTGATCGGTAAACTCTTGTCTAACAACTTGATCAACTTGGGTCTTTACGACGATGTTAAAAAAGAATTGTCAGATGCTGGTAAAGACTTGATCGAAGTCGAAGAAGTGGAATTGGAACCATCACTTGGTAACGGTGGTTTGGGACGTTTGGCAGCCTGCTTTATCGACTCTATCTCAAGCCTTGGTTTGACAGGGGATGGGGTTGGTTTGAACTACCACTTTGGTTTGTTCCAACAAGTCCTTAAAAACAACCAACAAGAAACGATTCCAAATGCATGGTTGACTGACCAAAGCTGGCTCGTTCGTTCAAGCCGTAGCTACCAAGTGCCATTTGCACACTTCACATTGACTTCTACCCTTTATGATATCGATGTCCCTGGTTACAAGATTGAAACCAAGAACCGTTTGCGTTTGTTCGACTTGGATTCAGTTGATTCATCTATTATTGAAGATGGTATTAACTTTGACAAGACAGATATCGCTCGCAACTTGACCCTCTTCTTGTACCCAGATGATAGTAACCGTCAAGGGGAATTGCTCCGTATCTTCCAACAATACTTCATGGTATCAAACGGTGCACAATTGATCATCGACGAAGCCATCGAAAAAGGAAGCAACTTGCATGACCTTGCTGACTATGCTGTTGTCCAAATCAACGATACTCACCCATCAATGGTCATCCCTGAATTGATCCGTCTTTTGACAGAACGTGGTATTGGAATGGATGAAGCCATCTCTATCGTTCGTAGCATGACGGCTTACACTAACCACACAATCCTTGCAGAAGCCCTTGAAAAATGGCCACTTGAATTCTTGCAAGAAGTGGTTCCTCACTTGGTTCCAATCATTGAAGAATTGGACCGCCGTGTTCGCGCTGAATACAAAGATCCAGCTGTTCAAATCATCGATGAGAATGATCGCGTACACATGGCGCACATGGATATCCACTATGGATTTAGCGTAAACGGGGTAGCAGCACTTCACACAGAAATCTTGAAGAATTCTGAGTTGAAAGCCTTCTACGACATTTACCCTGAAAAATTCAACAACAAAACAAACGGTATCACATTCCGTCGTTGGCTCATGCATGCCAACCCAACCTTGTCACACTACTTGGATGATATCCTCGGACGTGACTGGCACCATGACGCATCTAAATTGGAAGACCTTCTTTCTTATGAAGATAAAGATGCAGTCAAAGCAAAATTGGAAAACATCAAGTCTCACAACAAACGGAAATTGGCTCGTTTCTTGAAAGACCATCAAGGTGTGGAAATCAATCCTAACTCTATCTTTGATACCCAAATCAAACGTCTCCACGAATACAAACGTCAACAAATGAACGCTTTGTATGTGATCCACAAATACTTGGACATCAAAGCTGGAAATATCCCTGCTCGCCCAATCACTGTTCTCTTTGGTGGTAAAGCAGCTCCTGCCTACACCATTGCACAAGATATCATCCACTTGATCCTTTGCTTGTCTGAAGTGATTGCAAACGATCCAGCAGTAGCTCCACACTTGCAAGTGGTGATGGTTGAAAACTACAACGTAACTGCTGCAAGCTACTTGATCCCAGCTAGCGATATTTCTGAGCAAATCTCTCTTGCTTCGAAAGAAGCTTCAGGTACTGGTAACATGAAATTCATGTTGAATGGTGCATTGACACTTGGTACGATGGATGGAGCCAACGTGGAAATCGCTGAATTGGTTGGACGTGACAACATCTACATCTTCGGTGAAGATTCAGAAACTGTAATCGATCTATATGAGAAATCAGCATACAAATCAGCGGACTTCTATGAACGTGAAGCTATCAAACCATTGGTAGACTTCATTATCAGCGATGCCGTTCTTGCAGTTGGTAACAAGGAACGCTTGACTCGTCTTCACAAGGAATTGATCAACAAAGACTGGTTCATGACTCTTCTTGACTTGGAAGACTACATTGTCACCAAAGAACGTATGTTGGCTGACTACGAAGACCGTGATGCATGGTTGGATCAAGTCATCGTTAACATTGCGAAAGCAGGATTCTTCTCATCTGACCGTACGATCGCTCAGTACAACGAAGATATCTGGCACTTAAACTAATCACTAGTTATTAGACCAAGGTTCTTAGGACCTTGGTCTTTTTTTATAGAATTGGGGGAGGAAATTGGAAAGGACTAGAGATTGGGAGGAGCGTAGCTACAGATGGTGCATGAGTGTGGGAGGAGATTTTCTTTCAATTTGCCCTTGATTTTCATGTTTCTTTCTGAAATAAAGTGAAGGAGACATCGAAAAAGAAAAAACGATGTGCCCGTTTTTCGAAATAAAAGGGAATAACCGCCCCCAAAAAATAGCTCTAACTAAGGTCTAGGTAAGGGGTTTCAAGCAATGGCTGATTCCTTAAAATTTGTTGTTTTTTTGAATTTTACGGACCTAAAAAGGGAAAATGTTACATAATTTTTCATTTCAACCTTCAAATCTAATCTATTGGTATAAAAAAATACTTCCCCTAAAAAAGCCTTCCGGTGAAATTTACAAAAAGAGAAAGCGGCTTGAAAACCTTTGAAAATAAAGGTTTTTTCAAACCTGTTTACATATATTTTCAACCAAAAGATGAAGAAGAACTTGAAAGTTTGGCGTTTCAAGTTGTTATATCTTTAAAGTAAAATAAAAAATTAAATCAACAAATATTTTAAAATGGTTGATTGTGATACAATAGATTTAACTGAAAGTAGCATATTTTTGCCTCTACAGTGAGATTTTTTTAAACATAAAAAGGAGAGTTTTGAAAATGAAAAGCTATCGTGAACATGTTTCGAAGCAAGAAAAATTTTCAATTCGTAAGTTATCTGTCGGTGTTGTTTCATTGGCTATCGCTGGATTAGCTACTGTCAACACCTATGGAGCAGAAGTGAAAGCGGATGAGGCAACAGCGCCTGCAACTGAAGCAACTACTACGGATACAGCAACAAGCGATGCAGCTGTTGCAACAAGTTCTAAGTTGACATCTACAACTGTTACAGAAGGAAATAAAACAGTTACGACTACTTATGTAGAATCACCAGAACTTGAAAAAGCAAAAGCTGATGCAGCTACAGAAGGTGTGACAGTTACAGAAGAAGCTGAAAAAGTCCAACCATCTATCGCAGCAGCAGAAGCAGATAACAAAGCTCAAACAGCTGAAATCAATACAGTCGTTGAAAACTACAAAAAGGCCAAAGCTGAGTATGAAGCAAAATCTCAAGAAATCACATTGATTGAAAAGAGAAATGCGGAAGCAGAAGCAGATTATCAAAAGAAAGTAGCAGAGTACAATCAGCAAAAGGCAGCTTATGATAAAGCTTTAGAAGAGTACAATGCTAAAAAGGCAGTTTATGATGCCAAAGTAGCAGAAAAAGCAGCAGCAGATAAGGCCAATGCAGAAGCTAAAGCTAAGTATGATGCAGAAATGGCTGTTTACAATACAGCTAAAGCGCAATACGATAAAGATTTACAAGAATACCAAACTAAGAAAGCGCAATACGATAAAGATAAAGCAGCTTATGATCAATTGGTAGCGAAGAAGGCAGAAGAAGATGCTGCCAAGGCTCAATACGAAGCTGATCTTAAAAAGTACAATGTTGAAAAAGCACAGTACGAAAATGATTATATTGCTTATCAAAAGAAATTAGCTGAATACGAAATTGCCAAGAAACAATATACGGACGCGAAACAAGCATACGACAAATATATGACAGACAATGCGTATGCTGACCTTAAAAATGTTTCAACTGTTCAAGATTTGACCTTCCAACGTGAAGGTGGTGCAACTCACACCATTGACGGCATCAGCACTTATCTTACTCGTGATGCTCAAGCTCGTTTAAATACAAGCAATGTACACCAATATGATTCCAATAAATTGGAAGCTTCAGATATTGTAGCGACTAGTCCTTGGGCCAATAATGAAACTGAGTACATTCAAGTGAAGGAAGGCGATAAATTTGTCGTTACTTATGATAACTTGAATCAGTCTAGCATGCGTGAAAATACGGATATGCATCCAATCAAACGCGTGATTTATCGCTATGAGATTTTGAGTCTTCCATCAAATGATAGTAAAGGGATTGCAGCAGTCAGTGCGGACCCAACTGTTACTATGACAGTCGGAGCTTCAACAGATAAAAACAAACCTGTTAAAGTTGCTGTCGATGTTGAATTCTATGATGGTGATGGCAATAAGTTTGATTTGACACAGCACAATGCGATTGTCGCTTTGAACTCCCTCAACCACTGGACAGGTGCATCCTATGTAGATAGTGGAGATAAACCTCGTGCCCTTACAGTAGAAGCCAAAGATAAAGATGGCAACACTGTTCGTGGAACTTGGGATCCATATGCAGATGGTTCATCCATGAGCATTGAAAACAATGAAGTGAAGGTTAAAACAGGAAAAGCAGACTTTGGTACTGCAACTGTTTCCATTTCAGCAGACAACCCTCTCAAAATTGTGACTCAGAAATATGGTTATGTAGAAGTTGAGACAGATAAATGGGTTCCTGGTACGACCCCTGAGAAGGAAGAAGTAACGGATGCGTTAACTGTAAATGCTTCGGGTTCAGGAAGTGTTCATTCTATTGGTACAGAAGAATTTACCTTTGAAGGTAAGGATGATGTTATCGGAACATACAAAGTAGATGCAACTACAGGTCAAATTACGTTCACACCTAAGAAGAAATTTGAAAACGTGGAACACCAAGAGTCTGTAAATATTGGAAATAATAAATTTATTCCAATTCCAAACTCAAGTGTTTCTTATAATGCTGCTACTAAAGAAGTAACCTCCTCTAAAGATAACCAATATATTGAACATGGCTCTGTCTTTAACGGTGAATCTTCAACAACTCTTGAAGGTTGGGATAATCCATCTTCTCCATACCTCTATTATGGTGGAGCAGGCTTGAAGATGTCAGATGGACACTTAGTCTTTACGGCTAATGGTGCCAATGCGGCTGGTCAACCAACGGTTTACTGGTTTGCCATCAACTCAAATGTAGGTCTTCCTAAAGAGCCAGGAGAAGAACCGAAAGAGCCAACAAAACCAACAGAACCAAAGGCTCCAACTCCACCAACGATTACAGTGGAAAATCTACCTGCAGAGCCAACGAAACCAGAAGAACCTAAATCACCAACTCCGCCAACAGCACCTAACTACACTGTGATTACGGTCGATGTGGAGGAACCAAAAGCTCCAACTCCACCAAAAGCTCCAACCCCACCGACTCCTGAAGTCGTTCCAAATACGAAACCGGTGAAACCGGAAGCTGAAGTGAAATGGCATAAGAATAAAGTGGTAACGGAAACAGATATTCCAACCCCACCAACACCAGTTCCTCCAACTCCACCAACTCCATACAACCCACCAACACCAATTGTTCCACCTACACCAATCGTTCCACCAACTCCAGAGGTTCCAACCGAACCAACTCCTGAAGTTCCGGAACAGCCTGTACAACCTGCGCAACCACAAACACCTGCGCTTCCAAATACAGGTACAGAAAGCTCAACTGCAGCTGTTCTTGCAGGTGCGATGGCTGGATTGCTTGGATTGGGTCTTGCACGCAAGAAAAAAGAAGATTAATTCTTGTTTCTTTCGTTCATTCATCTAAATAAAGAAAGTCAGAAGGCAAGTTCTTCTGGCTTTTTTGATGGAGTGATGACCAAATAGTTGAGAAATAGAACAGAATAGTTTTTGGATGAGGAGAGGAAATGGCTTTTATAGACCAAATCGTGTCGAAATGAAGCAGAATAGAAATGGATGACACAAGAAGAAGAGAATGAGGTATACTGGTGGTGTTCGAATGAAAGTTTATAGGACTCCGTTATATCTCTAATCATTCCAATGATACAGTTGCGATGGCTTTTCATCTTTTGCACACATTACTTTTCCAAATGAATTTCATTTGAACGTATCAGTGATCAGGCAAGTGCTTCCACGGTTTTGAGGCGCTTGCCTTTCTATCTGTATCGCGATATAATAGGGTGTAAGAAATGAAAAGGAGTTTGTATGAAAAAGAAACCTATCTATCTTTACATCCTGTTATTTTTCTCTACGGTTGGAACCCTGACTTCAGCTGTCTCAACCTTTGGAGCTTCAAAGAGTTTTGAGCTGACAGATGATTTTGCGAAACAACTTGGTTTAACAACGGCTCAAGACAAGGCTGACTACGTGACATATTATGAGAAATCAGCCCAACTCAATCAGTCTCCACTAACCTTTTTATTTGTTTCCCTGATTCTGATTGCCTTACTGGCAACTTTCTATTTCCTCTTTATGAAGCAGGATCTGTTAACAGCCCATTATACTTACATGGGGCAGATTTTATTAAGTCAATCCTTCTCTTGCTATAATTATTTTGCAGGGCGTCCACTATTAGCTAGTTTTTCAAACCCGTCCCTTCGCCAACGATATCTGGCATCTTCGTCCATTGCTTTGTTACTCTTGACTGCTTTATCTCTTCTCTTCCTTGGGATTGTTTTGTATAAAACCTTGCGTTTGAGAAAAGCTCAAGCTACGGCATAATAGATAAGTTTGAATGGAGCTCTCTTAGAGGATAAGAGAGCTTCTTGATTGGAGAAAAAAGATGAAAGTATCCTTTGTTTATATTAGTCTGAGTGGGAATACAGAGAGTTTTGTCCGCCGCTTAAGTGACTATTTGCTGGAAGCCCATCCCGGACTTGAAATCGAGAAAGTGCATGTGAAAGACCTGGTCAAAGAGGGCCAGCCCTTCTTTGAAATGACCAATCCTTTTATTACTTTTTTGCCAACCTATTTGGAGGGTGGAAATGGTGTTGACAATGGCGATGTGGAAATTTTGACGACAGATGTCGCAGATTTTATTGCTTACGGAGACAACGCCAGCAAGTGCTTAGGAGTGGTTGGATCAGGCAATCGGAATTTTAACAATCAATATTGTTTAACCGCTAAGCAATACAGCCAACGCTTTGGTTTCCCTATGTTAGCCGATTTTGAAATGCGGGGGATGTTGGGAGATATTAAAAAAGTAGCCGCCATTGTAGAAGAGTTGTACCATCTTTAAAATAAAGAGAGGCTGGGACAAAAGTCCTAGCCTCTTAATTGTTTTTGGATTGTCGAGCAAGACGCAGTGGTTGAGTGGGCTCTACTACGCTGATTTCATCAGCTTTTACAGCCCTACTCAACTGTGCGGAGGTGGGACGACGAAATCGCATTCTAACGAATTACCGATTTCTGTCCCACTCTCTCTTTTACGCTTTATTTTAATTTTTCTGTGATTTCTTTAGCAAGTAGGAGTCCCAATCGATAGTCTTTGTTGATGGCATGGATGACATCGTTGATATTGTCGGTCTCTTGGATTTTTTCCTTGATGCTATCTTTGAAAGCTTGATCTTTCAAGAGTTGCTCTTGTAAGAGCCGTTGTAGTTTTTCTCTTTCGTACTTGTTAAATAAAAAGAGGACCACTAAACTGATGAGGATTAAGATGTAAACGGTTTGATTCATAGATTACTCCTGTATATAAAGGATCTGAAAATGTAGAGAATGAAGGGCATTGGACATGAGAAAAGGAGTGAGAAAGAACTAAATTGAATCGCATTTAGTTTCTCCTCTCACTCCCATAAGAGATGTTCTACTTATCAATCATTAGATAAGAAATTACATTTTCTCAGGGGCATCGACACCAAGTAAGCGAAGAGCTTCTTTTAAGACTACTGCTGTTGAGTAGCTAAGAGCAAGACGGCTTTCGCGTTCTGGGCTTTCATCCAAGATACGAGTGTGTGCATAGTATTTGTTGAAGGCTTGAGCCAAGTTGATCGCATATTTTGCGATCAAGGATGGATCATAGTTTTCAGCGGCACGTTTAACAACACGAGAGAAGTCTTGGAGCAGCTTGATGATTTCCCAGCTTTCAGGATCGCTCAAGCTGTATGTCGCATCTGTAGATGGTGTGAAGTTGGCTTTGCGAAGGATCGATTGGATACGAGCGTAAGCGTATTGAACGTAAGGTCCAGTTTCTCCTTCGAAGGATACCATGGCTTCGAGGTCGAAGTCATAACCGTTGCGACGGTCTGTCTTCAAGTCGTAGAATTTAACCGCACCAACACCGACTGCATGTGCCACTTCTTCCTTGTTTTCCAATTCAGGATTCTTTTCTTCGATCTGCGCTTTGGCACGAGAGATAGCTTCTTGAAGGGTTGGTTCGAGCAGGATGATATTTCCTTTACGAGTTGACAATTTTTGGCGGTTTTTTGTCACCAAACCAAAGTCAACGTGAACCATATCGTCGCTCCAGTCAAATCCCATTTTCTTCAGAACAGCTTTCAACTGACGGAAGTGGTTGGATTGTTCTTGACCTACAGCATAGATGTTTTTCACAAAGTTGTAAGTCCGTGCACGGTAGATAGCGGTTGCGATATCACGCGTGATGTAAAGAGTGGCACCGTCTGATTTCTTAATCATAGCTGGTGGAAGGTTGACATCATCCAACTCAACGATGCTAGCACCCTTAGACTCTTTCAACAAGCCTTTGTCTTCAAGGATTTGGACAGCTTCATCCATCTTGTCATTGTAGAAAGCTTCTCCGTTTAAGCTGTCAAATTCAACACCGAGGAGTTTGTAGATACGGTTGAATTCTACCAAGCTTTCGTCACGGAACCATTGCCACAACTCAGTCGCTTCTGGATCCCCATCTTCCAGTTTCTTGAACCAGAGACGTCCTTCATCATCAAGCTCAGGATCGTTTTCGATTTCAGCGTTGATCCGAACGTAAAGTTTTAGCAATTCATCGATTGGGTTGGCTTCGACAGCTTCCTTGCTACCCCATTTTTTGTAGGCCACCATCAAGAGACCGAACTGTTTACCCCAGTCACCCAAGTGGTTGATTTTAATCGTGTTGTAGCCCATTTTGCGGAAGATGTTTGAAAGAGCATCCCCAATAACGGTTGAACGCAAGTGACCAACTGAGAATGGTTTTGCGATATTTGGACTTGAAAGGTCGATGGTAATGTTTTGGCCATGACCTTCGTCTTGTTGACCGTAGTCTGCACCTACTTCGATGACGGATTTGATTACTTGATCAGAGATCTTAGATTTGTCTAAGAAGAAGTTCACGTAAGGTCCAGTTGCAACGACTTTTTCGAAGGCGCTTTGGTCAATCTTTTCAGCAATGTCTGCAGCGATTGCTTGAGGAGCCTTGCGTTCCACTTTTGCAAGTGAGAAGGCTGGAAAAGCAATGTCACCAAGATCAGATGATTTTGGTTGTTCAAGCAAATTTAAAATAGCATCTTGGTCAAGAGAGTCAATCACTTTGGCCAATTCACTAGCAATGAGTTCTTTATTGTTCATATTAGCTCCTTAGTCCTTTTAACTATTATTTTAACACAATTCTGAGCGAATTTTCAATTTTTTTGGTATAATTTAAAGTATATTTATTCAAAAGTGGAGGTCCAATGAAAAAGACAGAACGTCACCTTTTGATTCAACAAATGATTCGAAATGAAAAATTGTCGACTCAAAAAGAGATTCAGGATCGATTAGAAGCAAAAGGCATTGCTGTAACGCAAACAACTCTGTCACGAGATTTGCGAGATCTGGGTCTAGTCAAGGTGAAACGAAAAGACCAGTTGTATTATATTTTGCCAAATGAGCCTGAGGTGGCAGAGATTTATATTATGTTGTCCAGCCATGCCAAGTCTGTCTCACGAGCAGAATTCACCTTGGTCTTGCGGACAGAGCTAGGAGAAGCAGCTCTCTTGGCCAATGGTGTAGATGAGATGTCAGATGAGCGTATTTTGGGAACAGTAGCAGGGGCCAATACCCTCTTGATTGTTTGTCGAGACCAAGATGCAGCCATTGAAATTCAAAATGAAATTTTAGGGATGATGCAGTAGTCAAGCCCCGTTGGAGAGAAAGAGAGATGTCAAAAGGAGGAAGATAGTGAGCTATCTACTCCTGTTTTCATCTAAGGAGCTTGTGTCAGGAAACGACGCAACAGTAAGGAATAAAGAAGTATGACAGTAGAAAAAATATCCCCTGGAATGCAGCAGTATCTAGATATCAAAAAAGATTATCCGGATGCCTTTTTGCTGTTTCGAATGGGAGATTTTTACGAATTATTTTATGAAGATGCAGTGAATGCAGCTCAAATTTTAGAGATTTCCTTAACCTCACGGAATAAAAATGCAGAGAATCCGATCCCCATGGCGGGTGTTCCCTACCACTCGGCCCAGCAGTACATCGATGTTCTCATCGAACAGGGCTATAAGGTCGCGATTGCAGAACAAATGGAAGACCCCAAAGAAGCCAAGGGGGTCGTTAAGCGTGAAGTCGTACAGGTGATTACACCGGGTACAGTGGTGGATTCGACCAAGCCAGATAGTGAGAATAACTTCCTGGTTGCTTTGGATCGTTCAGGAAATGATTATGGGCTAGCCTATATGGATCTGGTGACAGGGGAGTTTCAGGTGA
This sequence comes from Streptococcus sp. HCA-5024, assembly GCF_037890265.1. Classification (NCBI taxonomy): domain Bacteria; kingdom Bacillati; phylum Bacillota; class Bacilli; order Lactobacillales; family Streptococcaceae; genus Streptococcus; species Streptococcus sp. HCA-5024. Next base: position 88,694 of record NZ_JBBKBR010000004.1, read on the forward strand.
CGACCCTCAATGACTTTAGCATGGTTTGTGGAGAAATCCGCAATTTACGTGCGCGTGAGGTGGTCCTGGGTTATGAGTTGCCAGAACAGGAAGAGCGTGTGTTTGTTAGCCAGATGAATCTTTTGCTGTCACATGTAGATACGGCGCTTGACGATGTTCAACTCTTAGGGGATCAGTTGAGTGAGCTCGAAAAGAAAACGGCTGGAAAACTTCTCCAGTATGTCTACCAGACACAAATGCGGGAATTGAGCCACCTCAAAAAAGCCCATCATTATGAGATTTGCGATTTCTTGCAGATGGACTTTGCGACCAAGGCTAGTCTTGATTTGACAGAGAATGCGCGAACTGGGAAGAAACATGGTAGCTTGTATTGGTATTTGGATGAAACCAAGACGGCCATGGGCGGTCGTTTGTTGCGGTCCTGGATTCAGAAACCCTTAGTCGATTTGAAACGGATTCGAGAGCGCCAGGACATCATTCAGGTCTTTATGGATCATTTCTTTGAACGGAGCGATTTGACCGACAGCCTCAAAGGGGTCTATGACATTGAACGCTTAGCGAGTCGGGTTTCCTTTGGCAAGATCAATCCTAAGGATCTCTTGCAGCTAGGAGATACTCTGGGTCATGTGCCGACGATCAAGGCGATTCTACTGGGGATTGGTGATCCAGTCTTAGATGTCTTAATTGCACGCTTGGATGAACTTCCCGAGTTGCACCGCTTGATTACCTCGGCTATTGCTCCGGAAGCGTCTGCTATTATTACAGAGGGAAATATCATCCGAACAGGTTTTGACGAGCAATTGGACCAGTACCGTGTCGTTCTTCGGGATGGTACTGGTTGGATTGCTGAGATTGAAGCCAAGGAGCGCGAAGCCAGTGGCATTACAGGTCTAAAGATCGATTACAACAAGAAGGATGGCTACTATTTCCATGTCACCAATTCTCAATTGAGTCACGTTCCTGCTCACTTTTTCCGCAAGGCGACCTTGAAAAATTCAGAACGCTTTGGTACGGAGGAATTGGCACGCATCGAAGGAGATATGCTAGAGGCGCGTGAGAAGTCTGCTAATCTGGAATATACGATTTTTATGCGGATTCGGGAAGAAGTTGGCAAGTATATCCAACGTCTACAACAATTAGCTCAGGCGATTGCGACGGTTGATGTTTTACAAAGTTTAGCCAGTGTCGCTGAGTCACAACAGTTGAATCGTCCCCTCTTTCATGAAGAACGGCGAATCGCGATCGGCAAAGGTCGTCATCCGGTTGTTGAGAAAGTGATGGGAGCCCAGTCCTATATTCCTAATAGCATCTTTATGGATGAAGAACGTGATATTCAGCTGATTACGGGGCCAAATATGAGCGGGAAGTCTACCTATATGCGCCAATTGGCGATCATTGTGATTCTTGCCCAGATTGGCTCCTATGTTCCAGCGCAAAAGGCCGAGTTGCCAATCTTTGATGCGATTTATACCCGAATCGGAGCTGCTGATGACCTGGTATCGGGTCAGTCTACCTTCATGGTAGAAATGATGGAGGCCAATCACGCCATTCGCAAGGCAACACCCCAGTCCTTGATTTTGTTTGATGAGTTGGGACGGGGAACGGCGACCTATGATGGGATGGCTCTCGCCCAATCCATCATCGAATACATTCACGATCGCACGGGTGCCAAAACCTTGTTTGCAACCCATTACCATGAGTTGACGGCTCTCTCAGAGACCTTGTCCCGTTTGGAAAATGTTCATGTTGCGACCTTGGAGCGAGATGGTCAGGTTACCTTCTTGCACAAGATTGAACCCGGCCCAGCGGATAAGTCCTATGGGATTCACGTGGCCAAGATCGCTGGTTTACCAGAAGAATTGCTGAAGCGGGCGGATGCGATTTTGACCAAGCTCGAAGGACAAGCCCAGCAAGTACCGCTTGCGGATGTAACTCCTAAAAAGGAAGGGTCTTCGCAGGTTGCTGAACAAATGTCCCTCTTTGAGGAAGAGACAGAAAATACAGTGATTACAGAATTGAAGAATCTGGATCTCTACAATATGACTCCCATGGAAGTCATGATGGCAGTCGCCGAATTGAAAAAGAAATTGTAAAAGAAGATCCTCGTAGCACTGAGGATCTTTTTGCTTAGTGGTTAGCAATGCTTTGGTTGATTTCTTGGACTTGTTTTTTATAAAAATGATGGGAGACCAACCAGATGATCACGTAAACGAGGGTGAATTCGACAATGAGCGAGAGGTAAAATCCGAGTCGTGCTGGAAACCAGCCGGCTAACGTAGCTAGGGGAATAAAGCCAAGCAACATGAGTAGGTAATGGCTCAGAGTAGCCCGTAAGAGGCTCCAGTCTTTTTGAAAGAGGAGACTTCCGAAGCTAAAGAGGACTCCAATTGCACCCCAAACGAGAGCACAATAGAGCATGACCAGTGAGCCGTGAACATGATGCAAGAACATCCAGCGGCCGACTGCAGAGTTGGGACTTAAGGGAAGGTACAACTCAGGTGAGAAGAGGTAGGAAAAGAAGATGGATAAGATGAGCCCGATGAGAATGCCTTTCAGGGCGTCAGAAAAAGATTGTTTTAGCATGATAATTTCTCCTTAATGGCTTTCAAGTAACGACGGGAGGAGTAGGTCAGACTCCCGTTTTTAAGATAGATTTGCACCGATCCTCCACTGGTAAAGTGCAGGTGGTCGATAGATTGGGTGTTGATAATTTCAGATTGGGAAATTTTGAGAAAGCAGGTCGGTAAGTCTTCAGATAACTGATAGAGTGGCCCAGTCAGAATAAATTGATCTGTCATGGTCTCACCAATTACTTGCCGATTTTCAATGTAAAAACGTTGGAATAGCTGGCTTTCGATCAGATAAGCTTCCCCATCCTTTTTAGCACGTAAGCGCCCTTTTTGATCCAATTCTTCCACAAAGTCACGGATTTTCTCTACACGCGCAGACAGTGCAGGTGCTGTGATCATCACCGCTTCTTCTTGGAAGTGGGAATCAATGTGTACTTCAACTTTCATAAGATCGTTTCTCCCTCCTTTGGGTAAAGTCGGTTGGCCTGCTAGCCCGGCTCCTTCTTTACACTACTATTAAACACTTTTTCCAAAGGGAAGACAAGGGGATTTGTTTATGTGGTCGTTTTCTTTGCCTATGCGGTTTTTAAGGAAGAAGATGGGGCCAGCCTCTATTTTTTAAGAAAGGGAGTCTTGTGGATCTGTGGTATAATAGAGCTACATGTATCGGTGAAAAAATAGGTAAAGGAGCAGACATGTCACAGATTATTGAATTGCCAGAGGTCCTAGCAAATCAGATTGCGGCAGGTGAAGTGATTGAACGACCTGCTAGTGTGGTCAAGGAATTGGTTGAAAACTCGATCGATGCTGGGGCTAGCCAGATCGTTGTTGAAATCGAAGAAGCAGGATTGAAGTCGATTCGGATTACAGATAATGGGGAAGGAATTGCGCACGATGAGGTCGCTTTGGCCCTCCGTCGACATGCGACCAGTAAGATCAAGAGTCAAGCGGATCTTTTTCGTATTCGAACGCTTGGTTTTCGTGGTGAGGCCATGCCTTCCATTGCTTCTGTCAGTATTCTAACCCTTCTAACGGCGCAAGAAGGAGCTGCCCACGGGACCAAATTGGTCGCAAAGGGTGGCGAAATCGAGGAAGTGGAGCCAGCGACAAGCCCTGTTGGGACCAAGATCACAGTGGAAGATCTCTTTTTTAATACCCCTGCTCGTCTCAAGTATTTAAAGAGCCAGCAGGCAGAGCTGTCCCATATCGTAGATATTCTCAACCGCTTGAGTTTGGCCCATCCTGAGATTGCCTTTACCTTGATCAATGATGGAAAAGAAATGACCAAAACAGCGGGGACTGGCAATCTCCGGCAAGCGATTGCGGGTGTCTATGGCCTTGCGTCTGCTAAGAAGATGGTGGCCATTGAAAATCGTGACCTAGATTTTGAAGTGACGGGCTTTGTGTCTTTGCCTGAATTGACTCGTGCCAATCGCAATTACATCAGTCTCTTTATCAACGGCCGTTACATCAAGAATTTCTTGCTCAATCGAGCTATTTTAGACGGCTACGGCAGTAAACTCATGGTGGGGCGCTTTCCGCTCGCGATCATTAATATCCAGATAGACCCTTACTTAGCGGATGTCAATGTTCACCCGACCAAGCAAGAGGTTCGTATCTCCAAAGAACGAGAACTGATGGCCTTGATCTCCCAGGCGATTGCGAATGCTTTGAAAGAGCAGGACCTGATTCCAGATGCTCTAGAAAATCTAGCCAAGTCGACCATTCGCCGAACAGAAAAGCCAGTACAGACAACCCTGCCTTTAAAAGAAAACCGTCTCTATTATGATCGAGAAAGCCAAGATTTCAAGTTTCGACCAGAAGTGGCAGATCCTCAACGGCCTCTAGCAGATGAGACTGCTACTGAAGCTAGAATCCAAGAAAACCCAGTAGAAAAACCAACAAGCGCGATCAAGTTTGCGGAAAGAAAGGCTGTGGTTTATGATGAACTGGATCATCCAGAGTTGGATCTGGCTAGTCTAGACAAGGTCTATGATAAGTTGGATGGGGAAGAACATTCGACCTTCCCAGAGTTGGAATATTTTGGTCAGATGCATGGAACCTATCTCTTTGCCCAAGGCAATGGGGGCCTTTATATCATTGACCAGCACGCGGCCCAAGAGCGGGTCAAATACGAAGAATACCGGGAGAGCATCGGGGACGTAGACGGCAGTCAGCAACAACTGCTGGTGCCCTATATCTTTGAGTTCCCTGCAGACGATCTGATCCGCCTGCAACAGCGCAAGCACCTTCTAGAAGAAGTAGGCGTCTACTTAGAAGAGTACGGAGCCAACCAGTTGATCTTACGGGAGCATCCGATCTGGATGAAGGAGGAAGAGATCGAGTCGGGTATCTATGAAATGTGTGACATGCTCCTCTTGACCAAGGAAGTGTCCATCAAGAAATACCGGGCTGAGTTGGCCATCATGATGTCCTGCAAACGCTCCATCAAGGCCAATCATACACTGGATGATTACTCCGCACGGGATCTCATCTATCAACTGTCCCAATGTGACAACCCTTATAACTGCCCTCATGGCCGTCCGGTTTTGGTTAACTTTACCAAGTCAGATATGGAAAAGATGTTCCGACGCATTCAAGAAAATCACACCAGTCTACGGGAATTGGGCAAGTATTAAACAAACAATAAAGGAAGATTATGTACGAATACATTAAAGGAATCTTAACGAAAATTACCGCCAAATACATCGTGGTAGAAACAGCTGGAATAGGCTATCTCTTGCATGTGGCCAATCCTTATGCCTACTCTGGCAAAATGAATCAAGAGGTGCAAGTCTATCTGCACCAAGTGGTCCGGGAAGACGCTCACCTTCTCTATGGCTTTGCGACAGAGGAAGAGAAACAGCTCTTTTTAAACTTGATCTCAGTCTCTGGGATTGGACCTGTCTCAGCTCTGGCTATCATTGCTGCGGATGACAATGCAGGCCTTGTCCAAGCCATCGAAAGCAAGAACATCACTTACTTGACCAAGTTTCCGAAGATCGGCAAGAAAACAGCCCAACAGATGGTGCTGGACTTGGAAGGTAAGATCAATCTTGATCTAGAAGATGCACCGGCTCAGTCCAAAGCTAAAGTTGCAGAAGAAAACCAAGCCCTTGAAGAAGCTATGGAAGCCATGTTGGCATTGGGCTACAAGGCAACGGAACTTAAGAAAATCAAGAAATTCTTTGAAGGAACTTCTGATACTGCTGAAAACTACATCAAGTCTGCCCTGAAGATGTTGGTGAAATAGGAGATTCCTATGCCAAAACGTTGTGGCTGGGTCAAAATGACCAACCCGCTCTATGTGGCCTATCATGATGAAGAATGGGGACGACCCCTGCATGATGACCAGACGCTTTTTGAGTTGCTTTGTATGGAGACCTATCAGGCTGGTTTGTCTTGGGAAACGGTCCTCAATAAACGGCAGACTTTCCGAGAATCTTTTCATGGTTACCATCTTCAACGCGTCGCAGAGATGACGGATGAAGAACTGGAATCCTTGTTAGACAATCCAGCTATCATCCGAAATCGTGCCAAGATCTTTGCGACACGGGCCAATGCTCAAGCCTTTCTACAAGTCCAGGAGGAATTTGGATCGTTTGATGCTTATCTTTGGTCTTTTGTCAATGGGAAAACCATCGTCAATGATGTCCCGGATTACCGACAGGCTCCTGCCAAGACAGCTCTTTCTGAGAAGTTAGCCAAGGATCTCAAAAAACGTGGTTTTAAGTTCACAGGACCCGTTGCGGTCCTGTCCTACCTACAAGCAGCAGGCCTGGTCAATGACCATGAGAATGATTGTGAATGGAAAAACGGTGGTTAGTTAGTATAGGTAACTAGAGTATATGAGAATATAGAAAAAAGCTGAGAAATTTTTCTCAGCTTTATTTGTTATAGTCAAAGCGAATGACTTGCTCCGTTGCATCTACATGGGCGTGGACTCCAAAGGGGACAATAGCTCTTGGAGTTGCATGACCAACATTTAGATTATAGACAATCGGGATATTGCTGTCAATGATATCCAATAGTGCCTCTTTATAGTCGTCATAGAAAGTTTCATCCATAGGTTTCCCGACCAAGAGTCCGCTGATGACCTCGAATATCCCAGTTTCCTTTAAAGTCTGCAACATCTTTTTGAAATATTCTGGCTCAGGCTTTTCTTCGCTTGTCTCTAGCAAGAGGATCTTTCCTTCCCAGTCTGACAAGTCAGGGAAAAGTTTGTATTTTTGGCAGAGCTCCGTGCTGTCTGCGTATCGAGAGTTGTCAAAGATATCGTAGAGAGATTCGAGGCAACCACCGAGGATTTCTCCCTCGAACTGGGCATTTCCTTGTAACAAGTCAAAACCTGTATTTTCATGATTAACACGAGGTGTTCCCAGAGCCTTGGGACTGAAGTCAGTTCGTTCCTCATACCAAACGTCACTAGGGCGGATTTCTGAGATTCTTCCCGTCTCAATCAATTCTTTAAAGTAGTGAAGGCTATAGGCTAACATTTCTTTGTCTAATTCACAAATGTCTGCTAAAAAGGATTGACCATAAAAAGTTTTAACACCTAGTTTATGCAACATGAGATGGTTCATGGTTGTATCCGAGAAACCAAGAAAAATCTTTTGTTTGATAACTTTTTCTAGTTGGTCATTTTCAAAAAGGTAGGGCAACAAACGATAGGTATCGTCTCCACCGATGGCGCATAGGATCATGTCGATGCTATCATCAGAAAAGGCCTGAATCAAATCCTCTGCACGTGCTTCAGGATGTTCTTTGATAAAATCTAAGCCTTTTAGCGAATGGGGTAAAAAGATAGGATTGAGTCCTAGATCCTTGAGACGTTGAATACCCAAGTCCACTTCGTGTTTGACAAAGTCTTCTCCGATAATGCCACTAGACAAACTAACAATACCAATAGTAGAAATCATATCTCATCCTCCTAGAAATAAATTGATGCTATTGTATCACAAAAGAAGAGGGGAAACAACAAGAATTAGAATCAGAAAAAGGCTTTTAGATCAAGAAAGTAGTAAGAAAGCAACCACTCGATGTGGTTGCTTCAGAATATAGATTAGCTCTATCAACAATAGAAAATAGCCCTTTAGAAGTTGATTGCCACATAGTTAAAACTCTTAGATATGCTGATGTAATAGTGTTTCTAAGAATTTTTTACTTTATAAAAAGAAAAAGATTGAAGAAAGTTGTCCAAAATGGACTTTATCTTCAATCTGTTTTTTAAATAATTTAGGAAATTGTGTTAAAATGAAATGAAAATTACGAATAGTATAAGTAGGAGGCACCATGAAGGCGGAAATTATTGCAGTTGGAACAGAAATTCTAACAGGACAAATTGTGAACACCAATGCTCAATTCTTGTCTGAAAAATTGGCTAGTTTAGGAATTGATGTCTATTATCATGTGGCGGTAGGAGACAATGAAGGTCGTCTCTTCTCGACCATTGAGACAGCTTCAAAACGCAGTGATTTGGTGATTTTATGTGGTGGACTTGGGCCAACAGAGGATGATTTGACCAAGCAAACCCTTGCTAAGTTCTTAGGGAAAGAACTGGTTTTTGATCCAACAGCGCTTGCTAAACTCGACACTTTCTTTGCTAGTCGCCCTGATTATGTCCGGACGCCCAATAATGAGCGACAAGCACAATTGATTGCCGGATCAATCCCCCTTCAAAACCGTACAGGTCTCGCGGTTGGAGGTTTGATTGAAGTTGATGGTGTGACCTATGTCGTTCTACCTGGCCCACCAAGTGAGTTAAAACCCATGGTCAATGAACAATTGGTGCCTCATTTGACGACAGGGGAAGAGCTCTTTTCAAGAGTCTTGCGCTTCTTTGGGATTGGGGAAAGCCAGCTGGTTACGATCCTAGCCGATATCATTGAAAAGCAGAGTGATCCGACGGTGGCTCCTTATGCCAAGACGGGAGAAGTAACCTTGCGTCTGTCTACAAAGGCGAAGGATCAAGCCTCAGCGGATGCTAAGCTCGATGTCTTAGAAAAGGAAATCTTATCACGCCATACCCTGGACCATCAACCCTTGCATAAGTTGTTTTATGGTTATGGGGATGATAATTCGATGGCCAAGGTGGCCTTTGATCTCTTGAAACGGACTGGTAAGACCATTACAGCTGCAGAAAGCCTGACGGCTGGCCTTTTCCAAGCGACTCTGGCAGATTTTTCAGGGGCGTCCAGCATCTTTGCAGGTGGTTTTGTCACCTATAGTCTGGAAGAAAAAAGCAAGATGTTGTCTATTCCAGCTCAAGAGTTAGAGCAACATGGAGTGGTGTCTCACTTTACAGCTCAAGCCATGGCTTCACAGGCCCGTAAGTTAACAGGATCCGATTATGGTGTTAGCCTAACCGGAGTTGCGGGGCCAGATAGTCTAGAAGGGCATCCAGCAGGGACAGTCTTTATCGGACTTGCGACTCCAAATGGAGTGGATAGTGTCCAAGTCAATATCGCTGGACGTAGCCGGGCGGATGTCCGCGAAATTGCAGTCCTTCATGCCTTTAATTTGGTGCGCTTGGCTGTATTAAATGGTGAAAATTTGGTATAATGAAGCTTGTGCCAAATGAAGAATAATTCTAAAAATGGATGGGAAATGTGCCTTTCAAATGACGGAAAACGTCGGTGAGTTGCATGCATTTCCTGTATAGTAAAAACATAGGAGAAAAGAATGGCGAAAAAACAGAAAAAATTAGATGATATCTCTAAGAAATTTGGAGATGAGCGTGAAAAAGCGCTCAATGATGCCCTGAAATTGATCGAAAAAGACTTTGGTAAGGGATCGATCATGCGTTTGGGCGAACGTGCAGAGCAAAAAGTACAAGTCATGAGCTCTGGTTCCTTGGCGCTTGATATTGCCTTGGGTGCTGGTGGTTATCCAAAAGGTCGGATCATCGAAATCTATGGTCCAGAATCATCTGGTAAAACAACCGTTGCCCTCCATGCAGTAGCGCAAGCACAGAAAGAAGGAGGCATTGCTGCCTTTATCGATGCGGAGCATGCCTTGGATCCATCTTATGCAGCAGCTCTCGGAGTCAATATCGACGAACTTCTCTTGTCTCAACCAGACTCAGGGGAACAAGGACTTGAAATTGCTGGTAAATTGATCGACTCTGGTGCGGTTGATTTGGTGGTTGTCGACTCTGTTGCGGCCTTGGTACCTCGTGCGGAAATCGATGGAGATATCGGGGATAGCCACGTTGGTTTGCAAGCTCGGATGATGAGCCAAGCGATGCGTAAGCTTGGAGCTTCTATTAACAAGACCAAGACCATTGCTATCTTTATCAACCAATTGCGTGAAAAAGTTGGGGTCATGTTTGGGAACCCTGAAACCACACCTGGTGGTCGTGCCCTGAAATTCTACGCTTCTGTCCGTCTAGATGTTCGTGGAAATACTCAAATCAAGGGGACTGGGGACCAAAAAGATACCAACGTTGGTAAGGAAACCAAGATCAAGGTTGTGAAGAACAAGGTAGCTCCACCGTTCAAAGAAGCCATGGTTGAAATCATGTACGGAGAAGGAATTTCACGTACAGGTGAATTGGTGAAGATTGCAACAGATTTGGATATCATCCAAAAAGCGGGTGCGTGGTACTCATATAACGGCGAAAAAATTGGTCAAGGATCTGAAAATGCTAAGAAATTCTTGGCTGACCACCCAGAAATTTTTGACGAAATCGACCATAAGGTTCGGGTTCATTTTGGTTTGATCGAAGAAGACGAAGCAGTGAAAACCCTTGATAAAACTGAAGAAGCAGCTCCTGTCGTAGAAGAAGTAACTCTAGATTTAGATGATGCGATTGAAATTGAAGATTAATTTTTTTCAAAATAGGTCGCTAGACTGATGGTTTTTGTGTTATAATTTAATACGATAGTATTATCGTGTGGCGAAAGGAGTGCATGCATGATTAAAATTTATACAGTGTCAAGTTGCACCAGCTGTAAAAAAGCAAAGACTTGGCTCAACGCTCACCAGCTAACTTATAAAGAACAAAACCTCGGTAAGGAAGGGATCACCAAAGAAGAATTATTGGATATCCTTACAAAGACTGAAAATGGAGTGGCAAGTATTGTCTCTTCAAAAAATCGATACGCTAAAAATCTAGGAGTGGACATCGAAGACTTGAGTGTCAATGAAGTCATTGACATCATCATGGAAACACCTCGTATTCTTAAAAGTCCGATCTTGGTAGATGACAAACGTCTCCAAGTGGGCTACAAAGAAGACGATATTCGTGCCTTCTTGCCACGATCAGTTCGAAATGTAGAAAATGCAGAAGCGCGGATGCGTGCAGCTCTTTAAAGTGATTGAAAATCAGAAACAATTTGTTTCTGATTTTTTCTTGTTAAAAATCGGAATGAAAAGCAGTTTACTGCGCCATTTTACCAAATCTATGATACAATATTTTAGAAAACAATAACTAGTAAGGAATGGAAAATGAAAAGGAAAATCTTCTTATTGGGTGCGCTTACCTTGTGTTTGACGGGATGTGGTCAAAAAAAACAAGCGAAAACGCCAAATTCAAGTGAACAAAAGGCAATCCAAGCAAAAGCAGAGCAACTGCAAAAGGATAATAAGAGTATCCTGCAAAAAGCTGAAGAAAATAAAGTCATCACTAGAACCTTTGTCTTTCCAAAAGATGACAAGGGGACACAACAGACGCAAATCGTCACCTATGTGGGGAATACCTTTAAAAAATTGGAGACCATCAATGTGACGGCAACCGATGAGGAGATGAAAAAAGGGATCCAACAGGTTGGAGTAGAGGAAGCACAAAAGCAGTTGAGAGAATCCTTTAACAAGGATGATGCCTTTAAGGAAGCTTTGACAGTACCAGGTTTCACAGCTGATTTGACCTTGGAAAATGAGAATGAATATAAGGTGACGATCACCTATGACTTTGAAGCGATGGATGTGAAGAAGGCCGAAGGTATGACCTACTTCAAAAATAATCACTTACCAGAGTTGTTGAAGTTGACACCGAGTCAATTTGCGGACAATCTTATCAATGCTGGAGCAAGTGAGCAAAAATAAAAAACAGTTTAGCTAAAATAGCTCAAAAATGCTTGAAAAAGCTGTAAAATCAAGGGCTTGACCGTTGTGGAAAACTCTTGATTATGGTATAATAGTAATATTCTAAGGAAAGAGGGTGTTTTTGTGGGATTTACAGATGAAACAGTACGTTTTAATCTTGATGATTCAAATCGTAAGGAAATTAGCGAGACCTTGAAAGATGTTTACTTGTCACTGGATGAAAAAGGCTACAATCCAATTAATCAAATCGTAGGATACGTACTCAGTGGTGATCCTGCCTATGTACCTCGTTATAATAATGCACGGAACCAAATTCGTAAATATGAACGAGATGAGATCGTGGAAGAATTGGTACGTTATTATTTGAAAGGGCAAGGAATAGACCTCTAATGAGAATTATGGGATTGGATGTTGGCTCAAAGACCGTCGGGGTTGCTGTGAGTGATCCTCTCGGTTTTACAGCTCAGGGTCTTGAAATCATCCAAATCGATGAAGACAAAAAAGAATTCGGTTTGGAGCGCTTGGCCGAATTAGTAGCTCAATACAAGGTGGACCGTTTTGTTGTGGGCTTGCCGAAAAACATGAACAATACCAGCGGACCACGTGTGGAAGCCAGTCAGGCTTACGGCACGATGATTGCTGAAAAGTTTGGCTTGCCAGTCGACTACCAAGATGAACGGTTGACAACAGTTGCTGCAGAGCGGATGTTGATTGAGCAAGCAGATATTAGCCGTAGCAAACGTAAAAAAGTTATTGATAAGTTAGCAGCGCAGCTTATTTTACAAAATTATTTAGATCGCAATTTTTAGAAAGAAAACGAGGAAGAATAGTATGGCGCATGATCATAACCACGACCATGAAGAACGTGAATTAATTACATTGGTGGATGAACAAGGAAATGAAACCTTGTTTGAAATTCTTTTGACCATTGATGGCAAAGAAGAATTTGGAAAGAACTATGTCCTTTTGATCCCTGCAAATGCAGAAGAAGATGAAAACGGCGAAGTTGAAATCCAAGCTTATTCATTTACAGAAAACGAAGACGGAACAGAAGGCGACCTTCAACCAATCCCAGAAGACTCAGATGCAGAATGGGATATGATCGAAGAAGTCTTCAACAGCTTTATGGAGGAGTAAAAACGTCCGGGGGACGTTTTTAGCCCAACTCCTAGAAACTAGAAAGAGTTGAAACATCCGGTGGATGTTTTTAGCCCTGCTTTAAGAAGCAAGAAAAAGCAGGAAGTCCGATGGACCTGCTGTAAAAATGAGAAAGAAATAACTACAAAAGAAAGGAGCGCAAACGTCAGAAGAGGTTTTGTCGCTTTTTTCTTTTAGGAGGAAGATGTGAATAAGATTGAGCAATGGATGAATAGTCGGATCGGTCTGAATTTTCGATCGGGACTGGATCGTATGGAGCAGGCAGTGAGCCTTTTAGGGAGGCCGGATAAGGCTTACCCGATCCTTCATGTGACAGGAACCAATGGGAAGGGATCGACGATCGCCTTTCTGCGCCAATTGTTGATGGCTCATGGGAAGAAAGTTGGAACCTTTACTTCTCCTCATATGATCAGTATCCATGATCGGATTTGTATTGGGGATCAGCCAATTTTGGATGAAGATTTTACTCGGATCGGTCAAGAGGTGCAGCAGATGGAGCAGACCCTACTCCAAACTCAGGATCAACTCTCTTATTTTGAGATTATCTGCCTCATGGCCCTCTTGTATTTTAAGGAACAAGGAGTAGACGTGGTCCTGCTGGAAGTTGGTATCGGAGGGCTTCTAGATACGACCAATGTAGTGACGGGAGAGATCGCAGTGATCACTTCGGTTGGCCTGGATCACCAGGAAACACTGGGAGGGACGATTGCGGAAATCGCCCAGCAAAAGGCAGGAATCTTTAAGAAGGGCAAGACAGCTGTTGTGGGTCCCTTGTCGGATGATGCTATAGCTGTTTGTCAAGAAAAAGCGGAGCAATTGGCTGTGGCTCTCCACGCCTTCCAGAAAGATTTTGGGTTAGAGCAGGACCGTTTTTGGAATGAAAGCGTGGAACTTGTCTTGCCGTCTCTGGGTTTGAAGGGTGATTACCAACGGGAAAATGCTGCAGTAGCTCTAGAAGCCTTTTTCCTCTATATGGAAGGCCAAGATCAAGAAGTGGATATGGATCAGGTCAAGCTGGCCTTACAAGAGACGCGGTGGCCGGGACGTCTAGAGTTGTTTGGCGACCAGGTGTATCTGGATGGCGCCCATAATCCTCATGCTATGTTGCGCTTGATCGAGTTTGCCAATAGCTTAGCAGGAAAGCGCGTGAAGATTTTATTTGGAGCCCTCAAGCGAAAAGATTATAGCGGGATGCTCCAAACGCTTCAAGCGGGATTGCCGGAAGCTGAATTGATTTTGACGACCTTCCATTACGGGGAAGTGGTGGCACAAGGCGACCGACAAGACCTGCCCTATGTAGCGGACTACAAGGCCTATATCAAAGAATTTATGGATCAGAGTCCTTCAGATGAAGTCTTATTTGTGACAGGATCCTTGTATTTTATTGCGGAAGTAAGGGCATTTTTATTAGAGGGGTAAACAATTGACCTAGAGACTTTCTTAGCGTATACTGGTGGTAGATGGTATACGGTTATGGCGAAAGGAGTCGATCTTAATGAAAAAAATCATGTCTATAATGACCTTGGCAGTAGCCCTTTTCCTGACTGCTTGTAGCCAGCAAGAAAAAGCGACACAGACTTCGAGCAAACAGACGTCTGCTTCATCACAGACTGTGACGTCAGCGAGTGAAGAACAGAAAGAAGGGGTGTCCATAGATGGCAGTTATCGTGGACAGGACGAGGAAAATACGATCCTCTTGGTGGTGACGGGTCGAAAAGGCACGTTTACGGTGCAAGATGCTGATGGAGAAGAAGAGGCCAAAGAGGTTAGTATTGATCCGGTCAATCAATCCATGCGTATCGGAGATGAGCCTTATCGCTATCGGATCGAAGGAAATCAGTTGTCGCTAGAAGACTTGGAACAAGCAGAGGATGATCAAGGGATTATTGTCCTGACCAAGCAATAAGGGACGAGACAAGAGAGAGTGGGACAGAAATCGGTAATTCGTTAGAATTCGATTTCGTCGTCCTACCTCCGCAAAGTTGAGTAGGGTTGAAAAAGCTGACGAAATCAGCGTAGTAGAGCCCGCTCAACCACTGCGTCTTGCTCGACAATCCAAAAATAATTGAGAGGCTAGGACTTTTGTCCCACTCTCTTTTTGTTTGTCTAGAAGGGGCTTGGTTGGTCGTTGCAACGGGTAAAAAGAATTGGTATACTAGTAGAAAGAAAAAAGGAGGATGCTGTGACCTTTCGAAAATTACGTCTATTAATGTCCAAATATGGATTTAGTATTTTGTTTATGGGCTTTGAACTATGGGCATCCTTTGCGGCCTTCTTCTGGCTCAATAGATGGTTCCCTCATTGGCTATCTGTTGCAGTCATTGGGCTCTTATATGTGTCGACAATCTTAGCTATTGTTAATCGAAATACCCCGCCTGAAAATAAGGTGACCTGGCTCTTGATTGCCGTCATTCCTGTCTTTGGATCGCTTTTATACCTCATGTTTGGAGAGCGACGTTTGTCCAAAAAGGAAATGATCCAGCTGAAAAATATGGAGTCCATGAAGTTTCGAGAGGACAATAGTCATCAGTTGCGTAAGGAGCTCAAGCAAGAAAGCAAGGCGGTTTATGGCTTGGTCAAGTCGATTTTATCCATGGATCACAATGCGGATCTCTACAATGGGACGGCATCAACCTTTTACCCTCTAGGGGAGGAGATGTATGAGCAACTACTAGAGGATCTGAGAGCGGCGAAAAAATTTATCTTCATCGAGTTTTACATCATTGATGAGGGCTTGATGTGGAACAGTATCCTAGAGATTTTAGAGCAGAAAGTGAAAGAGGGGGTCGAAGTCAAACTCCTTTATGACGACATCGGCTGTATGGCAACCTTGGCTGGGAACTATACCAAACGATTGCGAAAGATGGGGATTGATGCCCATAAGTTTAACAAGGTGATCCCCCGTCTAACAGTGGCTTATAACAACCGAGACCACCGTAAGATCTTGGTCATTGATGGCCAGATCGGCTATACGGGTGGTGTCAATTTGGCAGACGAGTACATCAACCACATTGAGCGGTTTGGTCACTGGAAGGACAGTGCCATTCGTTTAGATGGACGAGCTGTTAAGGCCTTAACGCGACTCTTCCTCATGAACTGGTACATCAACCGTGGGGAAATCGAGGATTTTGACCGCTACCATATTGAAAATAAGGCGGTCGAAGGAGAAGGGCTCTACATTCCCTATGGGAGTGGACCAAAACCGATTTACAAGTCGCAGGTTGGAAAGACAGTCTATCAAAATATGATTAACCAGGCGACGGATTACGTCTATATCACGACTCCTTACTTGATCATCGATTATGATTTGACAGAAGATATCCGCAATGCGGCCCTTCGTGGGGTGGATGTTCGCATCGTGACCCCGCATATTCCGGATAAAAAATTGATCCAAATTGTTACGCGTGGGGCTTACTTGGATCTGATGGATGCTGGTGTGAAAATCTATGAGTACACGCCTGGTTTTGTCCACAGTAAGCAAGTTCTTGCCGATGATGAAATGGCGGTTGTAGGGTCGATTAACTTTGATTACCGCAGTCTGGTCCATCACTATGAAAATGCGGTTTGGATGTATCGGACGCCTGCTCTGAAAGAGATTCGGGCGGATTTTGACCACATCTTTGAAGTATCCCAAGAAATCACGGAAGATACCTTCCGCTTTACATGGCACCAAAGCTTAATCAAGGAAATTATGCAATTGTTCGCACCGATGTTGTAATAGGTGTGGGAATACAGAAGAAAGAGTCAGAAGCTGAGAGATCTGACTCTTTTTCCATAGGACTATGTGGCAAGAGGCTGACATGGTCGGCAGAATTTGGTATACTAGAGAAAATAATGGGCTTTTTTCTAAAAGGAAAGAGCAGAGGAATAGCGAAGAAAAGGAAAAAGAATGAGCGAAAAAGAGCAAGAAATGACTTCGAAAAAGTTAGGGCTTCACGTGGGAGATAGCTTTCAGGATACACGTGAAATTCGCGAAGTGCTAGATAAGTCAGTCTTTCGTGAAGAAGAGCCGACTCATAGCCAACAGGCAGAAGTCTTGGAGGAGCCGGTTGCAATGGAGGCATCAGAGGAAATTCGTGATGCCAAGCCAGAAGCAGTAGCAGAACCTACACAAGAATCTGAACAGGAAGCGGAGCAACCGCTCAGTCGGATGAGTCGTCGTTCGCGTAAGGCGGGAGTTGAAGCGGCAAAAGCGGAAGCATCTAAGGTAGAAGAGAATACGGAAGAGCTAGAAGCAGATGTGGCAGTTGAGCCGATCCGTCGTCAATCCAAGCGTCCAGTGCCCCTAGCGATTCCTTTTGTGTTGAGTCTCTTGATTAGTTTGCTGCATGTCGGGGTGCCATTTTTAACCCGTTTTGCCACCAATCAACAATCGCAAAACTTGTATGCTGGCTGGGCAATGACCAAGGGTCAAGTACCGTTTGGTGATTTTTACGGAACCAATGGTCTGCTCTATTATGCAATCAACTGGTTGGGAAGCTTGGCTGGTGGACATTGGATCTTGATGATTCTCCAAGCGATTGCCCTCTTCTTTGCGGGTACCTATCTCTATCGGGTTGTGCGCTTGCTGGTGTCTGATAAAGATACAGCGAAGAATGTCCAGTTACTCTTTTATTTCTTGGTGTTAGGCCTTGGTTTTGGAGGGACTTATGTGACTCTCTTTAGCCTTCCAATCCTATTTGCCAGCATGAATTTCATTTTGGCTTATTTGATTGGACATCGTAAGGATGAAGGCTTTATCCTTTATGGTGCGATTGCAGCTGTGGCTTTCTTGATTGATCCGATGACCAGTGCCCTGTTTTATTTGTTGGCCTTCCTTGGATTAACAGCCTTTAATATCAAGCAAAAGAGATGGGCGCGTGGCTTTTATCAACTGCTGGCAGCTCTCCTTGGTTTTTCACTCGTCTTTTATCCAATTGGCTATATCACCGTTTTGAATCAGACTTTTGGTTATGCCATTAACCAAGTGACCTATGTCTTTAATGCCTTGAATTTTAGCAATGGACAGACCTTCAGTAATGCCATTTATTATGGACTATTGGCGCTGGCCTTTGGTCTGGTCTCTGCCTTTTTGATGTCCTTTACGAAGCAAAATAGCAGTGCTCGCCGGATCTTCCGCTTTATGGGATGGGCAGGTAGCCTGGTAGTCCTCGTCGTGTCGATTGGTCTTCCTGAACAGGGAGCTTACCAATTGTTACCGATGTTGCCATTTGTTCTTCCTTTGTTTGCGATCTGGTTCTCACGAGATGGGGAAGAAAACGATGGGATCGAACGTCGTGGTCGGAAGAAGAAAAACAAGGAAGTTTGGGCCGCTTACTTTACGAGCCAAGTTTTCTTACCGCTAGTAGCCCTCGTCTATCTCTTGGCGAATCCAGTGGTTCAAGATGTCGTGCTTCAGTCTGGTCAATCGAGTGAACGGAGTGCTATTGCCAGCTACATTAAAAATCACACCAAGTCGAAAGATACCATCTATGCTTGGGATACGACAGCTATTCTCTATCAAGAAAGTGATCGTTTGGCAGCTTCTGCCTTATTGACCCCGACTTCTTATCTGGGGATTAATGAAAACCGGACAAATGTAACCCAACAAATCGATCGGTCTGAACCCAAGTATATTGTGGTCAACAATCAGGTAGAATTGACCTCCAAAATGAAGGACTTGCTCAAAGAAAATTATCGTCTCGTTGAGAAGAAATACCGTCATTTCAAACTCTATCAACGCTCTTAAGAAAATCAATATCTTGTGCTTTAGAAAGTTTTTTATAAAATTTTCCACAAGATATTGATTTTTATTTTTGGAGTGGTATAATACAACTTGTATGTAAATAAATGAAGAGAGGCATGTTTGGTATGATCACCTTGAGAGAAGAAAAACTGAGAATGGCCCCGGATATTTTTGTTGAAAAACGAGATGGCCGTCGTGTTCCATTCGATGTTGAAAAAATTTATAAAGCCTTGTTGAAGGCGACAGAAGAAGTGACTTCTCTCACTCCCGTGATGGAAGCCAAACTAGAAGCCATTGTCGATCGTGTGATCGCAGAGATTTTGGAACGTTTTCCAAAAGGCGTGAAGATCTATGAGATTCAAAATGTCGTCGAGCATGAATTGCTTCAAGCTAATGAATATGCGATTGCAGAGAGCTACATTACTTATCGCACCCAGCGGGATTTTGAGCGCTCAAAAGCGACGGATATCAACTTTACGATTGGTAAACTCCTCAATAAGGACCAAGCCGTCGTCAATGAAAACGCCAATAAGGACAGTGATGTCTTTAACACGCAACGGGACTTGACGGCAGGGATCGTTGGTAAGTCTATTGGTCTTAAAATGTTGCCCAAACACGTAGCCAATGCTCACCAAAAAGGGGACATCCACTACCATGATTTGGACTATAGCCCTTATACACCGATGACCAACTGCTGTTTGATCGATTTTGAAGGCATGCTCAGAAATGGCTTTAAGATTGGGAATGCAGAAGTCGAAAGCCCTAAGTCTATCCAAACTGCAACGGCACAAATCTCGCAGATTATTGCCAATGTGGCCTCTAGTCAGTATGGTGGCTGTTCAGCAGACCGGATCGATGAAGTCTTGGCCCCTTATGCAGAAAAGAACTACCAAAAACACTTGGCAGATGCCAAAGAGTGGGTGCTTCCTGAAAAGCAAGAGGACTATGCTTGGAGTAAGACTCAAAAAGACATCTATGATGCCATGCAATCGCTAGAATATGAGATCAATACCCTCTTTACTTCAAACGGACAAACTCCCTTTACTTCGCTTGGCTTTGGTCTTGGAACCAATCGCTTCGAGCGGGAAATCCAAAAGGCGATTTTGGAAATTAGAATCAAGGGACTTGGATCGGAACATCGGACCGCTATCTTTCCAAAGCTGATCTTTACCCTCAAGCGGGGGCTCAACCTAGAACCTGGAACTCCTAACTATGATATCAAACAATTGGCCTTGGAATGTGCAACGAAGCGCATGTACCCAGACGTTTTGTCTTATGACAAGATTGTCGAGTTGACAGGCTCTTTCAAGGTGCCGATGGGATGTCGTTCTTTCCTTCAAGGTTGGAAGGATGAGAATGGCGTAGAAGTCAATTCTGGCCGGATGAATCTTGGGGTTGTGACAGTCAATTTGCCTCGGATTGCCTTGGAATCAGGCGGAGACAAGGAGAAGTTCTGGCAAATCTTTAATGAACGGATGAACATTGCTGAAGATGCCTTGGTTTACCGCGTGGAACGTACCAAAGAAGCGACACCAGCCAATGCGCCGATTCTCTACCAATATGGGGCTTTCGGGAAACGCTTGGGCAAGTATGACCAGGTAGATCAGCTCTTCCGTCATCGCAGAGCGACCGTTTCTCTTGGCTATATCGGACTCTATGAAGTCGCAACCGTCTTTTATGGTCCAAATTGGGAACACAATCCAGAAGCCAAACAATTCACGATCGATATCATCAAGGATATGAAAGCGCGCGTGGAAGAATGGTCTGACCAGTATGATTACCACTTCTCCATCTATTCGACACCGTCAGAAAGCTTGACAGACCGCTTCTGTCGCCTAGATACGGAGAAATTTGGGAAGGTCCCAGATATCACAGACAAGGAATACTACACCAATAGTTTCCACTACGATGTTCGTAAGAACCCAACGCCATTTGAAAAGTTGGATTTTGAAAAAGTTTATCCTGAAGCTGGGGCTTCTGGTGGCTTTATCCACTATTGTGAATACCCTGTGCTCCAACAAAATCCAAAAGCCCTTGAGGCGGTTTGGGATTATGCCTATGACCGGGTCGGTTATCTCGGAACCAATACGCCGATTGACCGTTGTTACAAGTGTGATTTTGAAGGAGATTTCACGCCGACTGAGCGCGGATTTGCTTGTCCAAACTGTGGCAATAGCGATCCGAAAACGGTCGATGTTGTCAAACGGACCTGTGGTTATCTAGGGAACCCTCAAGCTCGCCCCATGGTCAATGGCCGTCACAAGGAAATCGCTGCGCGTGTCAAACACATGAATGGATCCACTATCAAATCATCTGGACACCAAGTGACAGATTAGAAAAGGACATTATGGGAAAATACCAATTAGATGATAAGGGCAAGGCTCAGGTGCAACGATTCCACGAGAAGCATTCAACAGGTGGAGTCAATAAAAAAGACCGAGTAGCAAGCCTAAGAGAGCAATTTTTAAACAAGAACAAGAAAAAGTGAGAGTCCGCTCTCGCTTTTCTCTTATGGGGGGAGGTAAAGATGGAACTACGTAGACCAACTTTAGCAGATAAAGAAACCATTCTAAACATGATGGCAGAGTTCGAAGAGACCCAGTCGGCCCACGACGGCGGCTTTTGGGATGCTGAGAACTTTGATTATGAGGAGTGGCTAGAAACTAACCTTAATAAAGAAATGGGAATAAACTTGCCTGAAAATCGCGTTCCATCAATTCAGTTCGTATTGTTTGATGAATCAGGTCATGCTTTAGGTTTTTTAAATTTACGGTTGAGACTAAATGAGGGATTGCTGAATTATGCTGGTCATATTGGCTATTCCATCCGTCCTTCTGAAAGAGGCAAGGGTTATGCCAAGGAGGTTCTCCGTCAAGGTCTGCAAGTAGCTAAAGAAAAGAACATCCATCGTGCTCTGGTGACTTGTAGCACGGAAAATCCTGCCAGCCGAGCGGTGATTCTAGCTAATGGCGGTCAATTTGAAGATGTTCGAAATGGAACGGAGCGTTATTGGATAGAGGTGGAGTAGAAGGATGACATGGAATACACCTAAACCAGGCGAATGGAAAAGTGAGGAGCTGAGTAAGGGGCGAATCATTGACTATAAGGCCTTTAACTTTGTGGATGGCGAAGGCGTTCGCAACTCCCTCTATGTCAGTGGCTGTATGTTTCACTGTGAAGGCTGCTATAATGCAGCAACTTGGTCTTTCAACGCTGGCATTCCCTATACCAAAGAGTTAGAAGAACAGATCATGGCCGATTTGGCCCAACCCTATGTTCAGGGCTTGACCCTGCTTGGGGGCGAACCTTTTCTCAACACTGGTATCCTGCTGCCCTTGGTCAAGCGCGTGAAAAGAGAATTGCCTGACAAAGATATCTGGTCTTGGACCGGCTACACCTGGGAAGAAATGATGTTAGAAACGCCTGATAAACTGGAGCTCTTGTCGCTGATTGATATCCTGGTCGATGGACGGTATGATAAAAGCAAACGCAACCTCATGCTGCAGTTCCGTGGTTCTTCCAACCAGCGGATTATTGATGTTCAAAAATCCCTTAAAGAAGGAAAGGTCGTCATCTGGGACAAGCTCAATGATGGCAAGGAAAGTTTTGAGCAGGTCAAACGAGATGATCTTTTGTAGATCTTCACAAACCGGATTTTTCACTCGGTTCAGATTGAAGACAAAGTCATCTTAGAAACTTCCCTTAGGTGAGTACGGACGTCAGCGAACTTCGAAGAAGTTCCATGACTTAGTTTTGAACCTAAAGTTTCAAAACTCCCGAGCGCTAGAAACAATAGTGTATCTAGCGCTTTTATCACGGCGGAAAGTTTCAGTAGATGATTGAATAAGACTAAAAAGTATCTCATTTTAATTTGTTAGGCATTCATTAACTTGTTTGATGTAAAAAACAGCTTGTCTACATTCTCAAACCGGGTGTTTCACCCGGTTTTTTTGGATTCTCTGCATAAGTATACAAGGGATTTTGCTTATTTTAGAAAGCGCTTACTTTCCGAATGTCCATAATGGACAAAAAAGTGATAATTAATGCATTTTTTGCTAAAAATATGTTACAATAAATATGATTAGGACTAATTGGAGGTATTTATGTCACAAAGGAGACGGAGTCGTCGTTCAGAGCATAAGTGGGGGCAATTGCGAATCGTTAATTCCGTATTGCTTATTTTTTTGCTTATGACCGCGAGTTGGGCGACCTATACCATGTTGGCCAATAACATCTTGGCTTTTCGCTATGTTAATGTTCTCGTGATGGTACTACTAGCTGTTCTCTTGCTCTTGTCAGCTTGGTTTGTGATCAAAAATCAGGTCAAAAAGACAACTTTGGTTCTGCTTCTTGTCGGCTTATTGGCGAGTTCAGGAGTTTTGTTCGCTAGTCAACAGCTGCTAAATCTGACGAGTAATGTCAATGGCCACTCTAACTATACAGAGTTTGAGATGGCTGTCTATGTCAAGAAAGACAGTGACATCAAAGACATCAAAGAAATCAAGGAAGTGGTGGCACCAAAGGGCAACAATAATGAAGCCAATCTCACGGCCCTCTTGGACAATATCAAAAAGACCAAGGGTCAGGAAATTTCTGTAGTGGATGCACCGACTTATCTAGATGCTTATAAGAGCCTGCAAGAGGGTAATGCTACTGCCATGGTATTGAACAGTACCTTTGAGGATACCATTGCCGCAGAAGATGCGGACTATGCGAAGAAGTTGAAGAAAATCTATTCCTACAAGATCCGAAAAGAAGTGGCAGCGACGAGCAAGGTGTCTGCCAATGCGGATGTCTTTAACATCTATGTCAGCGGGATCGATACCTATGGTCCGGTAACCTCGGTTTCTCGTTCAGATGTCAATATCATCATGACGGTCAATCGGAAGACCAAGCAAGTCCTATTGACAACGACACCACGGGATGCCTATGTACCGATTGCAGATGGTGGTAACAACCAAAATGATAAGTTGACCCACGCGGGGATCTACGGAGTGGATGCTTCGATCCATACTCTTGAGAATCTCTATGATATCAAGCTCAACTATTATGTTCGTCTCAATTTCACCTCCTTCCTCAAGTTGATTGACCTTCTAGGGGGAATCGATGTGGAAAATGACCAAGAATTCACGAGTCTGCATGGCAAGTTCCATTTCCCAGTTGGGAAGGTTCATTTGAATTCAGAGCAAGCACTCGGTTTTGTCCGAGAACGCTACTCTCTCCAAGGTGGCGACAATGATCGTGGGAAAAACCAAGAAAAAGTCATTGCGGCCATTATCAAAAAGTTGACCTCTACCAAGGTCTTAAGCAACTACAATGAGATTATCGGAAACCTCCAAGATTCTGTCCAAACCAATATGCAGTTGCCGACTATGATGAACTTGATCAATACCCAGTTAGAAACAGGTGGTTCTTATGAGGTGACTTCTCAAGCGATTACTGGTCAAGGACGAAATGACTTGCCGTCTTATGCTATGCCTGGTTACAACCTCTATGTCATGGAGTTGGATCAAGCTAGCTTAACCAAGGCCAAGGAAACCATTCAAAAAGTAATGGAAGGAAAAGAAAAATGATTGATATCCACTCGCACATCGTCTTTGATGTGGATGATGGACCAAAGACAAGAGAAGATACTCGCGCCTTATTGGAAGAAAGCTATCGCCAAGGGGTGCGGACCATTATCTCCACTTCTCATCGTCGCAAGGGGATGTTTGAAACTCCCGAAGAAAAGATTTCTGAAAATTTTCAAGAAGTGAAAAAAATTGCGGCAGAGGTCGCGCCAGATTTAACGATTCATTACGGGGCAGAGATCTACTTTACCAATGATGTCTTGAAAAAACTGGAAGAAAAGATCATTCCACGTTTGGCAGATACGCGCTTTGCGCTGATTGAATTCAGCATGGGAACACC
Source organism: Streptococcus sp. HCA-5024 (assembly GCF_037890265.1). NCBI lineage: Bacteria > Bacillati > Bacillota > Bacilli > Lactobacillales > Streptococcaceae > Streptococcus > Streptococcus sp. HCA-5024. The sequence goes on from NZ_JBBKBR010000004.1 coordinate 113,102, forward strand.
TTACAAGGAGATTCATACGGCCTTGGACCGTTTGCTCCATCTAGGTGTGACACCGGTGGTGGCCCATATCGAGCGCTACAAGTGCTTGGAGAAAAATGAGGAGCGCGTGCAAGAGATGATTGACATGGGCTGCTACATGCAGATCAATAGTTCCAGTGTTCTCAAGCCTCGCCTCTTTGGGGATGAGCAAAAACAACTGAAAAAACGAGCTCGGTACTTCTTAGAAAAAGACTTGGTACACTTTGTGGCCAGTGATATGCACAATGTGGATAAACGACCGCCTTATATGGCAGAAGCCTATCGCTTGATCAAGGAAGAATACGGAGAACAACGAGCACAAGCTCTCTTTGTCAGCAATCAAGAACTCTTGTTAGCGGATGAATTAATCTAACCAGGAAACAGGTGGAGAGATCCACACGAAGGAGTAATTAGGAAATGAACAATCAAGAAAATCAAGCAGTGGAAATTGATGTTTTCGCTATGCTGAAGACCCTATGGAAACGCAAGTTTTCGATCGTTTTGGTCGCTCTTGTCTTTGCCATTGCAGCATTTGGCTACAGTGCCTTTTTAGCCAAGAAAGAATACCAAAGTACTAGCCGGATCTATGTGGTCAGTCGTCAAAACCAAGACAACAATGCCTTGACAAACTCTGATTTGCAGGCTGGTTCTTACTTGGTTAAGGACTACCGTGAGATCATTCTTTCTCAAAATGTCTTGAGCCAAGCTATCGAAGAATTGAAACTCGATATGACACCTGGTGAGTTGTCGAAAAAGATCAGTGTGTCTGTTCCGACAGATACTCGTATCCTTTCGATCACGGCTAAGGACGGAGATCCAAAAGAAGCAGCTCGTATTGCCAATGGCCTTCGGAATGTAGCAGCTGAAAAGATCATTGCTGTGACCAAGGTGTCAGATGTTACGACCTTGGATGAAGCAGAAGTGCCTCAATCACCTTCTTCACCAAATATCCGACGCAATGTCCTTCTTGGCTTTATTGCTGGAGCTGGTTTGATGGTGGTTCTCATGGTCGTAGTAGAAGTCTTGGACGATCGTGTCAAGAGACCAGAAGATATCGAAGAGTTGATGGGCTTAACCTTGCTTGGTATTGTGCCAGATATTAAGAAACTGTAGACTGGGGATCGCATGAATACGTTAGAAATTTCAAAAAACAAATTACAAGAAATTCGGAAGGCAGAAGAGTACTTCAATGCCCTTGCGACGAATATCCAATTGAGTGGGGTAGACTTAAAAGTCATCGCTATCTCATCTGTTCAAGAAAATGAAGGGAAATCAACCACTTCAACCAACCTGGCCGTTGCCTTTGCGCGTGCGGGTTACAAGACCCTTTTGGTAGACTGTGATATCCGGAACTCTGTCATGACAGGGATTTTCCGTAGCCGTACTAAGATCCAAGGCTTGACCGACTTCTTATCTGGCCGTAGCCAATTGGACCAAATCTTGTATGCGACTGATTTTCCAAACTTGGATATCATCGAGTCTGGGCAGGTCGCGCCAAACCCAACAGGTCTCTTACAAAGCAAGAACTTCACTGTGATGATGGATGCACTTCGTGAGCATTTTGACTACATCATTGTCGATACGCCTCCAATCGGGGTCGTGATCGATGCGGCCATTATCGCCCAACGTTGTGATGGAACTGTCTTGATCACAGAATCTGGTGCCAATGGACGCAAGGCTGTCCAAAAAGCCAAGGACCAATTAGAACAAACAGGCACACCTTTCTTAGGAGTAGTGCTCAATAAATTTAACATTAAAGCTGCTGAGTATGGTTCATATGGTGGATATGGATCTTATGGAGAGTACGGGAAAAAGTAAAGAATAGGATTGAGGGAAAATGGGAGAAGAAAGAATCGAACTGGAAAAACTAAATATTGTTCTCTTTCAAAGTTTGGCTGTCCTATTTTCAGCTTACATTGTGAGTCTTTTCAAGGATGCAGAATACACATCGCAGACAATTGCGATTCTCTATCTCTTGCATTTTGTATCCTTCTACATCAGCAATATTGCCTATCGTTTTTATAGCAGAGGCTATCTAGATGAGCTCTTTCAGGTCTTGAAATACAACGTATTTTTCGCTGTTGGGATCACCTTTACCTCTTTTATGCTCGATGGGGTCTTTTCCATCTCTCGTCGGGGGATGATTTACTTCTTTCTTTTCAATACGTTTTCCGTCTATATCATGGATCTCTTGCTCAAGAGATACCGGAAGTCTGTTTCGCCACGACGGAAAAGTTCGCGAAAGATTTTCCTGATCACAGCGACCAGTCGGATGGAAAAGGTATTTGATATTCTGCATTCGCCTAGCCTCTATCATGGGGAATTGATCGGTGTCACTGTCATGGATGATACGGATTTTACCCATTCGGGTGTACGGGTGGTGCAGCCGGATCAAATGATGAACTTTGTGACCAAGGAAGTGGTGGATGAAGTGTTTATCAATCTGCCAAGTGAGGACTACAATATTAGTGATTTCGTCTCGGAGTTTGAGAGTATGGGGATCGATGTATCGGTCAATCTCAATGCCTTTAACTTCGCTTCCTTGGGCAATAAACGGGTTCGAGAAGTCGGGGGACTAAGTGTCGTCACTTTCTCAACCAATTTCTACAAACCGAGCCACGTATTTGCCAAACGTCTCTTGGATATTGCGGGAGCCCTCTTTGGACTCTTGATTTGTGGACTAGTGAGTATCGTTTTGGTCCCTCTAATCCGCAAAGATGGCGGACCTGCCTTCTTTGTACAGAAGCGGGTCGGAAAGAACGGACGGTATTTTAACTTCTATAAATTCCGCTCCATGCGCGTGGACGCCGAAGAGATTAAAAAAGATCTGATGGCGCAAAACACCATGACGGGTGGGATGTTTAAGATGGAAAACGATCCACGGGTAACACCAATCGGACGCTTTATCCGTAAGACCAGTCTTGATGAATTGCCACAATTTTACAATGTGTTGATCGGTGATATGAGTCTAGTCGGAACTCGTCCTCCAACGGTAGACGAATACCAAGACTATACGCCAGCCCAAAAACGCCGACTCAGTTTCAAGCCAGGGATTACAGGCCTTTGGCAAGTGAGCGGACGCAGTGAGATTACAGATTTTGACGAAGTGGTCAAACTCGACGTTGCATACATGGATGGTTGGACGATCTGGAGAGATATTCAGATCCTGCTCAAGACCGTGAAGGTTGTACTTAGAAAAGAAGGAGCGAAGTAGGAAACTGCCTACTTCGTCCTTTCCATGTTAGGAGAAAAATGACACAATCAATTTATATCGTTGGTTCCAAAGGTATTCCAGCAAAATATGGTGGTTTTGAGACCTTTGTTGAGAAGTTGACAGAATTCCAACAAGATAAAAATATCCAGTATTATGTAGCTTGTATGCGGGAGAATTCAGCAAAATCAGGAATTACTGCAGATGCTTTCGAACATAATGGCGCGATCTGTTACAACATTGATGTCCCTAATATCGGTCCTGCGCGTGCTATTGCTTATGATATTGCAGCCCTCAACAAGGCCGTTGAAATCGCAAAAGAAAACAAAGACCAGGCTCCGATCTTCTATGTCTTGGCTTGCCGGATTGGTCCTTTTATCTCAAAAATTAAAAAGAAAATCAAGGCTATCGGAGGGACTCTGATGGTCAATCCGGATGGTCATGAGTGGCTTCGCGCGAAGTGGAGTCTTCCAGTCCGCAAATACTGGAAGTTTTCTGAACAACTCATGGTCAAACGCGCCGACCTGTTGATTTGTGATAGCAAGAACATCGAAGCCTATATCCAGAAGGATTATGCCAAGTATCAGCCTCAGACGACCTATATTGCTTATGGAACGGATACAAGTAAATCCATCCTGAGTAAAGAAGACGAGAAAGTACGGACTTGGTTTGCGGATAAGCAAGTATCTGAAGGAAATTACTACCTTGTCGTGGGACGTTTTGTACCGGAGAATAACTATGAGGCCATGATTCGTGGCTTTATGAAGTCAAATTCACAAAAAGATTTTGTCCTGATTACCAATGTAGAACAAAATAAGTTCTATGAACAGTTGCGTAAAGATACTGGATTTGATCAAGATCCTCGAGTGAAGTTTGTCGGGACGGTCTATGATCAAGAATTGCTCAAATACATCCGTGAGAATGCCTTTGCTTACTTCCATGGTCATGAGGTGGGGGGGACTAATCCATCTCTTCTTGAGGCTCTTGAGTCTACTAAGCTCAATCTCTTGTTGGATGTTGGCTTTAACCGTGAAGTCGGTGAAGATGGGGCGCTCTATTGGAAGAAAGACCAATTGGCAAGTGTCATCGATCAAGCTGAGCAATTGGATGAACAAGCTATCGAAGATCTCAATCAAAAATCAAGTCAACGGATTGCAGAAGCCTTTACTTGGGAAAAAATTGTTACAGACTACGAGAAAGTATTTAAAGGATAGAAATGCAGAAAATTTTATATCTTCACGCTGGTGCCGAAATGTATGGTGCTGACAAGGTTTTATTGGAGCTTATTAAAGGTTTGGATAAAGATGCCTTTGAGGCTCATGTCATCTTGCCTAACGATGGTGTCTTAGTGAGTGCATTGGAAAAGGTTGGAGCTAAGGTAAAAGTTATCGATTATCCAATTTTGCGCCGTAAATATTTTAATCCTAAGGGAATTCTTGAGTATTTTGGTTCTTATAATCGTTATTCAAAGCAAATTGCTAAATATGCTAAGGATAATGGCATTACTCTCATTCACAACAATACGACCGCGGTACTTGAGGGGATTTATCTCAAACGTAAGTTGAAATTACCTTTGATTTGGCATGTGCATGAAATTATCGTCAAACCAAAAGCAATTTCTGATTTCATCAACTTTTTGATGGGGCGTTATGCGGATACCATTGTGACCGTTTCAAATGCTGTAGCCAACCACGTAAAGCAGTCTCGCTTTGTAAAAAATGACCAAGTTCAAGTCATCTATAATGGTGTTGACAATGCCGTCTATCAGGTGATGGATGCTAGTGTGGTCCGTGATCAGTTTGGTATTGCACAGGATGCTTTGATTATTGGAATGGTTGGGCGAGTAAATGCATGGAAAGGTCAAGGCGACTTTTTAGAAGTTGTGACTCCAATCTTAAAGACTAATCCAAAAGCAGTAGCCTTTCTAGCAGGAAGTGCTTTTGAAGGTGAAGAATGGCGCGTGGATGAGTTGGAAAAAGCTATTTCAGACTTACCAGTAGCAGGACAAATCAAGCGAATTGACTATTATAGCAAGACGACAGAGCTCTATAATATGTTCGATATCTTTGTCTTGCCAAGTACCAATCCAGATCCCCTACCTACTGTAGTTCTGGAATCAATGGCCTGTGGCAAACCTGTAGTAGGTTACCGTCATGGTGGTGTCTGTGAAATGGTTAAAGAAGGTGAAAATGGCCTTCTTGCTACACCAAATCAGCCCGCAGAATTGTCTAAAGCCATCCAAGAATTGGCTGATAATACCGAGAAGAGAGAGCAATTTGGTAAGGCCTCTGTCGAACGCCAAAAAGAACTCTTTTCATTACAAAGTTATATTCGGAATTTTTCGGAGTTGTATAAGAAATACTAAGATGAATATTGAAACAATTAAGAATAAATTAAAACCAATCATTTATCCAATTATCAATTTTATCCCTAGACGTAGACTCAAGAATAAAAATTTCACGATCATTTGTGATAATTGTTGGGCTGGGAAAGTTTATCAGGAGTTGGGACTACCTTATCAAACACCGTTTGTTGGAATGTTTGTCTTTTCACCTGATTACATCAAAATGCTCAAGAATCTAAAACATTATTTGAGTGGAGATATCCCCTTGAAATTCGTTAAGGAATCGAAATATATCAAAGATTTCGATAATGCCTATCCTCTTGCACTTCTTGACGATATTGAACTTCATTTTTTGCATTATGCAGATGAAGAAGAAGCGACTCAAAAATGGCAACGTCGTTTAGAAAGAATTCATTGGGACAATCTGTATTTTAAGTTCAATGATAATGATGCTTGCACTTATGAGTTGATGAAAGAGTTTGAAGAGCTTCCATACAAAGGTAAGGTTATCTTCTCTTCGAAGAATTATAGCGATTTGCCTTCCTTAGTTCATTTCAAATCAGCTGAAAAGCAAGGACACGTTGGCATCGATTTGAAAACGTACCACCGTTATTTTAATGCCGTTACTTGGTTGAATAAAGGTGGAGAGGACTTAGCATAAAAATTAGGTAAACAATCTATGGAACCACTTTTAACTGTTGTTATTCCAGTTTATAATGTCGAAAAATATTTAAAACGTTGTATTGAGAGTATACTCGTTCAAGAGTGGAAGAACTACGACATCTTACTTGTTGATGACGGAAGTATTGATCGTTCTCCTCAAATCTGTGATGACTATGTGAGAGCGTATGACTTTATCTCAGTCATTCATAAGGAGAATGGTGGGCTTTCTGATGCTCGTAATACGGGGATTTCTAATGCTAAGGGAGAATATGTTTATTTTCCGGATTCAGATGATTGGATTGAACCAAATACCTTTATAGCCCTAGCAGAAGCGCTAGAATCCAGAAAATTTGATATTATTTCTTTTAACCGTGAGTTTGTGAAGGGTAAAGAAGATGCTATAGTTTCAGAACCAGAAGTGATTCAAGTGTTTGAAGGTAAAGATGCTTTCCTTCAAATGCTGAAGTATACTTATATTACTGGTTTCGCTAATGACAAAGTCTATCGGAAATCCTTATTTACTGATCATAACATCCAGTTTCCAATTGGCAAATACTATGAGGATCTTGGCACTAATTACAAACTGTTTCTTTCAGCTAAGAAAGTGTATGCAACCAATCAAAAGTACTATCATTACTTGATCGATAACCCAGATTCTATTACACAGTCTTGGAATGAGAAAAAGTTTAGAGATATGTTTGGGTTCTATAAAGAAATGTTTTATTCAGATTTTGTACGTTCGCAATTAAATCAAGACGAGTTGCGCATCTCACAACTGTATTATGTAAATGGTTTGATTCATCTATTAGCAAGTTTGTATAAATCTAAATTAGATAAAGAATATATAGACATTACTAATGAAGTGAAACAGGAATTACTTAAAAATAGTGTTTCTATTTCTCAAATGAAAGACCAACCAAATAAGTTAAAATATGTGCTGTTTAGATTTAAAGTGTTAAAGCTAGCCTTCAGTATACAAAACGTTTTTTGATGTTATTTTGGAAAACATTCTGAATTCATCAGCCAAAGGTTTAGCAATTGAAGTTTGGACTATTTTATAAAGAAAAATTACATAATATTTTCGGTCCTTTTTCTTTTTTCTTATATCTGAATGATGTATTTTTAACTAAAAGTTTTATATAGTTAGACCGGCTAAACAATTATTTTATGGGTGATTTAACATGGAAGAAAAAATTGATTTTGTTGTACTTTGGGTTGATGGAAATGATCCTGACTTCATTAGAGAAAAAAATAAATATACGTCTAATAGTTTGCAGGTTGGTAATGATGGAGATAATCTGCACCGTTATAGAGATTATGGAACATTCAATTATTGGTTCCGGATGGTGGAGAAGCATGCGCCGTGGGTAAATAATATTTATCTTATAACTAATGGTCAAAAACCGGAATGGTTAGATTTAAATCATCCTAAACTAAAATGGGTTCGGCATAGTGATTTTATGCCTGAGGAATATTTACCAACATTTAATTCGGCTGCAATTGAGTTGAATTTACACCGCATTGAAGGTTTATCAGAGAACTTTGTTTTTTTTAACGATGACATGTATTTGATTCAAGATGTTAAGCCTGATGATTTTTTTGTCAACGGACAACCAAGGCTATTGGCTGTTTATGAAGCCTTGGTTCCGTGGTCATCTTTTTCAAAAGTTTATTTTAATAATGTAGAAGTTTTATATAGACATTTTTCAAATAAAAAAGCCTTGAAACAGTCGCCGTTTAAGTTTTTCAATTTTAAATATGGTCAATTGGTTTTAAAAAATATCTTGTTATTTCCATGGGGGATAACTGGATACTATAATCAGCATACACCAGTTCCAATAAAAAAGAGTACACTAATTCATTTATGGAATGTTGAAGAAGACATTTTTGTTCAAACATCTAAACATAAATTTAGAGACTATAATACGGATATAAATCATTATCTATTATGTTACTGGCAAATTGAAAGTAATGATTTTCAACCTTCTAGTAAGAATTTTGGAAAATCAATTTCAATTACTGCTGTTGATCAGCTTCCTAAATTATTATCGAAAAAAAAGACAAAATTACTTTGTGTTAATGATGATATGGCGATGACAGAAAATGACTTGGAGAAATTTTCTAAGATATTGTCTAATCGTTATCCTGACAAGTCTCAATTTGAATTGTGATTCAACGTATTAGTTACTGGAGTAGATAGATGAAAACTAAAATTTTACAAATGGGGGCAGACAATTTCGGAGCAGGAGGTAGGTCTGTAATAGCCTACAACTTGACTCGTCCCTTAACAGACGACTTTCAAGTTGACTTTTTGGCAATTGGAAAATTGAAGAACCCTAGTTTTCATCGAATAATTGAAGAAAACGGAGGACAGGTTCAACATGTTAAGGAAGCATCAAGTAAAATAAAAAGGATAAGAAATATCTACTCTATTTTAAAAAAAGAAAAGTACGATATTGTTCATATTAACGCAGATGATGCTATCGAGGGGTTATTTAATATTATTCTGTCAAAACTTGTAGGTGCAAAAATAGTACTTCATGCTCACACTACTTCATCTAGTCGTGGTAAGGGTTTTGTTGGCAGATTAAAAATGTTAACGGCAAGAAAAATAATTAAGTTTCTTGTTGATTATAAGTTGGCCTGTTCACTTGAAGCAGCGAATTATTTGTATGGCGATACTGATTTGTCTGATGTGGCGATTCTGAAAAATGGTATTGTAATCAATGACTTTTTATATAATGAAGAGTTAAGGCAAAAGGTACGAGAGAATCTAAATATTCCAGTGGAGGCTATTGTTTTAGGTACTGTCGGGAGAATGTCATATGAAAAAAATCCTGAATTTATAGTTGACCTAATACATACTTTTGTTCTAAAGGTACCTAATTTTTATTTTATATGGATTGGTGATGGTGAAGAACGAGCTAATATAGAAACGCTGCTAGACGAAGAAATAAAATTAGGAAGGGTTTTATTACTTGGAAAACAAGAACAACCAGCACAATATTTACAAGCAATGGATGTTTTTTTGTTACCTTCTTTCTATGAAGGATTTGGAATCGTGAATATTGAAGCACAAGCATCTGGTCTACCTTGTGTGGTAAGTTCTGCTGTTCCAGAATCAGCATCGGTTAATTCAAACTTTTATAGATTATCATTATCTGATGGTGTTGAAAAGTGGTCAGATTTTATCACCTCTATGAGTTATGAACGCCTTCCATATGGTTCTAGAGAAAAAATAAAAGAAGCTGGATTTGATATAGAGGATAGCGCTAAAAAATTACGAATAATCTATCAGGAATTAGCGAAGTAAAACAAAAGGAGATTCTATGTACTCATTAATTATTACTGATTACAAATCAATGAGTGATACAGTAGATTATATAAAAAAGTTTATTGATATATATGTTGGAAATGATGTACATTACATTATCGTAGATAATAGTGCGGAAGAATTGGGGAAACAATTCTTACAAGATTCTAAAGTTGAATTTACTTCCTCTACTTTTAATGGGAAAAAAGTTTATTCTTTTGAAATATCACAAAGGAAAATTTATATAATTGATTCTAATGAAAACGGTGGATACTCTAAAGGCAATAATTTAGGTGCAAAATTTGCAATTCAGAACTTTAATACACCCTATCTAGTTTTTTCAAACAATGATTTAGAGTTTCCTAATGGTATACAGCTGAATGAGTGTAAAACTATCGTTGAAACGAGCGATCATCCAATAGGTATAGTTGGTCCTAAGATTCTCACTCCTCAAGGAGATATTCAAAGTCCTCGTAAGCGGATGAATTTTGTAGAAGAGATGATCCTTCAGGATTATAATAGGCAGTGGTTTAATAGTAAGATACATAAATGGATTGATATTGACTATACTGCTCCTGAGGGTGAGACTGGATGGGTTAGTGGTAGCTTTATGTTTGTTTCTAGAAATGCTTTTGAAGCAGTATCAGGATTTGATGAAAATATTTTTCTTTATTGTGAAGAAATGATTTTAAGTGAAAGAATGAGGAATAAGGGATATATGACTTATTTCTATCCTGAATGGACAATTTATCATTATCATAGAGGAGCGCATAATCCTGAGTCAGAGAGAATTGGCCGTGTATCAAAAAAATACTATTACAGAGAATATAGAGGAGCATCTAAACTTTCTTTGAAAATATCTGATATGTCCTACTTCTTATGTAAAAAGATATATCGATTGAAAAAAATATTGGATGGTACGTATTTCAAGGAGAAAAAACATTGAAATTTAATAAATATCTTTTTCTATTTTTACTATTTTTCTTGATTGAATTCAGAGGTTTTTATTTAGTAAGTTGGCCGAATTTACTGGGAGGGGCTGCCAGTAATAAATTAGGAGTTGCATTCTATTCTTTAATATTATTTTTGGCATACTTTATCTATAATAAAGGGAAACTTAAACTAGGTATTTTTGGAAATTATATCCTAATCTTTTTTCTAATTCTGTTCTTTAATTCACTTGTATCAATGTATTTATTTGACTACTCGATTACGCAAGTATTGTGGGATGTTCTTCCTTATTCAATTTTACTCCTTTATTTTCCTCTCTGCGAGATATTTAAGACAGAAAGTAACTATAAGCTTTTTGTTAAAATCGGTCAGATAACTATTTCAATAGTATCGATATTATTTGTTATGCAAGTGTACAGATATCATGGCTTGCAAACATTGTTTTTGAAAATTGAAGAGATTATTCCTATAAGTTATCTTTATAATTTAACAGTACCTTTACGTATTTATAGTGTTTTTGAGGGACTTGTTCGGGTATTTGTTATTTTAGTGGCATGGAAAATTATTGCAAATCATTTTAAAAAATCATTTTTTGATATAGTTAGTTTATTATTGATGTTAGTTGCTATTTTTTATGTCGATCAGTCGAGATACTATTTGGTGACTGTGCTAATAGTTATTCTTTCAATGTATTTCATATACAATAAGCGTAGACTAACTCTATCCTCATTATTATGGACTCTTATTTTAGGGACGGCGGGTTTATTCATTATTTCAAATAGATTTGGTTCAATATCTGATAGTATTTCGGATAACACCGGCTCCTCTTTTGCTCGAACAGGTGCAATAGAATATTATTTTAATAAAATTTTTACTTATCCATTTGGTTTAGGATTGCATACTCCGGAAAAGGGCACTTCTTTATATTATTTTATAAAAGGGCCTGATGGTTACTTTAATTATGATGATATCGGGATATTTGGAACATTAGGTTCTTTAGGGGTACCAGGGTTTGTGTGGTATATCCTTTTGACTATAAAATTAATTATGACGTGGATAAAGAAACTTAGTTCCAACATATTAATAACAGGCCTATTGATTAGTTTTCTGATGAGCCTTCCAATCATGTCATATATTGACAGACCCCGGATTATTGCGTTGACATTGACGCTAGTAATTATCAATAATGAATCTGCAAAATTAAACAGAGATGGAGAGTTAATAGATGACTAAAAAAATGGGAGTGAATGCGGCTTTAAATTTATTTAAAACAGCACTTTCAATTATATTCCCTTTAATCACTTATCCCTATATCAGTAGAATATTAGGTGTGGAGAACTTAGGAAAAATTAATTATACAGCTTCTATTGTAGGTTACTTTTCTTTAGTTGCTGCTCTTGGGATCTCTACTTATGCTATTAGGGAAGGGGGGCGTATTAGATCTGATTCTAAGAAATTAAGTCATTTAGGTAATCAAATTTTCACTATAAATATTTTATCGACGATAGTATCCTATCTGTTGTTAGTATTAGTTGTATGTTTATTTATTCCGAATAGAGAATATCAAATTCTGATTTTTATTCAAAGTTTGACAATTGTTTTTACAACACTCGGAGTGGACTGGATAAACGTTCTTTTTGAGGATTTCCTTTATATTACGATTAGAAGTATCATTATACAAATCTTATCGTTGATATTGATGTTTGTTCTTGTTAAAACAGCTAGCGATTTATATCTATATACATTTATCTCAGTAATTGGTTCAGGGATATCTTGTATTTTAAATTTAATCTATTGTAGAAAGTATTTAAAACTCTCTCTTGTTTGGAGACTTGATCTAGTAAAGCATTTTAAGCCAATTATCGTCTTGTTTTCTGGTGGTCTAGTAATTAGTATCTATGCTAATTCTGATATGCTAATATTAGAGTGGTTCAAAGGAGCATATTACGTTGGATTGTATGCTGTTGCAGCCAGAGTATACACAATATTAAAAAATTTATTAGCTTCAATCTATTCTGTCACAATACCTAGGTTGTCACATTTGTTTGGAGAACAGAAAATTGACGAATTTAAAAAAAGTTATACTCAAATACTTTCAGTGGTAACTCTAATCTTAATTCCAATGAGTGCAGGTCTTATTGTCCTATCTAGGGAAATTATTTTATTTTTAGGTGGAATAAAATTTATCGATGCCACTTTAACATTACAGTTACTAGCAATTAGTTTAATTGGAGCCATATTTGGTGGGATATTAACGTATGGGCTTAATATACCTATCGGACGTGAAACTGTAAACTTAACAGGAGCTCTATATGGAATTGTTGTAAATATCGGAATTAGTCTTCTTTTAATTCCAGTATTTTATCAGAATGGTGCTGCAGTGGCAACGATTGCATCAGAATTTTTTATTGTTTTATATAACTTTCTGGTTGTAAGAGAAAGCGGGAAGTACATTAATTTTGCACTCTGGAGACAGAACTTAGTTCAAGCTTTACTAGGTTTCTTTTCAATAATAGTCATTGGTTTTGGGTTTAAGTTATTCGTAACTAATTCACTTCTTTTAATTTTTAGCATTACTTTAGTAAGCTTAATCATCTATTTATTAGAGCTCAAACTTTTAAAAAATCCATTGTTAGATCATATTTTAGATATAGCTAAATATAAATTTAGGAGGGGTTAGTTTGAAGATTGTAATTCCAAGAATTATTCATAACAAAGAACAATTGACCTGGGATTGGTCTGGTACAATAACTAATATTAAAAAGTATTTAGCAAAATACGAAATTGTTGAGGAACAGAATATTTTCTATACTTTTAGAATGAATGTGCACAAATTGCTTGTTCGTTTAGGTATTAGAAAATCTGATATGAACATGACGTATATTAAATATGCTGAAAATCAAGTTCATCTCTCTCCAAAGGATGTTTGTCTTACATTTGATGAGTTCCCTTTATCTTTTCCTGATAATCCAGTGTATATCTATCAAGACTTGAATCTTCATTATTTGATAGAGAGTTCTCAAAGCAATAGTCAATCATTCAAATATAGTGGTTTTCAAAACGTCTCGGCAGATATTCTAGATAGTCGAATGAGAAAACAGGAAACATTTTATAATCAAGCCACTGGAATATTTACTATGAGTAAATGGTTTTCAGATTACCTAATAGCTCAACAAGGGCTTCCAGTTGAAAAAGTTCATTACGTGGGAGCGGGAACAAATATGGACAACCTATTACTTGAGCACTCACATAAGGGACGAAATAAATTTTTATTTATTGGCAAAGATTTTTTGCGTAAAGGTGGAGATCTTGTTTATAATGCTTTTGTTTATTTGCAAAATAATCTCATGCCAGAGGCAGAGTTGTACATTATAGGTCCCTCAGATGCTCCGATGGAATTTAACAATCCGAATGTTTATTTTTTAGGGAATCTACCAGCTGATAAGGTGCAATATTATTATAATCTTTGTGATGTATTTGTTTTACCTTCTCGATTTGAAGCATTTGGAATTGTATTTGTTGAAGCTCTTTGCTATGGTTTACCATGTATTGGACGTAATTTAATGGAAATGCCAAATCTAATTCAAAATAATGAAACAGGATTATTAATACCTGCTGAAGAGGAAAACCCACAGGTTTTAGCTGATAAAATGTATAATCTAATAAAAGATGAAAGCTTCTTTAGAAATGTTCAGATGAAACAAGATTATTATAAAGCAGAATATTCGTGGGACACAGTTGCAAAAAGAATGATTTCAGTGATGAAACAGGATTTAGATCAGGTGTAATTCTTTTTCTAATTAAATTTTTGACAACTGCCGATCATAGTAAATAATTTATTTGGGATATGAAAAACAGTTTAATAGCAAAAGAAGTCAAAAAGACTTCTTTTTTAGTTTTTTTAAAAATATCACTAATTTTAAAAATATGCCTTATAAAACTTTTCATTGCTGAAACCGTGTGGTAAAATGATTAAAGTATAAAATTTGTATAAAGGGAAGATACATGAAAAAGAAAGATCTTATTTTTTATGCTGGAACAGCCGTTTTGTTAGCTTTTTCGACACAACAAGTCAAAGCCGATGAGCAACATGCGTCCGATCAAACACCAGAAAATACATCAGCTATCATTGCAACAAAAACTTCATCAGAAGCGCAGAATACTGTAAGCGAAGGAGTGGGAGTTGAGAAAGGTATTCAGACAGAAAATACCGTTGCAACAGAGGCAGCACCTGTCACACCGACTCTTAGCAATAACCAGCCTTCTGACAAGGGCACTAGTGACAAGGTTGTATCAGAGCAACCAGCACCTGCCGTGGTAGCTAGTCGCGCTCCATACGGCGCACGCGCACGAGTGGTAGAATCAGAAGATAATAGTTTGCCGGTTGAGAAAGTAGAGAAGCCAAGTGGTACTTTAACAATTGAAAACAATGATCAAACTACAGGTGCATTTGATGCAGTTGTTAGTAATATCACATCTCCAGGTGGTGTTAAGGAAGTTTTAGTTCCATCGTGGAGTTTAGAAAAGGGTCAAGACGACCTTATTTGGCATAAGGCGACGAAACAAACGGATGGGAGCTATCGTGTAACCATTAAGGCAAGTGAACATAAAGGCAATAAAGGAAACTATCGCGCTGATGCCTACATCGTTGACAACTCTGGGGAACGGCACTATATCGCGGAACAAGTAGTTTCGGTTGATTACGTTCGACCAAGTGGTGTTCTGAAGATTGAAAACAATAACCCAGTAGCAGGTACCTTTGATGCTGTTGTAAGCAATATTGTTGCCCCAACTGGTCTAAAAGAAGTATTAGTTCCATCATGGAGTCTTGAAAATGGACAGGATGACCTAGTATGGCACAAGGCAACACGTCAAGCGGATGGTTCTTATCGTGTGACTATTAAAGCGAGTGATCATAAGAATTCTACTGGGAATTATCGTGCTGACGCCTACATTGTAGATGATTCAAATAATCGTTTTTATCTGACTGAAAAAGTAGTTGAGGTTCATCAGGTCAAACCAAGTGGCACAGTAACGATTGAGAATAACAATACTGAAAAAGGTACGTTTGATGCTGTTATTCGCAATGTAGTCGCACCATATGGCTTGAAAGAGGTCCTAGTCCCTACTTGGTCTAACAAAAACGGTCAGGACGATTTAGTTTGGCATAAGGCTGAACGTCAAAGTGATGGAAGCTACCGTGCAACCATCAAAGCATCTGATCATAAGAATGACACAGGTAAATTTAATGTCCACATTTACTACGTAGATCAAAATAATAAGAAAAACTACATTACAGAGACAATTACAGAAGTTCAACAAGTCAAACCAAGTGGTACTGTTACAATTGAGAACAACAATACTGTAACAGGTACGTTTGAAGCAGTTGTTCGCGATGTAGTAGCTCCAAACGGATTGAAAGAAGTTCTAATCCCAACATGGTCAGATTCGAACGGGCCTGATGATCTAGTATGGCATAAAGCAGTCCGTCAAAGTGACGGAAGCTACCGTGCTACCATCAAAGCCTCAGACCATAAAAATGAAGATGGTAAATACAATATCCATGTTTATTATGTAGATCAAAATAACCAACGAAACTATATTACAGAAACTACGACAGAAGTGCGTCAAGCCCGTCGTTCTGGTACAATCTTAATCCAAAACAACAACAAGGATGCGGGTACCTTTGATGTCATCATCAAGGATGTCTATAGCCCTAAAGGTGTGCGGACTGTGCAAGTTCCTACTTGGTCTGATAAGGACGGCCAAGACGACATCCGCTGGTATGAAGCGACTCGTCAAGCGAACGGAGATTACAAGGTCTCGGTCAAAGCGAGCGATCATAAGAATTCTACTGGTAAGTACCATGTTCACCTTTACTATATCCAAAATGATGGTTCTCGTGTAGGTGTTGGTACTACGACTACAGAAGTGGAGTTCCGAAATGCCATGACCAAGACGCAAGCTTCTATTAAGAACGTCAATTCTGGTGCTGGAACCTATACAGTAACGGTGGATCAAGCGCCTCAAGGTCGTCAGATTAAGAATATCCGTGTTGCTGCTTGGTCTCAAGCCCATCAAGAAAATCTCTACTGGTATTCAACAGCACCTTCTGGTATGCATACCGAAGTGCAGGTCTCTGCAGCAAATCACCAGTACCAATCAGGTAACTATACCACTCACGTCTATGTGGATTATGTCGATGGTGGCGTTGAAGGCTTTAACCTTGGTCAAACAGCCCTTCATCCCCGTGCGACAGTAGATCAAACTGCTTTTAGTCCTCGTGTAACGAATGGACAACGGGACCGTGTCTTACGGGCAGCAGCTAGTCTAGTGGGCGTTCGTGGCGGCACTGCAGCTCACCAACAATTGATCAATGATTATAACAGTGTTAAACCACTTCCAGTTGGTTATGCAGTGAAGACGACCGATGACTGGTGTGATATCTTTGTCACAACAGTCTTCCAGCGGGAAGGTTTGAGCGGTTTGATTGGCCGTGAATGTGGAGTCGAACGTCACATCCAGATTTTCAAACGCTTGGGTATTTGGAATGAGGATGGTACCACTACACCAAAAGCAGGGGACATCATCACCTTTAACTGGGATCAAAATAGCCAACAAAACAATGGCTTTGCGGATCACATCGGAATTGTCGAAAGCGTCTCAAACGGAATCATTCATACCATTGAAGGAAACTCCAACAACCAAGTCCGTCGCAATACCTACCGAATCGGACATGGCAATATCCGTGGATTTGCAACCCCACGCTATCAATAATAAAAAGGGAGTGGGAAAGAACTCCAATATAAAAAAGGTTGAAAAGGTTCCCCAAATCTTTTCAATCTTCCCACCCCTGCATAGCTTCAACGGTCTGGGAGACTGTTGAAGGTTGTGGATAAAGGAAACTTTGTTTCCCTCATTAGGTCATCTTTGGAGCTTAAAAAGAGAACAAAGATGCCAATCAACCACTGCGTCATACAGTTATTTCTATCAAATATAAAAGGCTGAACAGTTTTTGTCCAGCCTATTTTTTGTGGCTTCTTTTTTTAGTCTCTCAACCCTTCTTCGAAACTCTTGGAAGGGGCCTCGACTTGGATGGTTTCAAGGTTTAATGGATTGGTGAAGGTCAAGCGGTGAGCATGGAGCATGAGTCGCTCTCCGCGTGCAGGGTTATAGAGAGGATCCCCGACAATCGGGTGCCCATGATGGGAGAGATGCACCCGGATCTGATGGGTACGCCCCGTCTTGAGCTGGCATTTGACCAGGCTGTTTCGCCCGATTTTTTTCAGTTGCGTCACCTGAGTTTCTGCGTACTGACCTTTTCGTGGATCGACCAGGCGCTTGCGCCGATCGTGGCGATCGCGTCCGATTTTATCCTTGTAGACGATGGTCTTTTGTGCTAAGCTGCCTTGGATCAAGGCCCAGTACTCGCGTTGGATGTTTTTATCTTCCAAAATGCGGTTGAGAATGGGCAGGATAAAAGGATTTTTGGCAAATAAAATCGCTCCGCTGGTTTCCTTGTCTAACCGATGCACGACGTAGCAGGTAGATCCAACATAGCTGGAAACATGGTTGAGAAGAGCAATTTCTGTCGGCTCATTGGCATGGGTTTTCATACCTTCGGGCTTATTGACGATGATGACATGCTCATCCTGATAGAGTTCTTCGACCAGACTCGGGTCTCCGGCTGGGAGCTCTTTTTCAGGGTAATCGTCCGCGTCAAAGATCAGCTGGATCTGGTCTCCTTTTTGAACGGGGCTCTGCCAGTTGATGGTCTCGCCATTGACCAAGACGTGTTTCTTGGTTCGTAAAAAATGCCGGATCTTACGGGGAATGAGGAAGTAGTCCTCAAGCAACTCTTTCACAGTCATCTGGGGAAAGGATTGTGGAATGGTAAATTGATAGTTCATGACCCTATTGTAGCAAAATCTAAGCTTAAAGAAAACTAAATGGGAGAAGGGGATGAGCTATCTTTTCTTGCTAGGACAAGGATAAGGTGTTACAATAACAGGTATGAATAGAATAAAAGAATTATTTGAAAACCTGATCACTTTTTTTAGAAAGGATCATCCACCCAAAGCGGTGGCAGAAGAAGTGCCAGACACGGAACTACCGGAAGAGACAGTAGAGCCGATCTATAGTCGCTCAGGCAAGCACAGAAGCAAGCCTCTCTCTCAGCATCCCTTCCGTCGTTTTTGGCGCAGATTCCATTTGACCAAGATTCTCCTGATCATTGGGCTAGGCTTTAGCCTCTTGACAGGGGGCTATCTTTTCTACCTTGCTAAGACGACCAACGTCAAGGATTTGCAGAATGCACTGAAGGCGACTACCATTATCTATGATAAGAATGGGGACCAGGCGGGAAGTTTGACCGGGCAAAAAGGAACCTATGTCGAACTCGATGCCATTAGTGAGAATCTGCAAAATGCCGTGGTCGCAACAGAGGACCGGAGCTTTTACAAGAATAGCGGGATCAACTATGGTCGCTTCTTCTTAGCGATTTTGACCCTGGGTCGCTCAGGTGGTGGGTCAACCATCACCCAGCAGTTAGCCAAGAATGCTTACCTGTCTCAGGACCAGACGGTGGAGCGTAAGGCTAAAGAATTCTTCCTAGCGCTTGAAATCAATAAGAAATACAGTAAAAAAGAAATCCTCACCATGTACCTCAACAATGCCTATTTTGGAAATGGGGTTTGGGGAATTGAGGATGCTTCCAAGAAGTATTTTGGGGTTTCAGCCAGTCAATTAAGCCTGGATCAGTCTGCTGTTCTCGCCGGTATGCTCAAGGGACCTGAGATCTATAACCCGCTCTATTCGGTAGAGAATGCGACCAATCGCCGCAATACGGTCCTCCAAAATATGGTGGCGGCTGGTTATATTGACCAGGCAACGGCTGATCAGTCTGCTGCTGTCGATATCCATGGCCAGCTGGTCGATGCCTATGAAGGCAAGTCAGAGGATTACCGCTACCCATCCTATTTTGATGCGGTCATCAATGAGGCGGTCAATGAATACGGCCTGACCGAAGAAGACATTGTCAAAAATGGCTACCGGATCTACACCGAGCTGGATCAGAATTACCAAGCAAGCATGCAGGTGATCTATGACAATACGGCCCTCTTCCCAGTAGCGGAAGACGGCACGCGCGCGGAATCTGGTAGTGTCGCCCTTGATCCTAAGACCGGAGGGGTTCGGGCTCTCGTAGGGCGTGTCGGAAGCGATCAAAATCCAGGATTCCGTAGCTATAACTATGCGACCCAGGCTGCTCGAAGTCCAGGATCAACCATCAAACCTTTGGTTGTCTATAGCCCAGCTGTTGCTGAAGGTTGGTCGACCAATAAGGAATTGGACAATAGTACCACCCAATATGGAAGCTATGAGGTCAATAACTACGCGGGAATCCAGTCTAGCCCAACGGTACCGATGTACCAGGCCTTGGCAGAGTCCCTTAACCTTCCAGCCGTAGCGACCGCTAATGATTTGGGTCTTGATACGGTCTTTGAGTACGGGAAAAAATTCGGGCTCAACATGGACAAGGTGGACAAGTCGCTTGCCGTTGCCTTGGGAGCTGGTGTGACAACCAATCCGATGCAGATGGCCCAAGCCTATGGAACCTTTGCCAATGGTGGTGTCATGAATGATGCCCACCTCATTACCAAGATTGAAAATGCAAGTGGCCAAGTGGTCAAGAGCCACAGCCAGAAATCAACCCGAGTGCTCAGTGGTTCAACGACAGATAAGATGACCAATATGATGTTGGGAACCTTTAGTAATGGTACAGGGGTGAACGCTGCGCCTTATGGTTATACCATGGCAGGGAAAACCGGTACGACAGAGACCAGCTTTAACAAGGACCTCTCTGGAGACCAGTGGGTGATCGGCTACACGCCAGATGTGGTCATCAGTCAGTGGCTTGGTTTCCCAACGACCGATGAAAATCACTACCTGACGGACAGTAGTGCTGGAACGGCATCCGAGATCTTCCGCAATGTTGCCAACAGTGTTCTGCCTTATACAGACGGTACCCAGTTTGACTCGGTGAAGAACTCTTATGCTGAAAACGGTATTGCACCAGTCGGAGAAGAAACGACAGAAACAGATAGCAAAGAAGACAAAGGTTTCTTTGAGGATGTCAAAGAAAAGGCGTCGAATATGGTTGATAATGCGAAAAAAGCAATCGACGAGGCCGATATCCCAGGAAAAGCGAAAAACGCTTGGGATACCTTCAAAGGCTGGCTTGGTTTCTAATCAAAAAACGATTCAGAAATTCTTCTGAATCGTTTTTTGTTTAAAGTTCACTATCTGACAAGCTAAAGGTATCGCCGTGTTGGAGATCTCCGTACTGGTAGCCCCGTTTGAACCAGCGCATGCGTTGCTCGGAGGTTCCGTGGGTAAAGCTATCTGGCACCGAGTAGCCGTAGGCTTGCTCCTGGAGTGTGTCGTCACCGACCGCATGAGCTGCATTCATGGCTTCTTCGATATCGCCGATATCCAAAAGGTTTCGGTCTTGAATGGAGCGGGCCCAGACACCGGCTAGGTAATCGGCTTGTAGCTCGATGCGGACACTGATAGCATTTCGTTCCTTTTCAGAAAGGCCTTGTTGCATCCGATGGTATTTGCCAAGGATTCCCAGCTCATTTTGCACGTGGTGGCCGACTTCGTGAGCGATCACGTAGGCCATGGCGAAGTCACCGCTAGCCTTGTATTTGGTTGTTAATTCCTTGTAGAAGCTCATATCCAAATAAATCTTTTTGTCGGTTGGACAGTAGAAAGGACCAGCCGATGCTTGCCCAACCCCACAGCCTGTCTGTGTCCGTCCGGTATAGAAGACTAGTTTGGGCTCATGGTAAGTACGTCCTTCAGCTTGAAAGACCTTGTGCCAATGATCTTCTGTTGTTCCAAGGACCTTGCTGACGAACTCGGCATCTGCATCGTCGACATGGGTCTTGTTGGTGCGCGTGACTTGGGTGGATTGGTAAGGTTGAGAAGAAGTCCCATTTCCAAAGAGACCCCCAAGGCTAGCGCCACCACCTCCTAGAAGAACCAGAAGAAGGATGAGGACGATCTTACTTTTGAAGCTCCCCGGCGATAGTAAGATCTGTAAAATGCCTCCGCCAAGATTACTATTGCCTGAAGACTGGGAGTAGCTTTGCCCTCGGCGGTCTTCGATATTTCTACTTTCTTTTAGATGATCACTTTTCATATTCGTCTCCTTTTGTTTTATTTTACCAAAAATGAGGAGAAAACCAGAGTGATAACGCTTTAGATTTGCTTTTTTCTTGACAGGAGATTTTCTGTTCTTGTCAAAACGTGGAAAACTTGCTATAATGGGGTGAACGGAGGCGTTATGGCATTAAAAAAAGCAAGTCTAGCGTGTACGGTTTGTGGGTCACGCAATTACTCCATTAAGTTGAGTGGGACGCCAAAACCAACACGTCTAGAAGTCAATAAATTCTGCAAGCATTGCAGCAAGTATACCATCCATAAAGAAACACGATAGGAGAGAGTTGTGAAATTCATTAAAGATATTTTCGTCTTACTAAAAGATACAACTTGGCCAAATCGCAAGGAAAGATGGAAAAACTTTATCTCAGTGATTGAGTACACCGCTTTCTTTGTTGCATTGATTTATTTGTTCGACAAAGTCATTGCACGTGGCCTATTGCACATGATCAATTTCTTTTAAGAAAAGAAGCCAGGTGGGATCCCCAGGGTCCCACTTTTTGCGGTTTTTTCTTAAAAATAAATCAGCAAACCTCTTTGCATTCCTGCAAAATGTGGTATAATGAAGCTAGGAAAAGGAAAGCCAAGAGGCTTTTTTTAGTATGTTCACAAAAGCTCGAGCAGGCTAAACAGAAAGAAAGGATGCCCAAATGGACAGTTTTGATAAAGGCTGGTTTGTACTACAAACCTACTCAGGATATGAAAACAAGGTAAAAGAGAATCTTTTGCAACGTGCGCAAACTTACAATATGTTAGAAAACATCTTGCGCGTAGAGATTCCGACTCAAACCGTACAAGTTGAGAAAAACGGTAAAACAAAAGAAATCGAAGAAAATCGCTTCCCAGGTTATGTCTTGGTAGAAATGGTCATGACAGATGAAGCTTGGTTTGTCGTTCGGAATACACCGAACGTTACTGGTTTCGTTGGATCCCACGGGAACCGTTCAAAACCAACTCCATTGTTGGAAGAAGAAATCCGCAGCATCTTGCTCTCTATGGGTCAAACCGTTCAAGAGTTTGATTTGGATGTCAAGGTGGGCGACACAGTTCGCATCATCGACGGTGCTTTCACAGACTATACTGGTAAGATCACTGAAATTGATAACAACAAGGTGAAAATGGTCATTTCTATGTTCGGTAACGATACGGTTGCAGAAGTGAATTTGAACCAAATTGCTGAATTGTAAAAAAAATAGAACCCTCCAAGAAAAACTTGGAGGGTTCTTTGTATGGATCGTTATTGATTTTTATCCAGGCCTGTGATCTTTTTTAACTGCTTGGTTTCTGCAGCAGACGTAACATTGAAGATCTTATTTCCTTGTGTAGAAAAGCTAGATTCATCTCCGTTGCTATCTTTATAGACATAGCTGGTCCCATTTTCTGAACGCATAATGGCATAGGGTTTTCCGAGACGTTCGAGGGCCGTTTTTGGTGTATCGGATTTGGAAATGCTGCTAGTAGACTGGTGGTTGGCATCGCCCCCTCTTAGTCGGAAGGTGATATCTGTTAACACATTATTGCGGAAGAAAGCCATGATATCGCCATTGTCTGTTGCCCATACATTGACTCCATCGCCAGGATTCGCACTGTCTGTACTACTTACGGGGTGACCAAAGGCTGCAACTACGTCATCGTAACTGCTTCTTTCTTTTGGCCCACCAACCTCTTGTCCATCTTCGGTTCTTAATACAAAACCGGTGGTAGGGTGGAGGTTCTTGAGCTTTTCGATCTCAGGAATGGATGCAGCTCCTGGCACATATTGGAGAGATGCGCCATCATCTGGATCCAAACTGAAGCGGCCTGAAAAATCATCTGAGCTACTACTGTCTGAAGAAGTGCTCGACGATTTACTAGATGATGCTTTGGTAGAAGATTGTTTGATCGGTTTTCTGGAGCTAGAAGCTGTTTTTGCTGGTTGCGCAGAATTGGCGGGTGAGCAAGCGGCTAGTGTCACTAGTGAAAGAAGACCGATCGTAAAGAAACGAATGTTTTTCATAAATACCCTTTCTAATGTGCTTCGCTGATCAGGCGAGGTTTTATTATATCAATAATCAAGGAATGGGGCAAATGGCAACAAAAAAAACCCCCTATTGCTAGGGGAATTTTTAAAAGATAAAAGATGATAAAAAATTTTATTATCAAGGCGGTAGACGGATTTGAACCGACGATCAAGCTTTTGCAGAGCCGTGCCTTACCACTTGGCTATACCGCCATAACATATAATATTGTAACCTAAAAAACAAGATAGGTCAAGAAAAACTTTTTACGTCAAACAACTTTAGAAAACCATTTCATCGTAGGGATTGAAAAAATCTCTCAAATAGCTTGCGAATTCTAGTGATTTCTGCTATACTTATAGAGTTGTCTAAGACAGCAAATACTCATCTCGGATCCATTGTGGCACCGTTGCCCTTGTGGTCGTGCTGCAAGTTGACGTCTGAGAGAGGAGAAAAAACAAAAAAGGAGAAACTACTCATGGCAGTAATTTCAATGAAACAACTTCTTGAGGCTGGTGTACACTTCGGTCACCAAACTCGTCGCTGGAACCCTAAGATGGCTAAGTACATCTTCACAGAACGTAACGGAATCCACGTTATCGACTTGCAACAAACTGTAAAATATGCAGACCAAGCATACGACTTCATGCGTGATGCAGCTGCAAACGATGCAGTTATCTTGTTCGTAGGTACTAAGAAACAAGCTGCTGATGCTGTTGCAGAAGAAGCTGTTCGTGCAGGTCAATACTTTATCAACCACCGTTGGTTGGGTGGAACTCTTACTAACTGGGGAACAATCCAAAAACGTATCGCTCGTTTGAAAGAAATCAAACGCATGGAAGAAGATGGAACTTTTGAAGTTCTTCCTAAGAAAGAAGTTGCATTGTTGAACAAACAACGCGCTCGTCTTGAAAAATTCTTGGGCGGTATCGAAGACATGCCTCGTATCCCAGACGTAATGTACGTTGTGGATCCACATAAAGAACAAATCGCTGTTAAAGAAGCTAAGAAATTGGGTATCCCAGTTGTAGCGATGGTCGACACAAACACTGACCCAGATGATATCGATGTTATCATCCCAGCGAACGATGACGCTATCCGTGCTGTTAAATTGATCACTGCGAAAATGGCTGACGCTGTTATCGAAGGACGTCAAGGTGAAGACAGTGTTGCTACAGTAGAAGCTGAATTGGTAGCTACTGAAGGTCAAGCTGATTCAATCGAAGAAATCGTTGAAGTTGTAGAAGGCGACAACGCTTAATTTCATTCAATAAGTAACGAACCTAAGAGGGCAGGGCTCGGC
Organism: Streptococcus sp. HCA-5024; assembly: GCF_037890265.1. Taxonomy (NCBI): domain Bacteria; kingdom Bacillati; phylum Bacillota; class Bacilli; order Lactobacillales; family Streptococcaceae; genus Streptococcus; species Streptococcus sp. HCA-5024. The sequence goes on from NZ_JBBKBR010000004.1 coordinate 138,125, forward strand.
CCGACCCTCTTATTTTATTAAAAAATATAGGAGAACAAAAATGGCAGAAATTACAGCTAAGCTTGTAAAAGAATTGCGTGAAAAATCTGGTGCCGGTGTCATGGACGCTAAAAAGGCATTGGTTGAAGTTGAAGGTGATATCGAAAAAGCGATCGAATTGCTTCGCGAAAAAGGTATGGCTAAAGCAGCTAAGAAAGCTGACCGTGTTGCCGCTGAAGGTTTGACTGGTGTTTATGTCAATGGTAACGTTGCAGCAGTAGTTGAAGTAAACGCTGAAACTGACTTCGTTGCGAAAAACGCTCAATTCGTTGAATTGGTAAACGCAACAGCGAAAGTGATCGCTGAAGGTAAACCAGCTAACAACGAAGAAGCTCTTGCTTTGACAATGCCTTCAGGTGAAACTCTTGAAGCTGCATACGTATCTGCAACAGCTACAATCGGTGAAAAGATTTCATTCCGTCGTTTTGCTTTGCTTGAAAAAACAGATGCACAACACTTCGGTGCTTACCAACACAACGGTGGACGTATCGGTGTTATCTCTGTGATCGAAGGTGGAGACGAAGCGCTTGCTAAACAAATCTCAATGCACATCGCTGCAATGAAACCAACTGTTCTTTCATACAAAGAATTGGATGAACAATTCGTGAAAGATGAATTGGCACAATTGAACCACGTCATCGACCAAGATAACGAAAGCCGTGCAATGGTTGGTAAACCAGCTCTTCCACACTTGAAATTCGGTTCAAAAGCACAATTGACTGACGAAGTGGTTGCTCAAGCTGAAGAAGATATCAAAGCTGAATTGGCAGCTGAAGGTAAACCAGAAAAAATCTGGGATAAAATCATCCCAGGTAAAATGGATCGCTTCTTCTTGGACAACACAAAAGTTGACCAAGCCTACACTCTTCTTGCACAAGTCTACATCATGGATGACAGCAAGACAGTGGAAGCTTACCTTGAATCAGTAAATGCTTCAGTTATCGAATTCGTTCGTTTTGAAGTTGGTGAAGGTATTGAAAAAGCTTCAAATGACTTTGAAGCAGAAGTTGCAGCTACAATGGCAGCAGCTCTTAACAACTAAGAATAAAAAAATAAGAGGTTTCGAAGGAAACCTCTTTTTTGTAATATAAATTCATCTAAATAACTCACTTAAGGAAAGATTCAGAGAAAATATTATGTGAATTGATATTATGGGGTCATTCATTTGCTTAATGTGCGAAGGTATCGATTCCTAGAAGCAGGGACAGGGTTCCCATGATGAGGCCGGCTAGGATCACTCCGAGCATGACTGCGAGGCTACTGCGTTTGAAGTCCCAGTCAAGGATAGAAGCTGCAAGGGCACCAGTCCAGGCACCAGTTCCCGGAAGAGGAATTCCCACAAAGAGCAATAAGGCCCAGAAGATTCCCTTGTCTCCTGCAGCTTTTTCTAATTTCTGTCCGCCTCTATGGCCCTTATTGAGACACCAGCTAAAAAAGCCTCCGATAATTGGTTTTTTTGCCCCCCAAGTAAGAATATGGCGGGCGAAGAAGAAGATCAGAGGGACAGGGAGAAGATTTCCGATCACGCCGATCAGGAGCGCTGTCCATAAGGGAATACCATTTGCAATGGCAAAAGGGATGGCCCCGCGCAATTCAACAAGGGGCACCATGGAGATCAGGAAGGTAAAGATATATTTCATTAGTCAAGCCTTTCGATTAGTCTTCTTCATTCTATCGTATCTTCCTTCAATTGACAACTATTCCAGCTTTGGAATGAACTTTTTAAATCTTTTATCTTGACTTTCTGAATGAGGAAGCATATAATAAAGACATAGTTAATTAGAATCATTATAAAAAAGGAGAAACGATATGACAACTATGAAACATGAAGCAGCTACTGATGTAGCAACTTTTGCACCTTCTAATAAAGAAACTCTTCCAGAAACAAAAGCCCTCTTGAACCAAGTCGTAGCAGATCTCTACGTCGCTCACATTGCCCTTCACCAAGTACACTGGTATATGCGTGGACGTGGCTTTATGGTTTGGCATCCAAAAATGGATGAATACATGGACAGCTTGGATGCAACCTTGGATGAAGTGAGCGAACGCTTGATCACTCTTGGTGGAGCTCCTTATTCTAGCATGACTGAATTTTTGGAACACAGCAATATTGAAGAACGCCGTGGAACATTTACGAAAAATGTAGAAGAAAGCTTGACACGTATTCTTGAAATCTTCCATTACCTTGATGGCCTTTACCAAAAAGCTTTGGATGTTACAGATGCTGAAGGCGACGATGTAACCAACGATATCTTTGTTGGGGCTAAAGCAGAACTTGAAAAGAACATTTGGATGGTGGCTGCTGAACTTGGTCAAGAACCAGGATTATAAGATCATAAAAAAATAGAAGCCGTTGGCTTCTATTTTTTTGGTTTGTAGGAGATTTCCACTAATTAAAGGAATTCTTAATCTAACTATAGTTGGAGCGAAATCGAGGCCTATCGCTCCTATTTTTTTGGTATAGTTAATATGTGATTTTCTGTAAGCGTTCGCAGGTATAAGAAAGCGCTTACAAATTAAATTGTTAATCCTAAGAGGAGGTTTTTATGGGAAAGTCTTTTTTTGAAAAGCGTCCTGTTTTTAGTATTCGTAAGCTCTCAGTTGGAGCTTGTTCTGTTGTGATTGGGATTTCTGCCTTGGGTCTTTCAAGGGTCTATGCGGAAGAAAAGCCAGGCCTCGAAAGTGAACCGACTTCGATGGAGACACCAAGTGTTGTGACGGAAAAATCAGAAGCGGAAGTTCCTGAAGCTGGTGCAAGGGTTTCAGAAGCTCCAGCTGTCATCACCCCTACCAGAGCTGAGGAAAAGCCAGCGCCTCAAGGCGAAGGCCAGCCCGTTTCTGCTTCATCTGAGCGTGCTACAGGAACGGAGGAAACTGCTGCTCCAAATCAAAATCGTGTGGCGGAGGATATTGTGCAAGATCGAGAACGTGATTTTAATAAAGATTGGTATTTTAAATTAAATGCGGCTCCTGGTGCAGAAGGGCGTCAAGTGGATGTCAAGGATTGGAAAAAATTAGATCTTCCTCATGACTGGTCTATTTTCTTTGATTTCGATCACAACTCTCCTGCTCAAAATGAAGGGGGGCAATTAAACGGTGGGGATGCTTGGTATCGTAAGACCTTCCGTTTGGACGACAAGGATCTAGATAAGAAGGTCCGCTTGGAATTTGGCGGGGTTTATATGGATTCCAAAGTCTATGTAAACGGACAATTCGTTGGTCATTATCCAAATGGCTACAATGCCTTTTCTTATGATATTACTCCTTATTTGAATGCGGATGGAAGCGAGAATACCATCGCCGTTCATGTGGTCAATCAACAACCAAGTAGCCGTTGGTATTCTGGTAGTGGGATTTACCGGGATGTTAAGCTGAGTGTAACGGACAAGGTTCATTTAGCGCAGTATGGGACTACGATTACGACCCCTCAGTTGGAAAAACAGCAAAATGGGGCAGTGGATACAGTGGTGAAGAGCCGCATTGTCAACCGGGATGATCAAGCCCATAGTGTGTATGCGGAATATGAAATTGTCGATCAAAATGGCCAAGTGGTGAGCGAAAAAACGCGCAGTGAAACACAGGCTGTTCTAGCAGGTCAAGAGATCAACCTATCTCAAACCTTGCATGTTGAAAAACCAACCCTCTGGGATGTGAAAACGGATCATCCAGCTCTCTATACCTTGTATACGCGGGTTTATCGGGATTCGCAGTTAGTAGATGTTCAAAAGGAACGCTTTGGTTATCGCTATCTGAACTGGACGCCAGAAGGTGGCTTCTTCCTCAATGGGGTGGCGACGAAATTCCATGGGGTATCTCTTCACCATGACCACGGGGCTCTTGGAGCTGAGGAAAATTACAAGGCTGAATACCGTCGTCTCAAACAGATGAAGGACATGGGAGTCAATGCGATCCGGACGACTCACAACCCAGCGAGTGAACAAACCTTAAACATTGCGGCTGAGTTGGGCTTGATGGTCCAAGAAGAAGCTTTTGATACCTGGTATGGTGGCAAGAAGCAATACGATTACGGTCGTTTCTTTGAAAAGGATGCCACTCACCCAGAAGCTCGTAAGGGGGATACTTGGTCAGATTACGATCTACGGACCATGGTAGAGCGGGGCAAGAACAATCCAGCCATTGTCATGTGGTCGATCGGTAACGAAGTCGGTGAAGCAGATGGTTCAGACAAATCTGTCGCAACTGTTCGTCGGTTGGTCAAGACCATCAAGGAAGTGGATGCAACCCGTTATGTCACCATGGGAGCTGATAAATTCCGCTTTGGTGATGGATCAGGAGGGCATGAAAAGGTAGCGGCAGAGCTCGATGCAGTTGGATTTAACTATTCAGAGGCTAACTATGAAAGCCTACGCGCTAAACATCCAAACTGGCTCATTTATGGTTCTGAAACCTCTTCTGCAACGCGGACACGGGGCTCTTACTATCACCCTGAAAGAGAGTGGGTCGGTAGCAACCAAGAAGACCGCCACTATGAACAATCAGACTACGGCAATGACCGGGTTGGTTGGGGTCGGACAGCGACCGCCTCTTGGACCTTTGACCGCGATCATGCCGGCTATGCAGGACAATTTATTTGGACTGGTACGGACTATATCGGTGAGCCAACCCCATGGCACAACCAAAATGACACACCTGTGAAAAGTTCTTATTTCGGTATTGTCGATACTGCTGGCCTTCCAAAGAATGATTTTTATCTTTACCAAAGTCAATGGGTATCGGCCGAGAAACATCCGATGGTCCATCTCTTGCCACACTGGAACTGGGACAATCCAGAATTAGCCAATCGAGTCATGGATGAAGAAGGACGGATCCCTGTTCGGACCTTCTCCAATGCCCACAGTGTGGAATTGATTGTCAATGGGGAATCACAAGGAGTGAAGACCTTTACCAAGAAGACCACAGCTGATGGCCGGACCTACCAAGAAGGGGCAAATCCAGATGAACTCTATCTAGAGTGGTTGGTCCCTTATGTACCAGGTAAAGTAGAAGCTATTGCGCGCAACGAAGCAGGAGAAGTGATCGCGAAAGATCAAGTCGAAACAGCCGGCAAGCCTGCGGGTGTTCGTTTGTTGAAAGAAGAACACGCGATCGCAGCGGACGGTAAGGATTTGACCTATATTACCTATGAGATCGTCGATGAAGAAGGCCGTGTCGTGCCAACTGCCAATAATTTGGTGCATTTCCATTTGCATGGACAAGGCCAAATTGTCGGTGTCGATAATGGGGAACAAGCCAGCCGTGAACGCTACAAAGCGCAGGAAGATGGCTCATGGCAACGCAAAGCCTTCAACGGCAAAGGGGTGGTCATTGTCAAATCAACTGAGCAGGCGGGTGCCTTTACCCTGTATGCAGACTCAGATCGCTTGCAATCAGACCAAGTCAGCCTCTTTACAGGTAAGAAGGACCAAGCAGAACGCACTGTATTAGGTGTGGAACCTGTTCGACAAAGTGCTTATCTAGGAGAAAAACCAACCTTACCAAGTAAGGTCAATGTGGTCTATAGTGATGGCAAGGCCCAAGAAGAAACCGTTGAATGGGATGCGGCAGACTATAGTCGTGCTGGCCAAGTCCGTGTGACAGGACATGTTCAAGGACGCACGGTCGAAGCTCTGGTCGATGTGATCGGCGTGGAACAAGTCCTTCCAGTCATCAAACAAATCCCACAGGGAGCAGATCTAGCGACAGTGGATAAAGCTGTGCAATTAGTCTTCACCGATGGGACCACTGCTCACTATGAAGTTGATCAATGGACCTTGGAAGCTGGTCAAGAAGATCAGTTGTCCACACCAGGTGCTCGCTTGAAGGCGACAGGTCTCCTAGGCAATGGGGAAACGGTCCAAGCGACGCTAGTGGTTGCAGGAGGAGATGTAGCCAAGGCTAAGAAACCAACGGTTCAGCTAGATGGAGTAGCTCTTCCAAAATTTGGTAGTGGCAACCATACCATTTTCCGTTCCCTCGCTTATGGTCAAGAGCCAGGTCAAGTCACAGCTAGTGCAGAAAATGCCCAAGTGACAGTTCTACAAGCTAACCGTGAAAATGGTTTGAAAGCCCAAATCTTTGTGACTGCTAAGGATACGGGAGCTGTCCAGACCTATGTGGTTCAATTCCAAGAAGAAAGTCCACAGATTGAGCGCCTAGAATTGCGTCTGCCAGAAGGACAGGAACTCAAGGAAGACCAGACGGTACCACTTGAAGTCATTGCCCATTACCAAGATGGTAGCCAGGCAAGTCTCAAAGCAGATCAAATCGATGTGAAAACAAGAGCTGGTAGCCAAGGAAAAGCCGTCGCAACCAATAAAGGTTTGGAATTGCGAGAAGCAGGATTGGTTCATTTAGAAGCCAACTTCCAAGGACAAACGGGAGAAGTCAGCTTTACTATCACGCCAAATCCAGAAGAAAAGACAGTTGTCAAGGTGCGTCCTGTACGGATTAGTACGGATCGAAACGTTTTGCCAGCTCTTCCAGAGACCGTCTTGGTCGAGTATGACAAGGGATTCCCTAAAGAAAAACGCGTGACCTGGGATGCCGTGACAGCAGACCAAGTCAAGGATTACCATAGCTTTACAGTCACCGGTCATGTAGAGGGTGTGGAGAAAGAAGCTCAAGCCCAAGTGACGGTTGAAGGCATTATCGCTGTAGAAGAAGTCAGCACGACAACGCCAGTCGGTGAAAAACCAGCCCTTCCAGAAAGCGTACGGACCTATCACTCTAATGGCAAGACCTATACTGCTAAGGTGGCCTGGGATGCGGTCGATCCGCAGCTCTTGGCCAAAGAAGGAGAAGTTGTCCTAGCCGGTCGTGTAGAAGGAACGGATCTTCCAACCCGTCTTCATATTCGTGTTTCTGCAAATACAGTCAAGGGGGCCAACGTAGCAGAACAATGGACAGGCTCAGTCTTGCCACTCGCTTTTGCAAGTGACTCTAACGATGCAGATCCAGTTGCTAAGGTCAATGATAAAGTCATCTCCTTTACCGATGCTCCAGCTAACCGTTGGACCAACTGGGGTCGTAACAATGCGGAAGATTCTGTCGGTATCTTGTTTGGGGATTCTGGTATCTTGACCAAGCGAGCAGTGGACAACCTCCATGTTGGTTTCCACGAAGACCACGGCGTTGGAGCTCCAAGTGAATATGTGATTGAGTACTATACAGGGGAACAAATCCCAACAGTTCCAAGCAATCCAAATCGTGTCAAAGACGAAACAGACCATCCATTTAACAATACAGCTAACTGGAAAGAAGTCAGCAACCTAACCGTTGAAGAACCGGTAGCAGCTGGTAAGATGAATCATTTCAGTTTTGATAAGGTCGACACTTATGCCGTTCGGATCCGTATGAAGACGCCAGAAGGCAAGCGTGGAAGCTCTATTTCAGAGATTCAGATCTTTGCCAATAAGGTGGCGGCAGAAGAAAAGAGCCAGTTGACCATTCGCGTCAATGGCGATGTATTGCCAGGTGTCAACCCAAGTGTGACCGATTACTACATCGATGCGCGTGATCGTGCTTATCCACAAGTGGAAGCGACAGCCAGCCATCACGGCCTTGCAACGGTTGTGCCAAGCGTCCATGAAGGTGAGCCAATCCGTGTCATCCATAAAGCAGAAGATGGTACTATCTTACAAGAATACCGCCTCCATCTCACAAGTGATGCAGAAAAACTGAAACAAGCTGCTCCAGTAGCAGTAGAAGCAGGCAGACGTTTTGTGAAAGTCGGTCAAGATCTGGTTCTACCATCTACCGTAGGCGTTTATTTCCAAGGGGACACAGGCTATGAACGCAAGGAACTTACGGTGGACTGGCAGCCTCTACCAGCTGATGCACTTTCTCACGAAGGTAGCTTCACGCTGGAAGGAAAAGTCATTGGCTATGATCTGACAGCTCAGCTGACCGTCCGGGTGTCAGAAAAGACAGGAGAAATCCTCTCTGTGAACCGTGACTACAATGCAGAGGATACCAGAGCATTTGCTAGTGAAACAAACGATCTCGATCCAAATCAAATCGACTATATCGATTACATCAATGATGGTGGCTACAATGAGTACTACCGTTGGACCAACTGGAAGAGAGAGCCTGATCAAACTGAAGTGTTTGCTGGTCTCATCTTCAAGAAAAATGGTCAAGTAACAGAGCGTTTGGTCAATAAAGTAGCAGTCGACTTCTTTGCAGATCAGGAAACAGGCCTGCCAACGAAAACGGTTCTTGAACGCTATATTGGTCCAGACTTTGATGTTCCGGATGATTATGGCAATCTGAAGAATCTTCCAGATCATCCATTTAACCAGGCCTCTAACTGGGAAGAAATCCCGTATAGCTTGGATTATGCCTTTGAACCTGGTTATATCTCTAATCTCAGCTTCAACGAAACCAGAACTAAAGCCATCCGTTTAAGAATGGTCCGTGATGAACATCTAAAAGGAATCGGAATCATTGAATTGAGCGCCTATGCCCCAACAGAAGAGGCTCAGGCAACAACTGATGTCACCATCCAAGTGAATGGCAAAGACCTAGAAGGCTTTCAACCAGATGTGACAGATTATCATATAGAGTATGAAGGAGACCGTCCAATCGTTTCAGCACAAGGCAAGAATGGAACAGCCGTTACGGTCATCGATGCTAAAAGTGCCAATGCTCCGGTTCTTGTCAAGGTTGTCTCAGAAGATGGCAAGCTCGAAAAAGTATATCAACTTTCTCTATCCGCAAAAGCACCTACAGGCTCAGCCATTCCCGAAGAAGGGGTTAAGAATCTGGTCCACACCAAACCAGAGTTGGTGATTGAGCCAGAAGAGATGGGCTTTGAACGCCTAGAACGTCCAAATGCGGATCTTCCAAAAGGTGAGAAACGTGTGGTTCAAGAAGGTCAAAAAGGCCGCAAATTGCGCTTGGTGGAAGTTTCTCAAGAAAATGGTGTGGAAAGCCGGAAGGAACTGGATGCCTTTGTAGAGCTAGATCCAGTGGCAGAAATCACAGAGGTGGGCACGAAAGAAGTGCTTCCAGACACTCCACAACCAGAACCACAACCGCAGCCAGAGCCACAACCGCTTCCGAACCCAGAGACTTCTCATGTCTCAGAAGGACCAGTAGCTACCGCAACTCCTCAAGCATCTCTTGAGGTCAAAGCGGTGCGCCAGGAAGGGACAGATGCAGCAGGAGAGGAAGTCGAGAAAACAGCTCAAACACCAGCAGTTTCAGCTGCTCCAGTTTCCGAAGGAAGATTACCAAATACAGGAACGGAAGAAAGCGTCGCAAGCCTCGTTGCTGGAATCTTAGCGGCAGGCCTTGCCAGTGCTGTGCTGGACGATCAGAAAAAAAGAGCCAATAAGGCCAAGTAAAACAGCTAGAGAAACTAGCAAAATACGGTGAAAAGTTCACAGGTAAAAAGAAGGAGGATGGGGAAGCCCCACCCTCTTTACCTGGTGACATAAAGGAATAGAATATGGGAAAAAGATTAGTTGATCAGAGAAATCGATTTGGCATTCGTAAACTCTCAGTGGGCGTCTGCTCGGTAGTCGTAGCGACTTGTTTTTTTAGGAGCTACTACCAGTTACGCAGAGGAACAAGCTGAGAGGAGTGAACCACGTGAAGAACGGGTTGAAACGAGCGATGTCGATCACCAAGGAAAGGAGGAAAAAACTGTGAACGAGCACCAAGAAGAATCAGAACAGCCCTCACCAGCTACTAGTGAGAAAGAAAATCGCACAGTCAGCCAAGGGACAGAAGCCACTCAACCTGCCACTTCTCTAGACGAGGAGACTGAGATTGCGGATTACGGACCACTTCCAAGCAAGGCTCAGATGCAATACCACCGCGAAGAACTAGCAGCTTTCATCCACTTTGGGATGAATACTTACTACGATCGTGAGTGGGGAGATGGGCAAGAAGATCCTTATTATTTCTATCCAGAGCATCTGGATACCGATCAGTGGATCAAAACCCTGAAAGATGCTGGCTTTAAACGGACGATCATGGTCGTCAAGCACCACGATGGCTTTCTCTTGTACCCTTCCAAATACACCGACCATACCATTGCCAAAAGTGGTTGGAAGGAAGGAAAAGGCGATGTCCTAGCCGAGGTTTCTGCTTCTGCCAGCAAGTATGATATGGACATGGGGGTCTATCTCTCTCCTTGGGATGCCCACAGCCCGCTCTACCATGTGGATACAGAGGACCAATACAATGAATACTATCTCAACCAGCTTAAGGAAATCCTTGAAGATCCAAAATATGGGAACAAGGGTAAGTTCGTAGAAGTCTGGATGGATGGTGCGCGTGGCGATGGAGCTCAAAAGGTCACCTATACCTTTGACAAGTGGTTTGAAGCCATTCGCAAGGCCCAAGGGGACATTGCCATCTTCTCAGCTGAGCCCACCAATGTTCGTTGGATCGGAAATGAAAAGGGAATCGCTGGAGATCCGGTTTGGCAAAAGGTCAATCCAGATAAGATCCGCAACAATCCATCGAATAGCTACCTCAATCACGGGGATCCGGAAGGGAAGCAATACTCAGTGGGAGAAGCCGATGTCTCTATTCGCTCCGGCTGGTTCTACCATGACAACCAAGAGCCTAAGTCCTTGCGCGAATTGATGGACATTTACTTCAAATCGGTCGGCCGTGGAACCCCGCTTCTGCTTAATATTCCACCCAATCAAGATGGGAAATTTGCGGAGGCCGATGTGGCCCGTTTGAAAGAATTCCGTCAGACCTTGGATCAACTCTATAGTGTGAACTATGCGGCAGGAGCTTTGGTAGAAGCTGACTCGACACGACGCAACTCTCTCTACAAGGCCAGTCATTTGACAGATGGCGATGAAAAGACCAGTTGGGCACCTGCAGATGATGCCAAGACCGGCTCTTTTGTCCTGGATCTTGGAAAAGAACAGCATTTTGATGTGGTAGAGCTCAAAGAAACCATCGAGAAAGGCCAACGGATTTCTGGTTTCACCATTGATGTGGCAGTGAATGGCCAATGGGTTCCATATGGGGCTGGCTCAACTGTAGGATACCGCCGATTAATCAAAGGGCAACCAGTTGATAGTCGCTATATCCGGGTGTCCATCACCGATGCCCAAGCTACTCCAATCTTGAACGGAGTCTCTGTCTATAAGACGCCAGCCAGCATTGAAGAAACCGATGGCTATCCGCTTGGTTTGACTTATCATTCTGACCGGACTGCTGAGCGGGCCAATGGCCAATGGAATGAAGAGGGAGAAGGCGTCCGAGGCACCTCTATGTGGACCAAAGAAAAGGGAGCTTCGGTGACCTATCAATTTGAAGGCACCAAGGCCTATGTCGTCGCAACTGTCGACCCTGGTCATGGGGAAATGGATGTCTATGTCGATGGCCAAAAGCTAGCGACCGTCAATACCCAAAGTCCAAGCCGCAAACGCAGCCAAAAGGTCTATGAAACACCGGATTTGGCAGCAGGATCTCACACCTTGACCTTGGTCAATAGCAAGGGAGATGCGATCGCAACGGAAGGGATTTATGCCCTTAACAACCAAGAAAAGGGGCTCTTTGAGTTTGCTCAGCCAACCCTAGCTGTTAAGAAAGGCGACCCAGCGCAAGTCGTCGTCAAGAGAAAAGGTGGCTCTAAAGGAAGTGCCAGTCTGAAATTAATCACAGAACCAGGAACAGGAGTTCATGGCAAGGTCTACAAAGATACCAACGTCACCCTTGAGTTCGCAGATGGAGAGACGGAAAAAACAGTCCAAGTTCCAACTCTTGATTTTGCAGGAAAAGCGACCGATGTCTATGACTTTAAGGTCAAATTGCTCCATCCGGATCAAGGAAGCTTGGTCGGCTTTATTCCAGAACTGACAGTCCAAGTGATGAACGAGGACTTGCTTCCAGAAAATCGCAAAGAAGTAGATGACCAAGATCCAAAGCTGCACTACAGTGAGGGTTGGCACCACGAGACAGACAATCCAAACTTCTCAAATGGCACAGAATCTTGGTCGAGCTTTAACCAAGTGACCGATGAGGAAGGCAAGAAACACATTGATGTGACCATTACCTTTAAGGGCACGGGTGTGGAGGTTCGAGGAGTAGTCGACCCAAGTCATGGTCTCTACAGCGTCACCCTAGATGGAAAAGAAATGGCCTTCGAAGAAGGTCGTGGCCATGATTATGAAATCGACGGCGATCATTACTTCAGTGGCTATGGATACCAACGCAAGCTCGACCAGAGTTTGGTCAATCTGCAAGGTCTAGCAAAAGGCTACCACCAGCTACGCTTGCATCTGGATCCAGCTCTCAATGATCCTCAGTCATCCAGAGCCATCCAGGTAGACCGATTTATCCTCTCAGGGAAAGATAGCCAGTTGCTCAGTCAAGAAGAGCTGCAACAGATCATCAGAGAAGGAGTAGAAAAGATCAAGGCTACTTCTCTCGAACGCTTGAAAGCAGACCTCAAACCGACGGTTCAAGGAAAATTGACGGACTTGACGCAGTTGTTGGATCCAGAGAGACCAGATCTGGTTGCTATAGCTAATCAAGTGGAAGCCCTTGAAACCATCTTAGAAGATGCTCACAATTATGAACCCCTGACGCAGACACGACCAGATCAAGGTGTTCGGGATCTGATTCTTGAAAAGCCAGAACTTCTCATCGAAGCAGAGGAGATTCCATTTGAGAGTCAAACGCGTGAAAACAAGGATTTGGCCAAGGGCGAGAGCCGGATCCTTCAAGCAGGGAAGGTCGGACGCCGGCTGAAATTGATCGAGGTTCGACAAAAAGAAGGCAAAGAAATTCGGACAGAAGTCGATGCCTTTGTCGAAGTGGAGGCTCAGGACCAGATCACAGAAGTCGGAACGAAGGAAGCGGAAGAAAGTCCGTTGATAGCTGATATGCCGACTCCAACCACTCCTGTAACTACAAGTAAGGTGCAACCAGAAGTTGCGACTCTTTCTCAAGCTGAAGACAAAAAAGAAAAAGAAAGACCAGTTCTCTTTCAACCGAAAACCTCAGAAGCAGTTTCTGTTTTGACTTCAGACCATCCGGAAAAAGAAGGTGTTGAAAGTCCTTCTCTACCATCGGAAGGAAAACTTCCTCAAACCGGTACAAAAGAAGGTGGTTTCTTTGCTTGGTTAGGCCTTCTTGGTCTAGGTTTCTTGGGTGGAGGCGCCAAATTCGCTCGTCGCAAAGAGTAGCTCCTTCTTCGCATAAGAGGTTAGTTCTCACTAGCCTCTTTTGTTTTGCCTTCTTAAGAGATTCCTATTTCCATGGAGTCTTTGCTTTATTTACAGCCGTAAAAATTGTATAATAGTCAAATAAGGTCAATGATGAGAAGGAACACTCCAAGGCCATTTTTTATGGGCCAAGAACAGAGCATCCATCTAGAAATAAACAAGCCAGAAAGGAACATCATGGCAAATAAGAACACATCTGATAGCATTGAAGCTTATATCAAGGCCTTGCTGGCTCAAGCTGGCATGGCGGAGCTCAAAAGAAGTGAGTTAGCCGATGTCTTTCAGGTCGTACCCAGTCAGATTAACTATGTCATTAAGACCCGCTTTACCGAGAGCCGAGGCTATATTGTAGAGAGCAAGCGCGGTGGTGGTGGCTATATCCGCATTGGCAAGGTCCAGTTTTCAGATCACCATCAGATGCTCCAAGACTTGGCAGCCAATATTGGAGAGACCATCAGCCAGCAGGTCTTTAATGATATCCTCCAGATGCTCTATGAAGAAAAATTATTGACACAACGTGAGACTCAGCTCTTGCTTGCGACAACCTCCGATGAGGTCCTAGGTCGAGATGCTCTCATCCTACGAGCAACGATGCTGAAAAAAATCATTCAACAAGTAGATAGAAAAGGAAATACCGACTAGATGAACTATTCAACAGCACTGTTAGAAAGTATAGAAGCGGCCCAAATACTAGCAGGCCACTATCAGGGGCATACCTTAGATACTTGGCATCTCCTGACGGCTATGGCCAATAATCCCTATAGCGTGGCAGGTTCTGTACTGAACGATTATCCTATGCAGATCGATGAGTTTCAGGATGCAGCGGAGCATATTACAGGCCAAGCTTTTCAAAGCGACAATCGGTATGAAATCTTCCCATTTTCTTATCGGATGGAAGCCATTATGAAGCACGCAAGAGAGATTGCCCAGGTTCTTCATGCCAAGACCTTGGGAACAGAGCATGTGCTCCTCTCTCTTCTAGCAGACCGTGGAACCTTGGCGAGCCAAGTCATGGAGTTTGCCGGCTTTGCCTTTACAGAGCAAGACAAGGGAGTTCCTATTGCCTCCCTTCGCAAGAATCTTGAGGACAAGGCAGGCTGGGACAAGAATGATATCAAAGCCATTCGGAGTCTTTATCGGGCTCAAAACCCTAACCGCCAAACCATGGGAAATATGATGGGCATGCCACCAAGCACCAGTGGAGGTCTTGAAGATTATACTCGTGATTTGACAGAAATGGCGCGTGCAGGCCAGCTTGAGCCTGTGATTGGTCGGGATGTAGAGATTTCACGCATGATCCAAATCCTCAGCCGCAAGACCAAGAACAATCCTGTATTGGTGGGAGAAGCAGGGGTCGGAAAAACCGCTCTTGCATTAGGTCTGGCCCAGCGGGTCGCTAGTGGCAATGTTCCAGCTGAAATCGCGCAAATGCGTGTCTTAGAATTGGATCTCATGAATGTCGTTGCAGGGACGCGCTTCCGTGGGGACTTCGAAGAGCGGATGAACAATATCATCCAGGACATCGAAGAAGACGGTCACGTGATTCTCTTTATCGATGAACTGCATACTATTATGGGGTCAGGATCCGGTATTGATTCGACCTTAGACGCAGCCAATATTCTAAAACCAGCCCTGGCACGGGGAACCTTGCGTACAGTTGGAGCAACGACTCAAGATGAGTACCAAAAGCATATCGAAAAAGATGCAGCCCTTTCTCGGCGTTTTGCGAAAGTCACCATTGAAGAGCCAAGTGTTGCAGATAGCATCCAAATTCTCCAAGGCTTGAAAGAAACCTACCAGGACCACCATCATGTGACCATTACCGATGAAGCGATCGAAACAGCTGTCAAATATGCCCACCGCTATTTGACTAGCCGTCAATTGCCAGATTCAGCCATTGATCTCTTGGATGAAGCGGCAGCTACCGTACAAAACCGCGATTCCAACGGTCACGTAAAAGAAGAGTTGACCGCCTTGGATCGGGCCTTGATGGATGGCAAGTGGAAGAAAGCAGCCCAACTCCTAGAAGTAGAGGCTGCTCCCGTTGTCTACAAAAAAGAAGTCACTGACCAAGATGTCTTGGTGACTTTGAGCCAATTATCTGGTATTCCAACTCAAAAACTGACCCAAACCGATGCCAAGAAGTACCTCAACTTAGAAACAGAATTGCACAAGCGCGTGATTGGTCAAGACCAAGCCGTTTCGAGTATCAGTCGGGCTATTCGACGCAATCAATCAGGTATCCGTAGCAACAAGCGTCCGATCGGTTCTTTCATGTTCCTAGGACCTACCGGTGTCGGAAAAACAGAGCTAGCCAAAGCTTTGGCAGAAGTTCTGTTTGATGATGAATCGGCCCTCATCCGTTTTGATATGAGTGAGTACATGGAAAAATTCGCGGCGAGTCGCCTCAACGGAGCTCCTCCAGGCTATGTGGGCTACGAAGAAGGAGGCGAGTTGACCGAGAAAGTCCGCAACAAACCATATTCAGTTCTCTTATTTGATGAGGTGGAAAAAGCCCATCCAGATATTTTCAATGTCCTTTTGCAAGTCTTGGATGACGGAGTCTTAACCGATAGTAAAGGCCGGAAGATTGACTTCTCCAATACCATTATCATCATGACCTCAAACCTGGGAGCTACAGCCCTTCGGGATGATAAGACAGTTGGCTTTGGTGCTAAAGATATCCGCTTTGACCAAGCCAATATGGAAAAACGCATATTTGAAGAGTTGAAGAAGACCTATCGTCCAGAGTTTATCAACCGGATTGATGAAAAGGTGGTCTTCCATAGCCTCTCAAGCGAGGACATGCAACAGGTAGTGAAAGTCATGGTCAAACCGCTCATTGCGACCTTGGCAGAACAAGGCATAACCCTCAAATTCCAGCCTTCAGCGCTCAAGCTGCTAGCAACCAAAGGGTATAATCCAGAAATGGGAGCTCGCCCACTGCGTCGTGTCTTGCAGACCGAAGTGGAAGATCAGTTAGCAGAGCTATTGCTGAAAGGTCAAGCCCAAGAAGGGCAAACCATCAAGGTTGGAACGACAGCCGGAACGATCAAGTTCGAGATTGTCTAGGAGGACGTCATGACGCTTCAGCGATTAACCCGTATTTCGCTTTTGGCGGCCCTTTGTGTCGCTCTACGTCAGGCTTTTGCCCCTTTCCCAAATGTCCAACCGATTTCTGCTATCTTTTTTCTCTTGGTGATATTTGAAGGGTATAGCTTTGCTTTTCTTGTGATGATGATCACCATGTTTGTCTCCGCCTTTTTCCTGGGGATGAGCTTGATTGTGTTCTTTCAGATTGTCGCCTTTGGCTGTTTGATGCTCATTTGGCGCATCAGTTACAAGTGGTTGCCCTTTGTCCTTCAGATACTTTTTGTGGGCCTACTGTCCTTTGCTTATGGGGTCTTGATCGATAGTGTTTATGCCTTGATATACCATATTCCTTGGTGGACCTATGCTTTGGTCAATGGTTTTAGTTTTAACCTTGCCCATGCTCTGTCGACGATCATTTTCTATCCCATTATCTATCAAATCTTTAGGAGATTTTATGTTGAAAAAAACTATTTCTAGCTTGATGACCTTACTTGCAGCTCTTCTTTTAGCGAGTTGCGCTCCGTCTCATAGTACAAACAATCAAACAACTGCTTCTAGCGCAGAAGTTGCCAAGAAAAACGAAATTTCGATTACGATTAGCGTGACGCCAGAAGGTCAAAAAGCGCAATCGAAAACCTTGAAAGTAGCAGAAGAGAGCAACCTTATGAAAGTGCTCAAAGCCAACTACAAGATTGAAGAAAAAAATGGCATGATCACCTCGATTGACGGTCACAGCCAAGATGAAGCAAAAGGTCTTTACTGGATGTACAAGATCAATGGCGAAATGGCTCCAAAAGGTGCTGCTGAAACCACCGTTAAAAAAGGGGATAAGATCGAATTCTATCAAGAAGTGTATAAATAATGAGGAGAGAGTGGGACAGAAATCGGTAATTCGTTAGAATTCGATTTCGTCGTCCCACCTCCGCACAGTTGAGTAGGGCTGTAAAAGCTGATGAAATCAGCGTAGTAGAGCCCACTCAACCACTGCGTCTTGCTCGACAATCCAAAAATAATTGAGAGGCTAGGACTTTTGTCCCAGCCTCTTTTTTGCTAAAGTTTAGAACTTACTTAAAACTTCTTTCAAATTAGAAAAATATTTGAGAAACTATTGACAGCCTCATATAACAGTGTTACAATAATGTTACAAAATATTACAAATGTTACAAAAAGAGGTTCTGTTATGAAAAACAAAAAAATCATTTCCCTAGCAGCCCTAGCTTTGACAGCTAGTCTTTTCCTAGGAGCTTGTGGCGGGAATAAAGAAGAAAAGACAACAGAAGCAAGTAGTTCAAAGACCAGTCTGGTTAAACAAACAAGTTCTTCTTCTAAGAAAAAAGTGATCACTAGTAAAGATCCGATTGCCTCTTCATCCTCTGATAGCAAATCAGAAGAAAGTCATACTGTTGGTAGCAAAAATAACCAAGCTGCAGCTAGTCAAACACCTGCTCCAGCCAAAGAAGCAACACCAGCAGCACCCGTAACAAAAGAAACAAAAGAAACAAAAGAAGTAGCCACTCCAGCAACACCAGCGAAAGCAAAATTGCCAAGTCTAGAAGACGGTCATGCCCATGCTAAGAAGCAAGCTTCTGCTACGGAGAATGCCCAATACAAGGGAGTCTATTCTGTAGCAGCAGGGGATTTCTCTGCAGCAGCTGGGAATTGGTCTGACAAACGCGACACTGGAGTCACTATTGGCCAAGGTGGTCAAGTGACCATCCAACTTCCTGGGGGCCAACCCGTAGCCTATGGTATCAGTGCTTATAACTATACCTTGGATGATGGCCATTACCATGCTAATCTCTCAGCAGGCGATGGGTCTGCGGCTACTCTAGATATCGTAGTTGGAAAAGATGGCTCTGTATCTAGTGTGACGGTTTTGAAAGACGGTGTCAGCCACTCCCTCACTCGTGAATAAAATTCGAAAGATCTGAAAGGATAAGCTTCTCTTTTCAGATCTTTTTTTGTTGGTTTGAAGAAAAATATATGTTTTTATAAAAAACTATTGACAGATGGAAAATATAGTTTATAATAAAAACATAAAGAAAATCTATTTATAAAAAATTATAAAAAGGAGTTCATATGAAAAAAGAAAGAATTGCCCTGGTTTTTGGAACCTTTGCGCCTCTTCATCAAGGGCATATTGACCTGATCCAGCGGGCCAAGCGTCAGTGTGATCGCGTTCGTGTCATCGTATCTGGTTATGAAGGGGATCGTGGCGAAGAAGTCGGGTTGACTTTACAAAAACGCTTCCGTTATATCCGCGAAGCCTTCTCTAATGATGAGTTGACCCAAGTCTATAAGCTAGATGAGACAGAACTTCCTCGTTATCCTTTGGGCTGGGAGCCTTGGTTACAAACAGCCCTTGACACCATCCAGTATCAAACAGAGACAGAAGAGTTGATCTTTTATGTAGGGGAGAAAGCCTATAAGGAAGAGTTGGAAGCTAGAGGGTTTGAAGTTCACTTAGAAGAGCGTCGCTTTGGGATCTCTGCTACCATGATCCGGGAAAATCCAAGCAAATACTGGAAATACATTGCCCAGCCCTTCCGTCGCCAGTTCACGAAAAAAGTCTTGATCATGGGGAGCGCCAGCAACGGGAAAACGACCCTTGCAAAGGACTTGGCTCGCTTTTACGATGCACCTGTTAGTCTTGAGTATGCACGTGAATACCAGATCAAGAACAATGTTCGAGATGATGAGCTCACGCCAAAAGATTACTATTACCTACTCTTAGGACAGTATGATCAAACCTCTAAGCTCATCGATAGTAGTGCCAATCGAGGCCTAGTCATCGCAGATACCAATTCCCTGGTGACCAAGGGTTACTACGACTACTACATGGAAGTCGAAGGCCAGGATACCAGCATGACCGATACCTTTGACAACCTCTTTGTTAGTATTTTGTCCAAAGAAAAATGGGATTTGATCCTCTTTGTACAGCCGATCGGCTCTTATGTCAATGATGGTTTCCGAGATATGACCATGGCTGATGAAAAGATCCGCACCAGCTTTTCAAATTACCTGGACCAATTGCGCCAGCAATACCTAGGAAACATTCCGACTACTTTCCTCGCATCAGACTACCTCGGCAACTACGAAGAAGCCAAGAAGGTGATCGATGCCATCTACCAAGCCGACTAAGGAGCAGCTTATGAAAAACCTATCTGAAAAATTCGCAACTTTTAGCCAAGACTTTAGAAATGTTCACCAAGAAGCGAAAAAGCAAGGCTTTGTCAATATTATGAAACTCCTGTGGAAGGACCTTTTTGTAGGACGCACAGCCTTTCAATGGATCTATCTCCTGCTTCTTTCCAGTGTTCCCTTCTTCTTAGAATGGACCAATCGGACAGGACAGCATGATTGGCTGGGACTGTTTGCCTCTTGGACAGGCATTGTTTGTGTTATCCTGGTTGCCGAAGGACGTGCGAGTAACTACCTTTTTGGAGCAGTGAATTCAGCGATCTACCTCGTTTTAGCCCTCAATAAGAACTTCTACGGGGAAGTTCTGACAACTCTTTATTTCTTCATCATGCAACCAATCGGCCTTTATGTTTGGCTCTCTAATCGGATCAATGATCAAGGTAAGGTCGAAGAATCTCACTTTGAAGCCAAGAAATTGAACTTGATTGAGTGGATGCGCTACTTGGCCTTGTGTGCTGTGATTTGGATTGGTATGGGCTTCGCGTATCAGAGTATCCATAGCGCTCGCCCTTTCCGTGATAGTATCACCGATGCGACCAATGGGGTCGGCCAGCTCCTAATGACCCGCCTTTACCGGGAGCAATGGATCTTCTGGATTGCGACCAACGTCTTTAGTATCTATCTCTGGTGGGATCAGAGTCTTCACATTCAAGGGATGTACTGGGTTTACACCCTCAATAGTCTAGTGGGCTGGTACCAATGGACCAAAGCCCTCAAGAAGGAGGTGGCTTAGATGGCAAGTCTCTCAATTCCAGCAGGAATGACGGAGAAAGAGTATTTTGAGACGGCCGCTAGTGAAGCAGACTTTCTCAAGTGGTACAAGGAGCAAGACCTGCCGACTTATGAAACTCCAAGTGTCACAGCGGACATGGTAGCTTACTGTTTTGTTGAAGGCAAGCTCAAGCTCTTAGCCATTCGCCGCAAGGCCCACCCTTATCAACACCGCCTCGCCTTGGTGGGGGGCTTTGTGAACAAGGATGAAGATGCGACCCATGCCTGCATCCGAGAAGTCAGAGAAGAAGTTGGGCTCGATCTGCCAGTGAATAAGGTGGAGCAGCTCATGACCGTTTCCACCCCTGGGCGGGACCCCAGAGGCTGGGTCATTACCATTGCCCATCTGGTCTATCTGCCAGCAGAAGCAGTAGACTTAGCCCACGCAGGGGACGATGCCAAGGAAGTCGTTTTTCTCGATGTCGATTTCAAACAGTCACAGTGTTTGCTTGATGGAGAACCCTTAGCTGCTTCTGATTTTGCCTTTGACCACTACCAGATTATTCAAGAATCGATCAAGCGGATTCAGGGGCGTCTGGATTGGAATCCAACCTTCCTCTATCTGTTAGAGGAGCCCTTCACCGTCTATGAAGCGACGGAGTTGGTTAACCTGATCAATCCAGGACGCCCCATCGTTAGCAATAACTTCCTCGTAAAATTCGGAGAATTCGTGGAAGAAGTGGGTGTCAAGCGGGTACCTAAGAAAAAACCGCGCAAGACCTATCGCTTAAAACAGTAGGTAGAGTCGCGTTCTTTCCGGAAATGAGAGTGGGACAGAAATCGGTAATTCGTTAGAATTCGATTTCGTCGTCCCACCTCCGCACAGTTGAGTGGGTCTGTAAAAGCTGATGAAATCAGCGTAGTAGAGCCCACTCAACCACTGCGTCTTGCTCAACAATCCAAAAATAATTGAGAGGCTAGGACTTTTGTCCCAGCCTCATTTTTTTGTTCTAGTAAGAAATATTTAAAAATATGTCAAAAATAGTTGACATTTTATATTCAGAATACTATACTATAGTCAAATATATGCGACATTCATTGAATAGGAGGAAACATGAACCGTGTGAAAGAATTCCGCAAGGAATTGGGCATGTCTCAACTCGAACTTGCTAAGGATATCGGTGTCTCAAGGCAAACCATCAACATGATTGAAAACGACAAGTACAATCCGACCCTGGAACTCTGTCTCAATCTCGCTCGTACCCTCCAAACAGACCTTAATAGTCTCTTTTGGGAAGATGATTTTTAACAAAAAGGAAAAAGAAAATGAAACAAGAAACTTTTACTGAAAAACTGATTAAACGCACATATGGCATTTCTGGACCACTTGATGAACACAAACGACGCGAGGCAGATCGCATTGGAAATAAGGTCTTTATGGTCCTCTTTTACCTGATGATATTTGGCAATCTCATTCCCTTTGTCCTTGCTTATAAGTATCCTCAGGTTGTCGCTTTTGGTTATCCAATCATTATCCTTCTGGTTTCTATGGTTTGTGCTATCTATGTCAGCACTCAAACTAAAAAAACAGGTATTACTGCTATTGATCCTGATATGTTGAGCCAAAAAGAAAGCAAACAATTGCGCTACCCTGGTCTTAAAGCTGGTCTGCTCTATGGAGTTTTTATGTTCTTTGGAATACCACTTCTCAATGTCTTAACGGATAATAGCAAGAACTATTTTACCTATCTTTTCAATCTAGGTCATTTTATATCAATCCTTTTCGCAGCTTTCTTCTTCGGATTGGTGATGCAAATTATCGTCTGGCTTCGCATTCGAAAAGCCAAAAATGATCAAGACGACGATTAGGAGGAAGCTTATGAAATCATTACAAACTTTAATCTTCAGTCATATTTTAGTTAGCATCTTTGTTACCTTTTTCCTAGTCTATGGCCAAGTTACGCGTCCTTTTCTGATCATTTTCCTTTTAGTTCTTCCAGTCTTGAATAAGGGACAAAGATTTCAGAAAATCACATCAAAAAAAATACGCTTCTTGAACGCATCTCTCTGCTTTATCCTCGTATCTCTCCCACAACTGATAACGAATTCTATGGATTGGAGATATCTCCTATTTCTAACCATCTGTATTATTTTTAGTCTCATTTATATCTATACTCTCTATCAACTCTTTAAAGAAGGCAAACAATGTTTTTAAGAGGTCACTACCATGAAAAAAGAAGATAGGACAACGGACTTATTTTGAACTTTCTTTCACGAACTACGAAAGTTATGAATTAGGATTCTCTTAGCACTATACTGTGATAGGAAAACTCTAATTATTGATGATCTTGATGTAAACCACTTGTTTGATGAGTGGTTGTGATTGATTTTCAATACTCAGCTATGGTGCAAAGTGGTATAATAAAAATAATTGAAACCACAAGGGACAAGACTATGGAAGAAAAAATAATTTTACCACAAAATACACGACTGATGGGGGCTCTGCTTGGTTTTATCGGAGGAGGTCTCGATGTCTTTTGCCACATGCACTACCGGAGTTTGGTCGCAACACAAACTGGGAACCTCTTACTCCTTATCGCTGATTGGCACGATCCTCGTGTTGAAAATACCATCATGCGTTTTTCATCTATTATATTTTTCTCGATCGGCTTTCTGGTTGCCCTCCATATCAAAGAATATCGCAAGACAGCCTTTTGGCGGACCAAGATGTTGCTTCCTTTATTTGTGGTGACGCTTCTAATTCCCTTGGTATCTGTTATACCGCCCATCGAAGTCCCCTTTATTGCTTTTGGAACAGGGATGATGATGTTGACCTTTACAGGGAGCTTGATTGAAAACCACCCTTATGTGATCTTTATGACTTCCGGTAATTACCGCAAGATGTTGACAGCCTTGTACCGAATCGCTCGAGGTGAGGGGAATTTGGTCGAGTATCGCAGACAGGCGATGAATTACGGGATTGTTGTTGGAAGCTTTGTTGCGGGAGCTATTAGTGTCGCCATCCTCATGCATTTCATTCACCAATGGGCCATCTGGCTGATCACAGTGAACCTCTTTTTGATCATGACCTACTACACCGCCAGAGTCAAACAACTCGGCCTGCAAACAGATAATCTATAAAAACAGGACCTCATGCGAGGTCCTGTTTTTTGTGTTCCTATGCTTTTAATTGAAGAAGTTCTTCAATCTCTGCTAGAGTGCTAGCTTGCGAGATGGCTCCGCGGAGTTTGGCTGCGCCAGAGGTTCCACGAAGGTAGTGAGGGGCAAGTCCGCGGAATTCACGAACGGCAATGTGCTCACCTTTGAGATCGATCAAGCGTTTCAAGTGTTCGTAAGCGATCTTCATCTTGTCTTCAAAAGTCAAATCAGGCAGAATTTCTCCTGTTTCAAAGTAGTGATTGATTTGGTTGAAGAGATAAGGATTGCCCATAGCAGCGCGACCAATCATGACCGCATCAGCACCGACTTCTTCGATCCGTTGTTTGGCATCTTGAACCGTACGGATATCTCCGTTCGCGATAAATGGAATCTTAGTTAGGGCCTGTGCAACCTTGTGAAGGGTCTCAAGGTCCGCATGACCCGTATACATTTGCTCTCGAGTCCGTCCATGCATGGCGAGGGCAGAGACACCTGCGGCTTCAGCAGCAAGGGCATTTTCAACTGCTAGGGAAGGATCCGACCAACCCGTCCGCATTTTAACAGTGAGGGGGATATCGAGGACGGATTGAACCTTATTGATGATGGAGTAGATCTTGTCTGGGTCCTTGAGCCACATCGCACCAGCCTCGTTCTTGACGATTTTATTCACCGGGCAACCCATGTTGATATCGACGATATCGGTCTTGGTATTTTCTTGGATAAATTCAGCTGCGCGTGCCAGGCTATCTTCGTCACTTCCAAAGAGTTGGATCGATACAGGGTTTTCTCCTTCATCGATATGGAGCATGTGAAGCGTCTTTTCATTGTTGTACTGGATTCCCTTGTCAGAGACCATTTCCATCACAACGAGCCCTGCCCCCAGTTCTTTGGCAATGGTCCGGAAAGCTGAGTTGGTCACTCCGGCCATTGGGGCTAGGACGGTACGGTTAGGGATTTCGACATCCCCGATCATAAATGGCGTATTAAGATTTGTCACGAATGAGTTCCTCCAAGTCATTTTCGTCAAAGTGGTAGTGTGTTTGGCAGAATTGGCAGGTAATCTCTGCACCGTGATCTTCATCTTTCATCTCTTCTAGATCACTAGCTGGCAGACTTGCTAAAGCGTTCAAAAAGCGCTCACGGTTGCAGTCGCACTGGAAGCGAAGTTCTTCTTCAGAGAGGCGTTTGAAAGGTTCATCCCCATAGATAGCAGAAAGAAGAGCTTCAATATGATCTTCAGATTCCAAAAGTGTTGAAATAGCAGGCATTTCTTGGATGCGTTTTTCAAAGCGCGCGATTTCTTCTTCCTTGGCATTTGGCAAGACCTGAAGCAAGAAACCACCAGCCACCTTGACCTTGTCTTCGTCATCCAACAGAACATTGAGTCCAACTGCAGAAGGTGTTTGTTGGCTTTCCGTCAGATAAAAGGCCAGGTCTTCTCCGATTTCACCTGTGACAAGAGGGGTCATGGAGTTATAAGGATTGCCCGTACCATAGTCAGTGATGACCAGGAATTCTCCGTTTCCGACAAATGGTCCCACCAGGACTTCACCAGTTGCTGTCTTCTTGATATCCACTCCAGGATTTTGTACGTAGCCTTTAACATTTCCCTTGGTGTCTGCCACGGTGATGATGGCTCCGAGTGAGCTAGTCCCAAGGACTTTGACCGTAATTTTAGTATCTCCTTTCTCGTTTGCTGCCAAGATTTGACTGGCAATGAGGGTACGGCCAAGTGCGACCGTGGAGCTAGCTTGTGTATGATGTTTTTCTTGGGCTGTTCGTACAGTTTCTGTACTGTCTAGTACATAGGCACGAAAAGCGCCGCTTTCTGAGATAGTTTTAATAATTTTGTCCATACCTACTATTTTAGCACAAATCAAGCAAAGTGGGGACAAGGAGAATTCCGAAAATCAGTCGTTTCAGAAGAAGGACAGGAAGAAAAGAAAATTCCGAACGTTATTTTTAGAAAGAAGCAATTTCCAAGTAAAAGACGAGTTTCATAGAGAAGTTGGTTTAAAAAGGAAGGAGAAAAATAAACGATAGCTGAGTGGATCTTGAAAAAACATTAAAAATTGCTTATAATAGAGTGTAAGACAAACTTGCAGGTGAGACTCCTGCCCTTAGTTTGAAGAAAGGCATAGATAGGCAACTATCTATGGTATATGAAAAAGAATTATGACATCAGTTGTTGTAGTAGGAACCCAATGGGGTGATGAAGGAAAAGGGAAGATTACAGACTTCCTATCAGCCAATGCAGAAGTCATTGCTCGCTATCAAGGTGGGGACAATGCCGGGCACACCATCGTAATCGACGGCAAAAAGTTCAAGTTGCACTTGATTCCTTCTGGTATCTTCTTCCCTGAAAAGATCTCTGTCATCGGAAACGGCGTGGTGGTCAACCCTAAATCATTGGTCAAAGAGTTGGCTTATCTTCATGAAGAAGGTGTGACAACGGACAGTTTGCGCATTTCAGACCGCGCCCATGTTATCCTTCCTTACCATATCGAATTGGACCGTCTCCAAGAAGAATCTAAAGGAGACAACAAGATCGGAACGACGATTAAAGGGATTGGCCCAGCCTACATGGACAAGGCAGCGCGTGTGGGAATCCGGATTGCGGACCTTTTGGACCGTGACGTCTTTGCAGAACGACTTCGTATCAACTTGGAAGAAAAGAACCGTCAATTTACCAAACTCTATGATGCAGAGGCTCTTTCATTTGACGATATCTTCGAAGAATACTATGAATATGGTCAACAAATCAAACAATATGTAACCGATACTTCTGTCATCTTGAACGATGCTTTGGATAACGGCAAGCGCGTGCTCTTTGAAGGAGCCCAAGGGGTTATGTTGGATATCGACCAAGGAACTTATCCATTTGTTACTTCATCAAACCCTGTTGCAGGTGGGGTGACCATCGGATCAGGTGTCGGCCCAAGTAAGATCGACAAGGTTGTCGGTG
Source organism: Streptococcus sp. HCA-5024 (assembly GCF_037890265.1). Taxonomy (NCBI): domain Bacteria; kingdom Bacillati; phylum Bacillota; class Bacilli; order Lactobacillales; family Streptococcaceae; genus Streptococcus; species Streptococcus sp. HCA-5024. Next base: position 164,495 of record NZ_JBBKBR010000004.1, read on the forward strand.
TATGTAAAGCCTATACCAGCCGTGTTGGTGATGGACCATTCCCTACGGAGCTTTTTGATGAAGTGGGGGATCGGATCCGTGAAGTCGGTCATGAGTATGGGACAACAACAGGTCGTCCACGTCGTGTCGGTTGGTTTGACTCAGTTGTCATGCGCCATAGCCGTCGTGTTTCAGGAATTACTAACCTAAGCTTGAACTCGATCGACGTTCTATCAGGCTTGGATACAGTGAAAATCTGTGTGGCCTACGACTTAGATGGCGAACGCATTGATCACTATCCAGCCAGCTTGGAGCAACTCAAACGTTGCAAACCAATCTATGAAGAATTGCCAGGTTGGTCAGAAGACATCACCGGTGTGCGCCACTTGGATGAGCTTCCAGAAAATGCCCGCAACTATGTCCGCCGGATCGGTGAATTGGTTGGTGTGCGCATTTCAACCTTCTCAGTCGGACCAGATCGTGACCAAACCAATATCCTTGAAAGTGTCTGGTCAAGTAAATAATTTAAAAAAGAGAGTGAGACAGAAATCGGTCATTCGTTAGAATTCGATTTCATCGTCCCACCTCCGCACAGTTGAGTAGGGCTGTAAAAGCTGATGAAATCAGCGTAGTAGAGCCCACTCAACCACTGCGTCTTGCTCGACAATCCAAAGACAATTGAGAGGCTAGGACTTTTGTCCCAGCCTCTTTTTGAAAGCAGAAAGAGGAAAAAATGTATCAAACGATTTTATTTGACCTAGACGGCACCTTGACCAATTCAGAACTAGGGATTACCAACTCGGTGGCCTATGCCTTAGGAAAATATGGGATTCAAGTGCCAGACAAGAAAGCATTGAGAGTTTTCATCGGTCCGCCCTTGCAGGAGTCTTTTGAGCGCTTTTATGGATTTTCTAAGGAAGAATGTTTAAAGGCCATTGACTACTATCATGAGTATTTTTCCGAAAAAGGCCTTTATGAAAATGAGGTCTATCTAGGCGTTCCTGACTTGCTGGCTTCTCTCAAGCAGGCTGGCAAACAGTTGATTGTAGCTACGTCAAAGCCTGAAGAATTTTCCATTCAAATTCTCAAACACTTTGGTTTGTATGATTATTTTGACTTTGTCGCTGGTGCGACCATGGATAGAAAACGTAGTAAAAAAAGCGATGTTATCCAGTATGCCTTGGAGCAAAATGGGATTACAGATTTGGCGCATACCATCATGATTGGAGACAGGGAGCACGATGTGCTTGGCGCTCAAGCGCAAAAGCTTGATTCTATCGGTGTCCTTTATGGCTTTGGAAGCAGGGAAGAATTGGAAGAAGCCGGCGCCACCTATATTGCTCAAGAAGTTGGCGAAATTGCAGCTTTTATAGGATAACCTTTTCCAAAATATTAAAAGTTGGAACTTTTCTAATCTGCTGAATATTGCTTGATTTAATATTTCTATCGGTGTACACTTACTGTAGGTTAAGTCACACAGATTAAGAGGTGATAATATGAATTTGTCACGATATATATTAAAATATAGTACTGATGATGGTACGTTGTATTTTAATACTAAAACCAATCATTCATTTTTTCTTACGAATAATGACATTTTAGATGTGGACTAGAAAGGAAGATATCATGAAGGTTAAAGTGAATAACAAATTCGATGACAAAATGAATGCTAAACCTAGAGTATTTAACTATAATTGTGATTGTAAATAATCACGATTTTAAATAAATTAGAGAAGAGGGTTGTGCTAGCCCTCTATTTTGATGGATGATAATTATGAGAAATATTTATAAGTACATTGATAAGAAGTATCTTTTTCCTATTTTTTTAGGTCGTATTGTGAATAGTGGTTTGGTGTTGGCGCAACCTCTGATTTTAACGAAGGCCTTGAAGTTAGATCAAGACGGCCTTTCTTATGGAAAAATTCTCAATTTTGTTTTATTTGGTTTGTCTGTCTATCTTGTTATTTATAGTCTGATGCTGTTTTCAAACTATTCGCACAATATATTCCGAAGAGAAATCAACAAAAGTGTCCGTGCCCTTTTATTTAAGAAAGTCATATTGAATCCTAAATTTTCCAATGATGAAAAAGTTAGTCTGCTAACTCAAGATATGGAATATGTGGGCGATAATTATTTGGAAAATATAAATGTTATGGTGAGTTGGGGATTTGTCGCCCTTGTTACAGCCATTTATATTGTTTCACAAAATTTTCTCTTAGGACTTATTTTTGTCATTTTTACGATTATGAGACCTATTCCTCAGTTCATCATGAATCGTCGTTTACAAGATTCGGGAGACAGCTGGTCCAAGCTTAGAACGAAATTACATGGGCTTGTCTCGGATAGTATGCAAGGCAGCCAAACCTTACGGATTAATCAGGCCATGAGGCTGAATGAAGAGCGCGTGAATGATTTAAACGGAGAATATCAAAAAGCCATCCAAAGATTTTGTTTCACACATAATATTATTTTTTTCTTTAATGGATTTATGGTCTTTTTTAGTCAGGTTGTTCCTCTTGCTTTAGGCTTTTATTTGAGTTTACAGGGAAATTCTATTTCTATTACAAGCCTCATCTCTATGTATGTTGCTGCGGGGATGCTGGTAGAACCGATCCAAACTCTGATGTACAGTGCAGCCAATCTCCAAGGTGCCTTGCCGACTGCGAACCGCCTGTTTAAGATTATCGAGGAAGAACCTGATTTCGAAGAGACAAAGGATCAATTTGTTGAAAATCTCGAATCGTTGCGCTTAAATCATATTTCAAAAAGTTTTGCTGAACGTCAGCTTTTTTCTGATTTGACGGCGACGATTTCAGTAGGTCAGAAGGTCTTAATCAAAGGACCGAGCGGGTCTGGAAAGACGACTCTTTTTCGCTTGATTTTAGGAGAAGAAGTATGTGATGAGGGTGACATTTTCGTTCAGTATGATGGAAATCAAATAACGAGTCATTTCCAAGGGAATATCGGTTTAATTAGCCAGCATCCCTTCCTGTTTAACGATACTATCCGCTATAATCTAACTTTTGGTCAGCCTTTTCAGGACCATGAATTATTGGAGGTATTGGACCGAGTTGGCTTAATAGATGAATTTCAGGATATTTTGAATGTAGAAATTCATAATAATGGTGAAAACATTTCAGGAGGTCAGCGTGTCAGATTAGAGTTGGCTCGTTTTCTCTTACGCGAGAAGGATATTTTATTAGCGGACGAAGTGACATCAGCTTTGGACGAAAAAAATAGTCGTCTGGTTAGAGACCTAATCTTTTCTTTGCCGATCACGGTACTAGAAATAGCCCATCATATTGATGAAGAAGAGCGCTATGACCAAATCCTTGAGTTACGTAAAGGATGAGCGATGCCACAATAGTTGGTTCTGCGACAAAGCGGATAGTAGTAAGCCAGCAATTTGTCAGATATTTTTGAGATTCTAAGTGGTGATATTTCCAAAATCATCAATACTCAGAGAACTTAAGCTTTATTTAAGATAGGCCAGCTATACTAGAAGCATAAACAAAGACCTCCTAACTTTGTTTAAACCTCCTAAACTTTTTCATAATAATCTCCCATAAGAGTCGCCCAATCGGCGGCTTTTTTTGTGAGTCGTAAGCTGCCTATGGTATAATGAACAAAGAAACTAAAAGGAAGAAGGAAGAGATGGACTACACGATAGAGGAAAAAGCGATGTTTATGAGGGAAGCCCTGAAGGAGGCGGAGATTGCCCTCGCCAATGATGAAATACCGATTGGCTGTGTCTTGGTCAAGGATGGTCAGATTATCGGGCGTGGACATAATGCGCGTGAGGAGCTGCAGCGGGCGGTCATGCATGCGGAAATCATGGCGATCGAGGAAGCCAATCAGCATGAAGAGAGCTGGCGTTTGCTGGATACGACTCTGTTTGTGACCATTGAACCCTGTGTCATGTGTAGTGGTGCCATTGGTCTAGCTCGGATTCCCCAGGTGATTTACGGGGCGACCAATCAGAAGTTTGGCGGAGCAGGAAGTCTCTACGACATTTTGACAGATGAGCGCCTCAATCACCGGGTGGAAGTGGAAACAGGAATCTTGGAAGCAGAATGTGCAGCCATCATGCAGACCTTCTTCCGCCAAGGTCGAGAACGAAAAAAACAAGCCAAGCTCGCAGCTAAGGCCGAAACACAAGAATAAAAACCAGACCTTTGCAAAATCCACAATTTATGATATAATACCTATCGGAGCAACAGTTCTGCGTGAAGCGGGTCAGGGGAGGAATCCAGCAGCCCTAAGCGAAGTGAGCTGTGTGCTCTTTTTCTATTGCTCTTGATGAGTCAAGCCTAAAAGGTGCAGATGAATATTGGAGCAGCGAATCTAGTTTGAACGGACCTGAAATGAATTCAGCTGACATCCAATCTTAAGAAGCATATTTGTTTTCTTGTCAATCAAAATTGTTCTTCTCAATAGGCCTAAATAGGCCTAAAATTTGTTGACTTACGCAAACGATTGCTCTCGGTTATGTCCTAAGGTTAGCTTATTTAGAAAAATAGTATAGAATACAAATGTAAACGTTTTAAAATAGCGAAAGCACTTGCTTATTTTTTCTTAAAGCGTTATCATAAAAGAAAAGAACAATTGGAGGATAAACATGTCACATATTAAATTTGACTACTCAAAGGTGTTAGATAAATTTGTAGCACCACATGAACTAGATTATATGCAGCCTCAAGTGACTGCTGCAGATTCTGCTCTGCGAAATGGTACAGGTCCTGGGGCAGAAATGACTGGCTGGTTGAACTTGCCTGAAGAATATGACAAAGATGAATTTGCTCGTATTCAAAAGGCTGCTGCTAAAATCCAATCTGATAGTGAGGTATTGATCGTAATCGGTATTGGTGGTTCCTATTTAGGAGCTCGTGCAGCTATTGATTTCTTGAATAATTCTTTTGTAAATCTACAAAGCAAGGAAGAACGCAAGGCACCTCAAATCCTCTATGCTGGAAATTCTATTTCTTCAAGCTATTTGGCTGATTTGGTAGACTATGTATCAGACAAAGATTTCTCTGTCAACGTTATTTCTAAGTCAGGAACGACTACAGAGCCTGCTATTGCTTTCCGTGTCTTCAAAGAACTCTTGGTTAAGAAGTATGGTCAGGAAGAAGCAAATAAACGGATTTATGCAACTACAGACCGCGCTAAAGGTGCAGTTAAGGTTGAAGCAGATGCTAATGGCTGGGATACTTTTGTAGTGCCTGATAGTGTAGGTGGTCGTTTTACAGTATTGACAGCAGTGGGACTCTTGCCAATCGCAGCTGCAGGGGCTGATATCAGCAAGTTAATGGAAGGAGCAAATGCTGCTCGCAAGGCTTATGCTTCTGATAAGTTGGCTGAAAATGAAGCATATCAATATGCAGTTGTACGCAATATCTTGTACCGTAAAGGTTATCTGACAGAAGTTTTAGCTAACTATGAACCATCTCTACAATACTTCTCTGAGTGGTGGAAGCAACTGGCTGGTGAGTCAGAAGGGAAAGACCAAAAAGGGATTTACCCAACTTCAGCCAACTTCTCAACAGACTTGCACTCTCTGGGACAATTTATCCAGGAAGGTACCCGTATCCTCTTTGAAACAGTTGTACGTGTAGATAAACCTCGCAAAAATGTGCTGATTCCTGAATTGGCAGAAGACTTGGACGGTCTTGGCTACTTGCAAGGAAAAGATGTTGACTTTGTCAATAAAAAAGCTACAGATGGAGTGCTGTTAGCACACACTGATGGTGGAGTTCCAAATATGTTTGTGACACTGCCTGAGCAAGATGAGTTCACTTTGGGCTACACTATTTACTTCTTTGAGTTGGCTATTGCTCTTTCTGGCTACCTGAATGGTATCAATCCATTTGACCAGCCTGGAGTTGAGGCTTATAAGAAAAACATGTTTGCCCTTCTTGGAAAACCAGGCTTTGAAGAGCTGGGTGCTGAGTTGAATGCACGCCTTTGATTCTTATATGCCTTGAGTTCATTTAGAGTATAAAAAGAGATCCACAAGTTCATTTCTTGTGGATTTTTTAGTACAAGCCTCTTAATTAGTTTATTATTTTTTTGAACTGTGTAAAAAAGAGTGTCTTAATTCATTTATGAAAGCGCTGTATAATTGCCTTGTAAATAAAATTTGAGAGGTATCAAAATGAATGATTGGTTAAACATAAAAGGCAAAACAGTTCTTGTGACTGGCGCGTCATCTGGGATCGGTAAGGCAATCGTTGAAGAATTGCTGGAATTAGGTGTCAACGTAGCGAATTTCGATCTTAGCGACAACGATTTGCGTCATCCAAATCTATTATTTGTAAAAGTTGATGTAACTTCTCGCTCTGAAGTAGAAGAGGGTGTTGCCAAAATAGTTGAAAGATTTGGCAATATTGATGCAGTGGTCAATAATGCAGGGATTAATATCCCTAGATTATTAATCGATGCAGAAAATCCTAAAGGTCCTTACGAATTGGACGATGAGACGTTCGAAAAAGTAACGATGATTAATCAAAAAGGTTTGTATCTGGTTAGTCAGGCAGTGGGACGTATTTTAGTGAAAAATGGAAAAGGTGTAATTGTGAACATGGCTTCAGAAGCAGGCTTGGAAGGTTCTGAAGGACAAAGTGCCTATGCTGCCACAAAAGCAGCAGTCTATAGTTACACTCGTTCATGGGCAAAAGAGCTGGGTAAGCATGGTGTACGTGTGGTTGGAATTGCTCCAGGAATTATGGAAGCTACGGGACTTCGAACTCTTTCTTATGAGGAAGCTCTTGCTTATACCCGTGGAAAGACGGTAGAAGATATTCGAGCTGGTTATGCTTCAACTTCAACAACTCCTTTGGGACGAAGTGGTAAACTACGGGAAGTAGCTGACCTTGTAGCATTCTATATTTCAGACCGTTCTAGCTATATAACTGGAGTCACTACAAATATTGCCGGAGGGAAAACTCGCGGTTAAAAAAATGAAGGTGAGGAAGAGAGTTGACCATAGTAAATCGATGGTATAATATTTTAGAAAAAATGGTCTCACAGCCAACTTATTCCTTGGTAGATATGCGCTCAGAGCTGGATATTAGTATGCAAACCTTGCAAAAGAGTATCCAACAATTAAATGATGTTTTGGCTCCGAGTATCCAGATTATCTCACAAGATGATCAGTTAATGTTAGAGGTGTATGACTATACTGAGTTGGAAAGGATTTTATCTGGTAGTTTAAAACGGGAGAGTGACTTCAATTCTTCCAGTAAAAGAATTGCCTATTTACTAAAACGTTTAATTGAGTCAACCTCCCCTCTTCTTATTGACGACTTGGCTGAGGAAGCAGGTGTTAGTAGAAGTACCCTTAATAAGGATTTAAAACAAGTAAAATCTTTGGCAGAGAGTTACTCTATCACTATTTCAGGAAAGCCCAACCGTGGGCTGGAGGTCTTGGGGTCCGAGCTGAATTTGCGCTTGCTCTATATTCACCAAGTGGCCCCTTACTTTGAAGGAAAGACACTCACCGAGGCAACATCTTCTTTTCTGGAGACGCTACTCCAGGAGTATAAAATCCCGAAAGAAACAAAGGAACTCCTTCGAAAGACAATTTCAATTATGGTGGAGCGTATTCATGCATCTAGGGTGTTGAGTTGCCCTATTCCTTACTATAGGAATGATTTAACAGAGACACCTTTGGTTGAAAAATTAATCTATCATATTGAGATGACTTATAAGATTTCCCTCAGTCAGTTTGAGATAGACTTTTTGTGTTTTCCGTTTAATATCCGTTTTATTGACACTTTAAGCAAGCCGTCTTATCAATCTGAACAGCTTGCAAACATTTTTCAAGGGATTGTCAAGAAAGTCAAAGAAACAATGTTGGTTAACTTTGATGATGAAGAATTATTTGAAGAAATCAAGTCTCATCTAGGCTCCTTAATCAATCGACTGATTTTCCATGTGCAAGCTAATGATATATTCCATGGCGAGGTTCAAACTCAATATCCTTTTGCTTTTGAAATGGCGAAAATTGCTGGAGAAGAACTATCTGCAATTTTTGGTTCTGAATTGGAATTATCTGAAATCGGATATCTGGCTTTGTATTTTGAAATGATTTTAAGAAAGCAAAACTCTGTTGTAAATGGTTCTCGCAAGCAGATAGCTGTAGTTTGCACAACAGGAAGAGGAACTGCTGCGATGATTATTCAGCAACTCAGACGAATTCTTGGAAATGATGTAGACATTACTCAGTATTCTGAAGAGGATTTTAATCTGGATTTGAATCAGGACTATTTCGCGATTTTTACGACAGTTCCTCTAAAATATAAAGATTCTAAATCTCCAGTCATTCAAGTTAATCATCTTTTTGATGATCAATGGCTGCAGGAAGAATGGCAGAGGGCCAATGCTTTTCATCAAAAAAATCTAGAAACAGTCAGCTTACGTTTTCTTCGTTTGACTCCCCAAAAAACCTATCAGCAATACTTGCTAAATATGGTTGCAGAGTTAGAGAAACTTCAGATGATTGATGAAGGTTTTAGAAATCGGATAATTGATAGGGATAAAAAACAATCAACCATTTTTGGTGGAGGAATTGCCTTCCCCCATACAATTAACCAGGGTTATGCAAAGACTATTTTAATGTTTGGAAAGCTAGAAGAGCCTTATCAAAAAGGAGATGATTGGATTGAATTTATCTTTCTAGTCGCCATTCCCTCAGAAATTGAAAGCAAAATGGAGAGTGAATTGCTGGAATTGTATGACGACATTTTTCGAATTGCAGGAGAGCCTTCTCTAAAAGAAGCATTGAGGGCTGTAGAAACAGAGACAGAGTTTCTATCATTTTCTAAGAGCAAAGGAGTATTTTAATGAATTCGCTAATAATTTTCGCTGTATTTGTCATGGCAGCTTATATATTTCAAATGTTCCTCGGCTGGCAGCAACTCAAAGACTTCAATAAGACCTATACGATGCTCCGAAGACTGGGGCGCGTAGCGATTGGCAGGAAGTCCGGAAGAATCAAATCCGGTACGATTGTCATGTTCGCGGTTGATGAAAACGGTCGGGTTCTTAAAGCTAGCAAAATGCAAGGAGTCACAATCTTAGCACGTTTTCAAAATATGGACGATTATGTTGGAGAAGACATCCATTATTTTGACAAGTATAATCCTCTTGTGAGAAAAGAAAATAAGTTGATGCAATCAGCCATAGAAGATGCTAGAAAAGTCTATCTTTGGAATGAGGCAGGTATTGAGAAAGAGACAAGTTCATCTGATTCTTTTCTGGGATTCGGCTTTTATGCGAATTACTTACAATTATCTATTAAACAGTTATTTAAAAAAAATAAGAAAGGGAGTTCCTTATGAATCACATTACAAATTTTGCAGAGAGTTTTATGAAACTCTTCCAATTAGGTGGAGAAACCTTTATTAGCTGGATGACAAATATTGTACCGCTTGTCTTAATGCTATTGATTGCAATGAATACCCTTATCGCTTTCTTGGGAGAAGAGAAGGTCAATTCCCTGGCTAAGATTTCTGCCAAAAATCCTGTTAGCCGGTATATGATTTTACCTTTCATTTCTGCCTTTATGCTGGGGAATCCGATGGCAATCAGTATGGGACGTTTCTTACCAGAATATTATAAACCTAGTTTTGTAGCAGCTCAGATGCAGTTCTGCCACACTTCAAATGGTGTATTTCCGCATATCAATCCTGGGGAATTGTTTGTATGGATGGGAATTGCAACAGGAATTCAAACTTTAGGTTTAAGTCAAATGGACTTAGCCATTCGTTACATGCTTGTTGGGCTTGTCATGAACTTTGTAGGCGGTTGGGTGACCGATTTTACAACTGCTTATGTAGCAAAACAGCAAGGTGTTACCTTGAGTAAAACATTTGATTTATAGAAAGAGTGAAATTATGTCATATAAGAGTATAAAAGTTGTTAAAGGAAATGGCGGTTTCGGAGGACCTTTGGTCATTACACCTAGTGAAGCTAAGCATAAATTCATCTATATCACTGGCGGAGGAGAAAAGCCAGATATTGTAGATAAAATTGCTGATTTGACCGGTATGGAAGCTGTTAATGGGTTTAAAACTTCTATCCCAGATGAGGAAATTGCTTTAGCAATCGTGGATTGTGGCGGTACTCTTCGCTGTGGTATTTATCCTAAAAAGGGGATCCCTACAATAAATATTGTCGCTACAGGGAAAAGTGGGCCTCTAGCTCAATATATAACCGAGGAAATCTATGTGTCAGCAGTTGGCCTTAATCAAATTTCTGCTGCTAATGAAGACGAAAAAGCGACAACTGTGGTAACAGAAAAGCCAACTTACGATACTAGTAAAAAAATTACAGAGCAAAAAGCTGAAACAAGTATTGTAGCAAGAATTGGGATGGGCGCTGGGAAGGTCGTTGCGACTTTCAACCAGGCTGCTCGTGAAGCCATCCAAACAATGCTCAACACGATCATTCCTTTCATGGCCTTTGTTTCCTTGCTGATTGGGGTTATTCAAGGTTCAGGTGTTGGAAATTGGCTGGCAAAATTAATGGTTCCCCTAGCTGGGAACATCTGGGGACTCATTTTGATTGGCTTTATCTGTTCCTTGCCATTCCTATCTCCTTTGTTAGGCCCCGGAGCTGTTATCAGTCAGATTATTGGAACCTTAATTGGAGTTGAAATCGGCAAAGGGACTATTCCGCCCCAAATGGCTCTGCCAGCTATATTTGCTATCAACACTCAAAACGGTTGTGATTTCATTCCTGTAGCACTCGGTCTATCTGAAGCCAAGGCTGAAACAGTTGAGGTTGGTGTCCCTTCTGTGCTTTATTCACGCTTTCTCAATGGTGTTCCGCGGGTGCTAGTAGCTTGGATAGCTAGTATTGGCCTTTATCAGTAAACTTTTGATAGATGCACGTAAACATAGCAACTATTATGTTAAACTTATCTATAAGCATAAGTTTATGACAGATTTGAGAAAGGATGAATAGGAATTAGATGAAGAAAATTTTTGAAGCTAAAGTAATTCAAGTGGGGCCTGAAGCTCAGAATATGATTCAAGATGCCAATATGCTCATTTTGTTTGGAGAAGAAGCTCCGGAAGACTTAGCAGAGTATTGTTTTAAAATCGATAACAAAAATCTTCTAGGTGCAATACTAGAAGGTGGAAAGCTGGTGGTAGATAGTCAGGAATATTCGATTACTGCCGTAGGAAATGTAGTAGAAAAAAATTTAACTGGACTGGGCCATATCACGATTTCTTTTGATGGTTCAAAAGAGGGCAGCCTGCCGGGCACTCTCCATGTTGCAGCAGACCAAGCAGTAGTAATTGAAAAGGACTCTACCATTCAGATTTTCGAAACTGCTTGACCATAACAAAATTTAAAATCAAGCAATTTAGAAAAATAAAAGTCTAAAAAATTGATTCAGAGCTTGGACAAAAAGTCCAGGCTTCTGGGTCTAAATTAGAAAAAATAGATGACGCAGTGGTTGATTGGCAAGTCAATCAAACTAGCCAGTCAGTGCAAGGGAATTCCCAGCAGATGGATCCACAAGGGGTGCCTGAACAGAAGGAAAAGACCAAAAAGGTATTTACCCAACTTCAGCTAACTTCTCAACAGACTTGCACTCATTGGGTCAATTTATCCAAGAAGGAACTCGTATCATGTTTGAAACAGTTGTCCGTGTGGATAAACCACGTAAGAACGTGATCATCCCTACATTGGAAGAAGACCTTGATGGACTTGGTTACCTCCAAGGAAAAGACGTTGACTTCGTAAACAAAAAAGCAACTGACGGTGTTCTTCTTGCCCACACAGACGGTGATGTACCAAACATGTACGTAACTCTTCCTGAGCAAGATGCCTTCACTCTTGGTTATGCCATCTACTTCTTCGAATTGGCCATCGCCCTTTCAGGTTACTTGAACGCGATCAACCCATTTGACCAACCAGGTGTTGAAGCCTACAAGAAAAATATGTTTGCCCTTCTTGGTAAACCAGGATTTGAAGAACTTGGAGCAGAACTCAACGCTCGTCTTTAATCAATAGACAAAACGATCTCGCAAGAGGTCGTTTTTTTACTTGCTAAACAAATTTATATTTTTGTCCCTTAGAATCAATTATAAAAATACGATCTAGTTATATTTCTCGATCATACGGTAATCTAATTGCGATTGTCGCCTTTCGCAAGAAATTTTAAGATAAGTGTCTAAAAGGTCGGATATCTCTCCGATCTTTTTTAGTCTATCAAGACAGGAGTTGGTCCTTGCTTGGTTTTATGTTATAGTAGAAGAGAAGAATAAAAAGGAGAATTCGAAATGTCCGAGAAAGATCAAGAACAATTTATGAAACAGACGCCCTTAGAGGGTGCGCCTCAATTTGATGTGGCTGCGCCAGCCTTTGTCCCAAAAGAAGAAGCCGAAGACTTGGTCGTTCCAGAAGCTAGTGGCCTTTCAGCGACGGATACGAAAGCAATGGAAGAAGAGGTAAAAGAGCCAGTTATTTCAGAAACGGTGGAGCTCCCAAAAGTGGATAAAACGACTGTTGAAGAAGACGCAGTAGTGCCTGCTGATCCCCAACCGACCCCTCCATTCCAGCCTGCGCCTCAAACTCCTCAAAACATGGCAGCTGAACCAATTGGTCCGCAGACAGTGCCTGTTCCTGAGACACCTATTCCACAAGCTCCTCTTTCTCCTGTTGGAAGACCGATGGATACTGCAGACAAGAAGGCGATTCGTTTTGCCCTTGGGATTTTAGTTGGGCTTCTTATCGGTGGAGTCAGTGGTTATTTGATTGGTCATGCTAGCCCTAGCACGTCATCATCTAGAAAGCAGACTTCTTGGTCAGGTAACCAGTCTGGTTCGTCTTCCAATATCGATTTGGATCAATTGACCGCAGAAGACGCGGAAGTTGATTTTAGCTGGAAACAGTCTGATATCGAGCAACTTCAGTTTTTAACAGGAAGTGATGCTGGGGAGACTCCTGAGGAAATGGTCGACTCTTATGGAAAGGCTAGTTCTGTTCAATTTGATAATGGAGAATTGAAATTATTCTGGGATGATAACTCTTATAATAAAGAGGTCAAAGCGACCTACTCTAAGAAAGGAAAAGAATTACAGCTTGTCAAATTTGAGTTTAATCAATTTGGGAAAAATCTTACGGTTGAGGACAACTTTGCAGATGGATTCAAAGTTGGAAATAGTAAGACCGGTGCTGGAGGAACTTCTTACAAAGAGCTTTTAGAAAAATACGGTGATGCAGTCAATCTGACGGTGAGTTCATCTGATGATTCAGACGAGATAGAATTGGTCATGGACTTCCAAAAGAAAAACGGGGACTATGTAGATTTGACCTTTATTCGCCAAGAAAATGGAGATTTCCTCTTGAGTAGTAAAGACAGCTATTAAATCACTGAATAAAAGAAAGAGGCAAGCGCCTCTTTTTTGGGATAAGACGAGACAAATACGCGAATTTTCTATACAATAGAAAGAGTTTGAATAGAAAGAGCATGAAGGATGGAAGAAATGAAAGAGTGGATAGAACATCATAAGCGGATCCTCCAAAAAGCTGCAACTGCTTTGCTGGCTTTTGTGGTTGGTGTTTGCTTGGTGTTTATGATTCATCCAGTGAAAACCTTGCCCAAAGATCGCTTGTTGAGTTTGTCTCGCATGCAAGAAGACAGCCAGCAATTTGTTGCGTCTTCTTCCAAAGAGCCGGCTTTAGAAGACTTGTTGTCATTGGACCTTGCAAGGGGAGAAGGAAAGACACAAAAAAATTGGGTGACTTTATCTGCATTCGTCAAAAAAATTGGAAAAGCAGCGAGTTTTACACAAGAAGATACGACTTTTGGAACGCAAGTCCAGCTAGGCTATGGGACTCCTGTGCAGGGGATTCATCCTTATACCATAGAATTTCAAAAGCAGGATGATACCTTTTATTTGAGCTCGATTCAAGGCTTTGCGCCCAAGTCGGCTCACTATCAGAGCAAAAAGAACTTAAAACTGGCAGATTTTACAGGCTATCAGACACTAGATGGAAAAAAGGAAAAGGGGACAGCAGTAGAAGATGTCTTGAAAAAATCAGGTCTTCCCAATTCTCTTAGTTTGACCTCTGAAAAGGACAAGCAAGTCCTAGCCCTGTCTTATCAGGTGACAGATGGACTGGTCTCTTTAACCTTTGAACGTGACCATAGTGGTCAGTATCGTTTGACGAAGAAGGGGTGAAGCAGATGATCGAGTGGATGAAAAAGAATCGAAAAGAGCTCTTGCTGCCGTTTTTGTGTTTTGTTTTAGGATTGTTACTTGCGATTGCAAGCATCCAGGTGCAGGAGCAGGGAACCGATACCAAGGAGGACCAAACACTGACTCATTTCCAGCCAAAGGATTACAAGAATTTGGTCAGCAAGGAACAAGAAATCAAACAGTTTAAATGGACCATCGAAGCTGTGGCGAATTTAAAAGTTCGTCTCAAGCAGAGTCAGCAACCAGGAACCCGCTTGGAAACAGTTGTGACGGAATGGGGAAAAGCCCAAAAAGTTCGCTACACAAAGACAGATCAAGGAGATAAAATGGTTCTCGTCTTGACTTATGCAGCTAAGCAAACCGATCAGGGTAAGAAAAGTGTGACCTTGTGGTTTGAACAGGAAAAAGACCAGGGGTATCGCTTGATGATGGTGGATGCGACGAATTTGTTGGACGCAAAAGAGAAGACAAGCAGTGAGAAAGAAATCACTACTGAAAAAGAGAAAAAAGGTACAGAATTCGCCCAGATCATTAAGCAACTTGGAAATCCTCAACGCTTGGTCTGGGGGGAAATGCCAGATGGCGGAATGGGCTATCGCGCGACTTACCAGGTGCCAGGGCAGCCAGAAGTGGTGATGGAATTCAAGAAAAAAGCCAAGAAATTGGTGTTGGTATAAGAAAGGAGACATCATTGGACGATCAACGGACAGACATCAAGGCAGCTTCCTCTCACCAGGGTGGAAGCCGCTTGATTTCAGAAGCTGACCTTGCTTCAATAGGTGGAAACAGGCATTCAGAACCAAGACAACCTGTACTAGACTCCCAATCGGATAGGGCGAAAACCTACTCTCCTTCCTCTAATAGTGGAGGGTCTTCGCTGGCAGCCTTTTTTGGATTATTGGCCATGCTGGGATTATTTGCCTATCTAGCTTCAGGAGGTATCCATAGTGAGGAACATCCTTCTTCTACTACTAGTGAATACGGAAGTCCTGGCCGGTCTTATGGAACCAGAAAGGAAACCTTGAAGAGTGGTACGAGTACCTTGATTGCACCGGAAGGTGAATTTCAGTTTCAAGTGACCTATGAGAAGGCGATTTCCCTGATTCCTGGTTTAAGTGAGGGGGATCAAGGCCGTACCTCTTCAACTTATCTGTCTCCGCAGGATGTGGTAGCTGTACTGGGCAAGGCTAGTGGTGGGGAAGAAACCTACCAAGAAGGTGGTGTCAGTCCTTTTATGACACAATTGGATTATCAGTCGGAAGGATCTCCTTCTTCCGTAACAGTTTTACTTTCAAATATTGTTGGTGACCGTTTATCTTCTCTTGATTTTGAGAACCTAAACAGTGAGCGATTAGCCAATAAAAATGGCAGTTTGAACAGAGAGGATTTTGCCAATATTAAAATAGGAACCAGCTATGCAGATCTTGTGAATACAGTCGGAATTCCTAGCCGTGTTTCTTGGTCGAGTATGATGAGTTCAGAGTCCTTCTTAATCTTTTACTATAAACTTTCTGATTCGCACTCAGTCATTATTCACTTTGGAAGCAATCGCACCATCAGTGAAATGACAGGCATGGAGGATTCGGCTACAACCACGTCGCCTTAGGTGTTCATCTCTTTGGGTTTGTGGTATAATATGGATACCTTTAATTGAAATGAATGGAGAATCTTATGACAGCACAAAAAATGTCTGCACAAGAAATTATCGCTTTTATTGGAAATGCAGAAAAGAAAACAAATGTGAAAGTAACCTTTGAAGGGGAATTGGCAACAGCTGTTCCTGCTTCTGTTACCAAGCTTGGCAATGTTTTGTTCGGTGACTGGAAAGATATCGAGCCCCTTCTTGCCAACTTGACAGAGAACAAGGATTATGTGGTGGAACAAGATGGCCGTAATTCAGCTGTTCCCTTGCTGGATAAGCGCTATCTAAATGCACGTATTGAACCAGGTGCTATTATCCGTGACCAAGTGACCATCGAAGACAATGCTGTCGTGATGATGGGTGCTGTCATCAATATTGGTGCTGAAATCGGTGCAGGAACCATGATTGATATGGGGGCTATCCTTGGAGGTCGTGCAACAGTTGGTAAAAACAGCCACATCGGTGCAGGTGCCGTTCTTGCAGGTGTCATTGAGCCAGCTTCTGCTGAGCCTGTTCGGATCGGTGATAATGTCTTGGTCGGTGCCAATGCAGTTGTGATTGAAGGGGTTCAAGTAGGGAACGGTTCAGTCGTTGCCGCTGGCGCTATCGTTACTCAAGATGTCCCTGAAAATGTGGTTGTAGCTGGTGTCCCAGCTCGCATCATCAAGGAAATTGATGAAAAAACACAACAAAAAACAGCACTCGAAGACGCCTTGCGTAATTTGTAACATATTGATAGTAGAGGCCGCAAGGCCTCTATTCTAATAGAAAGAAGACGACGATGACATTGGATTTAATCAAAATCAGAAGGGATTTGCACCAAATCCCTGAAATTGGCTTGGAAGAATTTGAAACCCAAGCCTACCTCTTAGAGCGAATCGTAGAGATCACAGCGGGCAAGGACTTTGTCGAGCAACGGACTTGGCGGACCGGGATCCTGGTTTATCTCCATGGGTCTGCTCCTGAAAAAACTATTGGTTGGCGGACAGATATCGATGGCTTACCGATTGTGGAACAAACGGGCCTTGATTTTGCCTCTAAGCACGAAGGACGGATGCATGCTTGTGGTCATGATATGCACATGACGACAGCCCTTGGGCTTTTGGATCAACTGGTTCAAGTGCAACCCAAAAATAACCTGCTCTTTCTCTTCCAACCAGCTGAAGAAAACGAAGCTGGTGGGATGCTCATGTATAAGGACAATGCTTTTGGCGACTGGCTCCCTGATGAATTTTATGGTCTGCATGTGCGCCCTGATTTGAAGGTGGGAGACATTGCGACCAATACGGGTACCCTTTTTGCGGGGACCTGTGAAGTCAAGATTACCTTTACAGGTAAGGGAGGGCATGCTGCCTTTCCACATGAGGCCAATGACGCTCTTGTAGCAGCCTCTTACTTTATTACCCAAGTCCAATCGGTCGTGAGTCGAAATGTCGATCCAATTGAAGGGGCTGTGGTGACCTTTGGTTCCATGCATGCAGGAACAACCAATAATGTGATCGCTGAGACAGCCTTCCTTCATGGGACCATTCGGACCTTGACCATGGAGATGAACCTTCTGACTCAAAAACGGGTCAAAGCCATTGCAGAAGGAGTTGCAGCAGCCTTTGATGTGAAATTGGACCTGGAACTCAAGCAAGGAGGCTACCTGCCTGTGGAAAACCAACCAGAATTGGCCAACGAACTCATGGACTTTTTCACAGCTGAGGAAGGCGTGAACCTGATTGATATTCTGCCTGCGATGACAGGAGAAGACTTCGGCTTTCTCTTGAGCAAGGTCCCGGGTGTCATGTTCTGGCTGGGTATTGATACCTCATATGCCTTGCACCATCCGAAGATGAGCCCAAATGAAGCAGCCCTTCCCTTTGCTGTGGAAAACATTGGTAAATTTTTGAAAATGAAAGCCAACCAATAAAGGAATGATTCAACTCCGTCTGGAGTTGGATTTTTTCTTTGTCGTGTAAAAACTGTTCGGATCTTTTCTAAAAAATGTTACAATAAAAGCTAGACAAAAGGAGTAGGGAATGAAGAAAATACTACGAAAAGAAACCATTGCAGCCATGAAACAGTTGCCAGAATCCGTGAAAACTCAAGCAGATGAAGAGCTGACTCAGCGCCTCTTGGAGCTACCAGCTTTTCAAGAGGCAAAGACCCTTGCGACCTATCTGTCTTTTGACCATGAAGTTTCCACAGCTGGCTTGATCCAAGCAGCTCTTCAACTTGGGAAACGCGTCTGTGTTCCCCGTACCTATCCACAAGGGCGAATGGAATTTGTGGAATACGATCCTGATATTTTGGCAAAGACACGCTTTGGTTTGCTGGAGCCCAATGAAAAAGGGAAGCTTGTGGATCAGTCAGAGATTGATCTGATCCATGTACCAGGCGTGGTCTTCCAGTCAAAAGGCTACCGAATTGGCTATGGTGGTGGCTATTATGATCGTTATTTGGAAGATTTTACTGGAAAAACGGTTAGTACGATTTATTCCATCCAGCAGAAGGAGTTCCAGCCAGATGCTTTTGATCAGGCAGTTCAGGAGGTGCTAGTCTATGAAGTTACTCTTTGATCGTCGTTATCCTGTGACCAGCCTCTTGTTGCTCGTCACAATAGCAGTCTTTCTTTCCATGTTTATCCGATTTGGAAGTGACTACCAAACGGGTGCTGCTGTTTACTATAGCGGTGGTATTATTGGAGAGGTTGTGAAAGTCGATCCTAGCCAGTTATGGCGAATCGTGACAGCGACATTTGTTCATATCGGCCTAGAACATTTTGTGCTCAATATGATCACTCTCTATTACTTGGGACGTTTGTCAGAAGATCTCTTTGGATCGAAGGCTTTCTTAGCTCTTTATCTCTTATCAGGCATGATGGGCAATGTCTTTGTTGCTATTTTTACGCCAGATGTGATTGCAGCAGGAGCTTCTACAGCACTGTTTGGACTGTTTGGGACCATTGGTGCTTTGCGCTTTATTGTCCAAAGTCCCTATATTCGCCACTTGAGTCAGTCCTATACCAGCTTGATTGTGGTCAATTTGATCTTTAGCTTCATGCCAGGAATTAGTATGGCGGGGCACATCGGTGGCTTAGTAGCTGGGGTCATGTTGGCTTATGTCTTTCCAGTAAGAGGGGAAGCTCGCTTTATGAACCGAACCTATCAGATGAGTGCAGCCCTATCTTATCTCTTACTTTTACTTTATTTCTTAGGTAAAATCTTGACTCTATTTTAAGAGAGAGTGGGACAGAAATCGGTAATTCGTTAGAATTCGATTTCGTCGTCCCAGCTCCGCACAGTTGAGTAGGGCTGTAAAAGCTGATGAAATCAGCGTAGTAGAGCCCACTCAACCACTGCGTCTTGCTCGACAATCCAAAAATAATTGAGAGGCTAGGACTTTTGTCCCAGCCTCCTTTTTTTTCCTAAAAAATGTAGCACAATCGTAAATTAACAGAAAATTGTTTGAAATGCAAAGAATTGTATATATTTATTATAATATGTTTGCAGAAGTCAAGTGAGCCCTCTATTGCTAGGTCCATAGAGAAGGCAATCATGGGTAAAAAGGTATAAAAATGCAAATTAGAAAGCGTTTGCAAAAGGGTTGAGAAAGGTGTAAACTGGAGATATAAAAATCAAAAATAGTGCTATTTTGTCAAAAGTAGTGCAAAAACAAAGGAGATTTGCCATGAAAAAATGGTTGTTAAAACTCTCATTGGTAGCGATGACACTCTTACTCCTACCAATTCAAGCTGTTCAAGCCTGTTGCGGTTTTATCATTGGTCGCCAATTGACCAAGGATGGGACCACTCTCTTTGGTCGGACAGAAGATTACCCTTACTATCCAAATGGTGGAAAGCACAACAAAAACTTTGTGGTTGTTGATGCGAAGAACTATAAGGAAGGGGATCAACTGGAAGACGAATCCAATGGTTTTACCTATCCACATGCTGCCAGTGAAATGAAATACACAGCGACTTATGACTCTGCTCGTGGAGATGGTAGTAACGGTGCCTTTGGTGAACATGGATTTAACGAAGCCGGCGTCTCTATGACCTCAACTGTTACAGCAATTCCAAATAAAAAAGTCTTGAAGACTGACCCATTGACAGAAAAGGGAATTCCAGAAGCTGCTATGTTGGACGTGGTTTTACCACGCGTTAAGTCTGCTCGTGAAGGAGTTGAATTCCTAGCTAAAGTCATTGAAGAAAAAGGATCAGCAGAAGGGAATGTTGTCGTTTTTGCAGACCAAAAAGAAACTTGGTATATGGAAATTCTTTCTGGTCACCAATATGTAGCGGTAAAAGTCCCAGAAGACAAATATGCAGTCTTTGCAAATACCTACTACCTTGGTCATGTGGATTTGAATGACAAGGAAAATGTGATCGCTTCGAAAGATGTTGAAAAAGTAGCCAAAGAATCTGGTAACTACAAGACAGATAAAGACGGTAACTTCCATATTGCTAAATCTTATGGACCAGAAAAATATGCTGAAGGAGACCGTTCACGTACTTACGCAGGAATCACTCTTTTGGATCCAAAATCAAAAGTGACTTATGAAGATGATGAATACGAACTCTTCCGCTCACCAACAGATCCAAACAAGAAATTTACTTTGGAAGATGCCTTTGCTCTCCAACGCAACCGTTTTGAACATTTGAATGGTCGTTTTGTTCCAGACGATCAAATTGGTGTCAAGAAACAAGGGGATAATGGTAGCAATGATGCTGTTCGTAAAGACCAATACAAGTATGCTTTAGGAAACGAAAACGTTATCGATGCCCATGTCTACCAAATCAATCCAAAACTTCCAAAATCATTTGGTGGTACTTTATGGCTTGGTATGGGGCCATCTCGAAACACTCCTTATGTTCCATTCTATGGTAATCTAAAAGATACTTACGAAGCCTTCAAACCTCAAACAGCAACTTATGATCCAAATTCATGGTATTGGACAGTATGGCACATTGACAATATGGCGATCAATAACCAAGATGTCTTTGGAAAATCAGTCCAAGATCACTGGAAAGCTCTTGAAAAACAATTTATTGTTGATCAAGAAAAGAAAGATATTGAATATTATTCATTGAAAGATCAACCTGAAGCTGCAAAAGCTGCCGAAGATAAGGTAACAAAAGATGCACTGGAATTGTCTGATCGTCTTTTCCAACACTTCAAAGATTATGAAAAATTAATGGAAAAACAATTAGAGGCAGCTGGACGTAAATCTGATCCATATCGTGCTTCTCAACCAGATAATTATAAAGATCCTGAAGAACCTAAGAAACCAGATACACCAAAAGTTCCAGAAAAACCACAAATCAATGAAGATGTGAACAAAATTAAAATTCCGGCTCCAGATTATGTAGCAACACCTTCCAATAAAGACATTCCAGCAAATGCAGAAGGAAATCCAAATAATCGCTTTGGCTATGCTGCTAACAAGGATAAACAACCAGCTGTATCTTCGAAAGTAGAAACGCCTGTGAAGCCAGAAGAAAAAGTTCAATCTCCGGTTGAAGCTCCTGTAGTAGGAAACAGTGTAAACAACAATAATCGCTTTGGTTCTAATTTCAATCCAGGCGAAATTGAAACTTTCCCAAATACAAATTATTCTTACAATGTTCATCCTTAAACAATAAGAATAAAAAGTAAATTGGACCAAGTCCAATGAAACAAAAGAGGCCGGATTTTTATCCAGCCTCTTTTTTATAAAAAAAGACTGACCATTGTAAGGCAGCAAAGCTCTTACATGATATGGCCAGTCTCTTTTGTATTCTTTAGATTTGAGAATGATTAGTCTGCAGTTTGTTCAGATGCTTCTAATTTTTTTCCAAGGTCGATAATATATTGTTTGAGGTCATCTTTGACTTGAGGGTGTTTCAAGGCATAGTCGATCGAAGTTTTCATGAAGCCGAATTTATCACCCACATCGTAGCGTTGGCCTTTAAATTCACGGGCAAAAACTCGTTGGGTCTTATTGAGGGTATCGATTGCATCTGTCAATTGAATTTCATTGCCAGCGCCTGGTTCTTGATTTGCAAGAATATCAAAGATTTCAGGAGTCAAGAGGTAGCGTCCGATAATAGCGAGATCACTTGGAGCGTCCTCTGGGTTTGGTTTTTCGACAAAAGTTTCAACGCTATAAAGACCGTTAATGCCTTCGCCTTGAGGTGCGATCACACCGTAAGAAGAAACCTCTTCGTGAGGGACTTCCATCACAGCGATAGTGGACGCATGGGTTTCATCGTAGTCGTTCATCAATTGTTTGGTCAATGGCAAGGCATCATCATTAGTGATGTCCATGAGATCATCTCCCAACATAACGACAAAAGGCTCATTTCCAACAAATGCCTTTGCCTGAAGAACAGCGTCCCCTAAACCTCGAGGGTGACTTTGGCGGATGAAATGAAGATTGATCGCTGTTGTATCATTGACCAACTTGAGTAAGTCAGTCTTGCCTTTTTGCTCGAGGTTGTATTCCAATTCGAAGTTAGAATCGAAATGGTCTTCGATCGAACGTTTAGCCTTCCCTGTTACGACAAGGATTTCCTCAATCCCAGATTTCAGAGCCTCTTCTACGATAAATTGGATCGTAGGTTTGTCAACGATTGGCAACATTTCCTTTGCCAAAGCTTTGGTAGCTGGGAGGAAGCGTGTCCCCAAACCAGCCGCAGGAATGACTGCTTTTCTAACTTTAGTCATATAGTTTCCTTTCTAAAAGGTAGGATTGATGTTAGGGTGGTTGACTTATTTCCACTCATTTTCTTCTTTAAATTCATTGCTCATCATGTGGTGGATGGCTTCGCGAATATCTTTTCCTTCATAAATGACTTGGTAAATGGCTTGTGTAATCGGCATGTAGACATCCAATTCTTGGGCCAGTTCGTGGGCGACTTTGGTCGTAGAGATCCCTTCAATGATCATACCCATGTTGGCTTCGATATCTTCCAATTTTTCGCCACGTCCGAGAGCATCCCCAGCTCGCCAGTTGCGGGAGTGGACAGAAGTACCAGTAACGATCAAGTCACCGACCCCAGATAAACCGCTATAAGTCAATGGGCTAGCTCCGAGCTTAACGCCAAGGCGCGTGATTTCAGCGAGACCGCGCGTGATGATAGCTGCTTTGGCATTGTCCCCATAACCAAGACCGTGCAGGGCTCCAGCTCCGACCGCGATGATATTTTTCAAGGCTCCAGCAGTTTCCACTCCGATGACATCTGTATTGGTATAGAGGCGGAAGTAGTGATTGCTAAAGAGTTCTTGAACATAGCGTGCAGCTTCTAAATCTTTTGAGGCTGCTGTAATGAGGGTGATGTCCCGTACAATGGTCTCCTCTGCATGACTTGGTCCAGAAACGACCACTACTTCACTGCGAAGAGAAGCAGGAATTTCTTCTTCAAGGATTTGAGAAATCCGATCGTGTGTACCAGGTTCTAGCCCTTTAGAAGCGTGCATGACTGTGACAGGGTGATCCAGTGTTTCAGCGACTTGTTTAGCGACCAAGCGGGTCACCTTGGTAGGAACGACAAAAAGGATAGCATCCACGCCGTCCAAAGCTGCTTTCAGATCGGTCGTAGCGGTAATTTGATCGCTAATAACGATGTCTTTGAAATAGCGTTGATTGGTATGAGCGGTATTGATTTCATCGATTTGTTCTTGGATATTTCCCCAGAGACGGACTTCATGGCCGTTATCATTGAGGACTTGTGAAAGGGCTGTTCCCCATGAACCAGGACCCAATACTGCAACGGTTTGTTTTTCCATTGTATCTTCCATTTCTATGTCTATTTTTTCAACAAGGCTAGGAATCTAGCGCTTGCGCCTTCGAAACGGCCTAATGTGTGCCTTGAAGGACGATTCTATTCTTCTCTCTATTTTAACATATTATAGGTAAAAAAACCTGTATGACTGTAAATTGTTTTGTGAAAAAAATTCATTTGGCAGGGAAATCAAGTGAAAAAAGTACAATCTTTTACTTGCAATACTACTAATTTTTGATATAATAGTTTCGCTTATTATTATGAATATAAGGGGAGATAAAATGAAAAAGTTAGCAATATATTTATCAATAATGCTTTCATTATTGATTGTGTCATTGACACTTTTTTCTAAAACTGTACAGGCGGAAACGTCTAAAAAAGTCGATGTGATTACGGAAGTTAAGATTCAAAATGATCAAGGTGAGGCTTTGACAGGACCGGTTGGACGATTTGACACTTTCCGTCTGAATGCAAAATTTGCTATCGGGAAAAGAGGAACAGTCAAAGCCGGAGACACAACAGAGGTTAAAATCGACTCACCAATTGATATCAAATCACAGGATTTTGAGATTAAAGATCCAAGTGATAACTTGGTTGCCAAGGCAAAAGTTGATGCAGCTACTGGTAAAATTATCTTGACCTTTACAAAATATGTAGAAACAAAAGACGATGTATCCGGTTCATTCTTCTTCTATGCTCAAGTCAATAAAGTGAAATTTCCAAATGATGGAGAAGTTCCGGTTAAAGTCTCTGTAAATGATAAGGAGAAATTCACTGGTAAAGTTACAAGTGGAACAATTGGTGGAGGATACCGCTACTCTATCATTAAATCAGGTTGGAGCGAAGCAGGCAACAAAGAGCTTGGCTTCCGAATTTCTGTAAATAGAACCAACGAAGTTATCAACGATGCTGTTGTTACAGATACCTTGAAATCAGCAGGTATCACATACAAACAAGGAAGCTTCAAGATTAAAAAAGGAACTTGGGAATATACCAATGGTAAATGGGTACTCAAGAACGCAAAAGATGTTACCGCTAACTATAAAGTGAATATTAATGGAAATTCATTTACGATCAATCTAGGTAACATTACTGCAGACGACCAATTTGCAATTGAATATTCGGCAGATGTGAACTATACTGTTGTTGATGGTGAAAAAATTCTTAACCAAGCTACTATTAAGGGAAGCAATAAGGATGAATACGCATCAAACAGTACAGTGAAAATCCAAATTGCCGGTGGTGAAGGGATTGGTTACGAATTTAGTATCAAAGTTACTAAGGTAGACGAACAAAACGGCCCTCTTAAAGGTGCAAAATTCCAAGTTGTTCGTCAGGCAACTGGTCAAGTTATTGGTGAATTCGAATCAGATGCGAATGGTGAATTTACTGTTAAGAACATCTTACGCGATAAATATATCATCAAAGAAATTTCAGCTCCAGAAGGTTATGACTTGGCAGCAGATACTGTTGTTGAAGCTGGTGAATTTAAAACACCAACGAAACCTGTTAGCAAAACCATTGTAGACAAGAAAGAGAAGCCGAAAAAAACCCAAGCAACTATCGAATTGGATAAAATTCTTACAGGTCGGCCACTCCAAGACGGTGAATTCAATTTTGAATTGTACGAAGGCGAAAATAAACTTCAAACAACTACTAACAAAAGCGGGAAAATTACATTTGCACCGATTGAGTACACTGAAGAAGGTGAACACACTTACACTGTGAAGGAAGTGAAGGGCGACAATGCCACTATTGCTTACGATGCTTCTGAAAAACAAGTAACTGTTAAAGTCACTCGTGATGGAGATGCCTTGAAGGCAGAAGTCGTCTATCCAGAAAACAAAACCTTTACCAATGCCTTCACACCAAACGCAACAACTGCAACAATTGAGTTGACGAAAGAGTTGACAGGTCGTGACTTGGTAGATGGCGAATTTAGTTTTGAATTGTACGAAGGAGCTAACAAGCTTCAAACTGTTACCAACAAATCTGGTAAAGTAACCTTTGATGCGATTTCTTACACAGCAGAAGGTGAACATACTTACACTGTGAAAGAGGTCAAAGGGACTACCCCAGGTATCACATACGATACAGCCGAAAAACAAGTAACCGTTAAGGTAACAAAAGATGGAGACAACCTAAAAGCAGATGTGGCTTATCCAGAAAATAAAACCTTCTCAAATACTTATACGGCTCCTCAACCAGCAAAAGCTAAAATTTCAGCC